>CAXMOT010000157.1:0-10928 GCA_964195105.1 uncultured Gemmatimonadales bacterium | reverse complement strand
TGATCAGGGAAGACTTGCCGGTGCCGCGGGAACCCCAAAGTAATGCGTTGTTGGCCGGCAGCCCCGCCAGGAAGCGTTCGGTATTGCGTTTCAACTGTGTTATCTGGCCGTCAATTCCCACCAGCCGGGTGCAATCGATCGTGTCGATTTGATGCACGGCACGCAGGTAAGCCTTGCGTTTGCGCCAAATCGCCGCATAGGTGTGTTGCCAATCAATCATTAACTCTTACTGCCTTCAGTCGAATCAATCGCCGGCCCGTTTGGGTTGCTGCGCAGACATTGTTGGTTAGTACACCAGCTACAAGTCTTTAATGGTGGCGATAATGGCCTGGAAGACTGGTTCCCGGGCGATTTCTTTCTGCTCATCCAGTACTTGCTGGAGAATGGCGTGGGTGGTTAGCGGGTTGGCGAGAACTACGCGGAATACGACGATGGATTGGCGACCGTGTGCATGCGGCTTGAGGCGCGTTCTGGAGACGAATGCCTTGCCACGCTGGCGCTGGGTTTTCTGGATCTGGACGGTGAGTTTGTTGAGCACGCTGTTTATTTTCTCACGGCGCTCCGGAGACGCCTTCTTCAGCGCCTTCATGACCGCCGCAGGCACCAGTCGATAGGTGAAAATGTTCAACTGGGGTTTGGATATCAATTCGAAATCCGGGTCTCTGGCGATCAATCTCGCAAAGTATTGGGCTTTTTCGATGCCCTGGTCAATCAGCAGTTGGTAACCTTGCTTGCCGATGATATGCAAACCGGCGTTAACCAGTAGCGCCATTCCGGGCCGCGAGCCCTCCAGTGTGGCGATGCCCAGATCCTTGGATCCCTTACGGATAACGTAATCTGCGTGCTGCTCAATTGCTGCGCTCGTTTCCGGGTTTTTAAACAACACGATGCCAGTGCCAAGCGGCGTATAGAGTTGCTTGTGGGCGTCGATGGTCACCGAGTCGGCGCGGTCAATGCCTTTGAGCAAGCCGCTGTGTTTATCCGAAAACAGCGTAGGTCCACCCCAGGCCGCGTCGACATGGTAATGACAGCCTACTTCCTGGGCCAGGTCGGCGAGCGAATCCAGCGGGTCAACCGAGCCGGTTTCAGTCGTTCCGGCAATGCCGACGATGGCAAACACGCGGGTGCCGCTGCCAGCCAGTTTCCTGCAGGTGGCACGCATCTTCGCAACATCGACCGTGTAGTCGCTGCGGGTAATAATCGGGACGATGTTATTGCGCCCGATACCCAGCAGGTCGGCGGCTTTGCTGATCGAGTAATGGCCGCGCTCGGAAACCAGGATAGCCCCGTTGCGGTAGCCATAATGCTGCAGTGCTGCGGCCCAGCCATCCTGCTGGATGCCAGCGAAATCGCCACTGGCCCTGAATGCATTGTTGCGTGCAGCCCACAAGGCGGTAATGTTGGCGATGGTGCCGTCCGAGCAAAGCGAACCAAGGTAACGATTACGCTTATGCATCCAATCGTCGTAGTAGGCATTATCCTGGTTATAGACCAGCCGGTGCATCATGCCGACGACCTGTCGCTCCAGCGGTGTAAATGCACGCGAGGTCTCGATCTTAACGAGGTTCTGGTTGAGCGCAATCATGATCTTCGACAGTGGCAGCATAAAGTGCGGCAATGCCGAGGTCATGTGGCCGATAAAACTGGGTGACGCGGTATGCACCGAGTGAGCGACAAGCTTCTTAAGCAGGAAGTCGGTATGGTCGGATACGTAAATTGGTTCATCTGGAATCTGTGATTCCGAGAAATCCTTTTCAACCTCGTCGAGGCTCTTTTCTACAGCAACGATACGATCTTGCAGGAATCCATGCAGGTTCTCGGAGATTTCCTGGTCGAGTTGGGCTAGCGTGGAATCAGGTTGTTCGGGTACGGTGAAAATCTTGAATAGCGTATCCAGCGACGCTGTTGCGGAGTCGCTGGTTCTGCGGGCATTTGAAATTGGAATGACGCGCATCTTGTTCGCTAACTTATTTCCTATTCAATCTATGCATGACTAACTAGTGACATACATCGCGGAAAAGCATTTTTATAAAATTCAGGACATAAATCAAGTTTTTTGTTGCGTGGAAACTGTATGAATACGCAGCATACAGGGGCCTCGAGCTGGGTTTGGTGAGCCTGGCGAGTGCAAAAGAGTGCAAAAGAGTGCTAAGTCAACGACCGTGATCGAGCTTAAAGTCTGTGTTTGAACGGGCAACTCGGGTTAGAATTTGACTCGGAGATCGACTAAAGCCCCAGCCAACGGAGAATTATCGTGCTGCGCATTCCGCAGATTTTAGCGACCGGTAGCTATGTGCCGGAGCAGGTGGTAACTAATGCAGACCTGGAAGCCCGACTGGGCGAGCCGGTCGATCAGTGGCTGCAGGATAATGTCGGCATTAAAGAGCGACGTTTTATGGCTGCCGGGCAAACCACGTCGGACCTGGTCACCGCCGCAGCTAACAGGGCGCTGCAGGATGCCAATATCAGTGCCACAGACCTGGACCTGATTATCCTCTCTACGGATACGCCAGACTTTGTATCCCCCGCAACGGCCGTGGTGGTGCAGGATAAGTTGGGTGCGGTTAATGCCAACGCATTCGATATCAACAGCGCCTGTGCTGGGTGGGTGAGGGCCCTGGACCAGGGCGCGCGCTATCTCATGACCGAGCCCAATATGCGTTATGTGCTGGTCGCCGGCGGTTACGGCATGAGCCGCTACCTCGACTGGCAAGATAAGCACACTGCGACAATTTTTGCCGATGGTGCAGGCGTTGCCATTCTCGGTGTCGGGCAAGCGGCGGGTTATATGGGATCCGAGTTCAAGACCATAGGCAAGTATCACAAGGTATTGGGAATATACGGAGGTGCCGCCAGCAACCCTGCGACACCCGACTATGTCGCAACACATGGCGCGCCGCATCTTCAATTTGTTGAACGCTTCCCAAAGGAATTCAATACCGAACATTGGCCCAAGCTGATTCATGCATTGCTAGAACGCCATGCCATGGACGCAGATGATATCGACCACTACTACTTTACCCAGGTCAACTTGCGCGGTATCGAAATGGTCATGGATATCATCAACCAGCCAATGCGCAAAACCCATTACGTGATGGATAAGTGGGGCTACACCGGCTCACCCTGCGTGGTAATGGCGTTGGATGATGCCCTGACGCAGGGTAAAGGGCCCCGACCGGGCGACAAGGTGATGTTCGTCGCCAGTGGCGGGGGCGTCAGCATGGCGGCCTCGCTATGGATCTGGGGTCATGGTTGAATTGATAACCCGGTAAGGATTGTCAGGAGGCTGTCGGACTTAGGTGATCGTAGCGAGGGAAAGATCGGTTTGAGGCAGATTTTTCGATTATTTGAGGCGAATAGCTCGCTATTTAACGAGAATAATCGGTAAATCTGACCAGATTCGGCTTTTCCGCAGTAGATTCATCCTAAGTTCGACAGCCTCCTAGCCCTGGCCGAAGGTCGGGCCAGACTTCAGGAATTCTATTTCCGCGACAGTCGAATCCCTCCCCAAAATTGAATTCCGGTGTGGGAACCGCCCAAAACGATCGATAATGTCGTGATGGGATTGGGCATAGCCCAGGAAGCCCTTTATTTTGGCATGTTGGCTGGGGAGGGCATTATCGAGCATGGTCTGTATCAGGCTGACGCTCAGCTCCTGCATCGCCAGGCTCTCGCTGTGCTCCAGCGGCAAATAGTAAAAAATGCGCTCCACGGGGCGTAACTGAGCGTCATGACCCAGCTCAATGCCCTCCATGGAAAAATCGCACGTCAGGCTGTCGTAGGCGAAAGCATGTGGTGTGCCGCGATAAATGTTACGTGGGAACTGGTCCAGCAGGATGATGAGGGCCAACCTGCCCTGGGGGGTTGTCTGCCAATGGTCGAGTTGTCCCTTGGCGGCACGTTCCACGTCAGTAGCAAAACCGGTCTTGATCTCCTGATCGGTTGCCCGGTTCGATTGAAACCACAGTGCTTCGCGACTGTGCAGTGGGAAGCCATCGACAAATTCGTCGCCAAACCAGAAATTCAGAATATGTTCTGCGGTATTCATGTGAGTCCGTTCCAAATTGTGTGGCCAGGCCTGCAATAAATCCGGGGTTTTAAGCCGGCCCGATAATTGTCGCAAGGTGATTAGAGTACTAGAAACCATCGCGCCGCAACAGCCTGTTAGAAGGCCGACTCCGGTGATGAGTGACTCTTGCGGGACGTTCTGGACTATCCCAGCTTGATGTGATGCAGGTCGACGTATTTGACTCCCGATTCTACCGGGACGCTTTGATAGAGGGTAATTTGGTCGACGCGGATACCGGGGAGCTGACTGGCAGGTTCGGGCAATGGTGTCGCGGTCAGGCGCTGGTTGAATCGGGCGAGGGTGATGTGGGGGCGGTACGAACGCCTGTCTGGCGGGATGTCCATCGCTTTAACCGCCTGGTCACTGCGCAGTTTTATCGCCAGGAGTTGGGCGTTGAGTTGAACTTCGGCCACTATCATTCTTGGCTTGAACTCACCCGGGAACCAGCGCGCTCCCGACAGGTGTGCGTCAAAGGGCTGGTATCCGCTGTATTTTTCTTCCAACAGCTCAATGAGTCGGTCGATTTGAGCCGGGTCCAGGCTGCCGATAAAGGTTAACGTGATATGCCAGTTTTCGGGTGGAACCCATTTGCCGGGAATGGTTTTAGTGGATTCCCAGGCCTTTAGCCTGAGCTTTTCCAGATGATCCCGAACGTCTGCCGGAACCGGCAGACCGACAAATACGCGAACCGGTGTGTTGGCACTCAAATTATTGCTCCGAATTCTGCGCGATATCGGCGAAGTTGAGGGTTACCACTGTCCAGCCCGCCTGTGGTGTAACGGGGTTTTCTTCGGTAACGACGTGTAATCGCTCTGCTTTATCGATGGCAAACAGGCAGTAAAGCTTTGGGTTGGCCACGAGCAGTTCGTCATAACCGAAACTGTCGGTCAGGGACGTGCTGCTGATTTTAGCGCCTTTATTGAGCAGGCTCGCGAACTTACCGTAGGTCAAGTCCTCGCTGAACAGCGTGCGCCCTTTGTGCCTGGATGCAATCAGGTGTTTTTCGGAAGCGGGTGTGTCTGATAAAACGGGTAACGTAAACAGGTGCTTCTGGCCAAATTCGAGTCGATATCGCATGCTGGACAAGGCATTCAATTCCCGCTGCGGGGATACGGCCATCAGCCTGCCGATGCCGACAAGATCCAAATGGGTGTCCGCATATTCCGATACCGGATTGCCATAAAACGTGTTCAATCCCTCCATGCGGGCGGTGCGAATGTTGTCCCAGCTGGTATCGGTTAACAGTACCCGATAATTCAGTTCCGTCAGGATGTTGGCCAGTTTTCGCGCCACGATGTTGGCGCCGATGATCAGGAAGCCCCTTGGCGAAGGTTCGGCCACATTAAGCATGCGGGCCAGGATCCTGGCTGTAGCGCTCTGCAACACCACGGTACCGATAATAATGATAAAGGTAAGCGGCACCAGCATTTGCGCGCCGGCGATGCCCGAGTCCTGCAGGCGGATAGCGAAAAACGCGGAAATTGCCGCTGCGACAATACCCCGCGGGCCTATCCATGCAACGAGGCTGCGTTCGCGCCAACTCAGGTCAGATCCCAGGGTTGATACCATTACCGCGAGGGGACGCGCGACAAACTGGATAACCGCCAACAATATTAATGCGGGCCATCCGAGCATAATGAGCTCGTTTAGTTCGATACGCGCGGCGAGCAGGATAAATAGTGCGGATATCAGCAGGATAGACAGGTTTTCCTTGAACGACAGGATATCCTCAACATTGACGTCGCGCATGTTCGCCAGCCAGATGCCCATTAGGGTGACGGCCAGTAAGCCGGACTCATGCTGCAGCAGGTTGCTCAACGCGAAGGTTCCGAGGACCAGCGAAATAGTGCCAAGATTATGCAGGTAAACGGGCAGCCAGCCATGGCGTAGCAGGAGGCCCAGCACATAACCGGCCAGGCATCCCAGCGACCCGCCTATCACCAGCGTTTTCACGAATACCACCAGGGTGTGGCTCAGGCTGCTGCCTTCGGCGAGTGAAATAATCGATTCGTAGACCAGCACCGCCAGCAGCGCGCCAATCGGGTCGATAACAATGCCTTCCCAGCGTAATATGCTGGCGATGCGACTATTGGGGCGCACGCTTCGCAGCATCGGGATGATAACCGTGGGACCGGTCACCACGACCAACGCACCGAACAGCAGGCTCATGGGCAAGCTAAAATCCAGTAATGTGTAGCATGCGTAGGACATTACGCCCCAGGTAACCAGCATGCCGATGCTGACCAGCCTGCGCACCACCGTGGCAAGTCCCCGGATCTCCTCGAACTTCAGGGTCAGGCTGCCTTCAAACAGGATAATCGCGACGCTCAGGGAGACTACCGGGAAGAATAACTCCCCCAACAGGTCATCGGGATTAACCCAGCCAAGCCACGGTCCCACCGCGATGCCGGTCAGGAGCAGGAATAGAATTGCTGGCAGCTTTACCCACCATGCCAGCCATTGGCAAAGCAGGCTCAGTAGTCCAATGATGGCAATAATCGGGATGGCGGATTCCAGCATCGACTTATTTTCAGGGGCGTGGTGATTGTGTGTTGGACAGCATAAGAGCTGCATCCTGAAGGGTAAAGGGCAGGCTAATCAAAAGGGAAAATAAAACGCCAAATATTACCTGGAGGAATTTTACCCTGCCAAAAAGACAGAACTCTGACAGTGGCCGCGATTTTGCATTACAATCCGCTGCGATATCCGAGTATAAAAATAATGCAAATCGATAAAATCCGAAATATCATTCTTGTTGGCGGCCCGCTTATTAGCCTGATGCTGGCCGTTTGGATGGTCTCATCCGGCTGGTCGGTGCAAGCTGCAGCGGCCGCTGCAGTTACAGCGCTGTGCGGAATCTGGTGGGTGTCTGAAGCCATTCCTATCCCGGCTACCTCGCTGATTCCGCTGGCAACATTTCCCCTGTTAGGGGTTCTTACCCCTGCTGATGTCGCGAATTCCTACGGCAATGCCCTGATCCTGTTGTTGCTCGGTGGTTTGATTCTTTCGACCGCCATGGCTAAAAGTGGCGCGCACCGCAGGGTCGCACTGGGTATGGTGCAGTTGTTCGGCGGTCGGGATAATCGACATATCGTCTGGGGATTTATGGCGGCATCGGCCGTATTAAGCATGTGGATATCTAATACTGCAACGACCCTGATGCTGCTGCCGGTTGCCCTGGCCGTGCTGGAGAGTGCCCGCGATAAACAGCTGACCATTCCATTGTTGCTGGGTATTTGCTACGCCGCTAGCGTCGGCGGTATTGGAACACCGATAGGTACGCCCCCGAACCTGGTGTTCATGGAGGTGTATCGGGAAAATACCGGCATCGAATTGACCTTCCTGCAATGGATGACCTGGGGTTTGCCGGTGGTGATCTGTTTCCTACCGGTGGTCGCCTGGTGGCTGACCCGGTCGCTGGAGGGAAAGCAGCAAATCGATATTCCCGCGATGGGCAAATGGCTGCCGGCAGAAAAGCGGGTATTGGCGGTGTTTGGGCTGACCGCACTGGCCTGGATCACCCGCAAGGAACCCTTTGGCGGTTGGAGTGAGTGGCTGGGGGCGCCTTACGCAAATGACGCGTCGGTTGCGCTTCTGGCCGTCGTCATGCTGTTTGTCATTCCCGACGGCAAGGGTAGTAAACTGCTGGATTGGAAAACTGCCAATAAAATTCCCTGGGGCGTGTTGCTGTTATTTGGTGGCGGACTCGCCATCGCTAAAGCGTTCAAGAACACGGGCTTGAGTGAAGCGGTGGCGCAGCAGCTGGCCGGGTTGTCGAGCCTGCCGATCATCTTGCTGTTATTGAGCATCTGCCTGGCCGTGACCTTCATGACCGAGATGACCAGCAATACCGCAACTACCACCTTGCTGATGCCGATTCTCGCGGCGGCGGGTATCGCCGCAGGGGTCGACCCAGCACTGTTTATGGTGCCTGCGGCGATGAGCGCGAGTTGCGCCTTTATGTTGCCGGTGGCGACTGCGCCCAACGCGGTAATATTCGGTAGCGGGGAGGTGTCGATTCGTGAAATGGCCAGCCGCGGCCTGGTGCTCAACCTGTTGGGCGCGTTGGTTATTACCGGTATTTGCTACCTGACTTTCGGTTAGTCCTATAATATGCGGTAATCCCGGGATGGTGGAGGCCAGCCAGGCGGTTTTGCAGGCGCGCGGCTAGCTGTCGCGAGCCAGTTGGTTCTCGCCTCCCTCAGGCTGCCAACCGAAAACACCAAGGTTAACGCGATTATCCAGGTTGAATAGCACACCTTCGGCTTCAAGCAATTCCTGCTGGAGCGAAAAACCGTCTGAACTGCGCACACTGATGCGACCCGCGCGATTGAGTACCCGATGCCAGGGGATGTCTGTGACTTTATTGCGCAGTGCCGCAAGGGCGTAGCCGACCTGACGCGGACCGCAGCCGACCATGCTCGCGATCTGGCCATAGGTGGCGACCGCTCCCGACGGGATCTCGCGAATACAGTGATAGATCCGCGGATAAAGGTCACTCACAGGTGCTTCATCATCAAAAGTGCATCGCCGGGTGCGGCGCGTTGGGCCCAGATAGAGTCAGCGACGCCATCCGAGGCGACACTATAGAGCCGGGCAATAGTGCGGCTGTCGGACTTGCGAGCCGGGCGTAGTTGCGATTGGTCGGGCATCGGTTGTTGTGTGTTGGCGTTTAAGTCACGGGGCTGCAGGGGACTCGATATCCCCCTGCAAGGGTGTTTCTGCAAACTCCGGGATGAGCACGAAACTCTTAAAGCGGCAACGCGTGCCATCCGGCAGCACCACCGAACTGAATTTATCCAAACTGTTGCCTCCCTTGGTCTGGAACGCCAGAGTGTAGGCGTGGCGCAAACCGAAGCAGCCGGGGAAGAGTTCGGCACGATAATTTTTCTTGCCGGTCGCTTCGATAATCAGGATCTTGTCGCTAATGATCTCGTAGCTGCTGATCCGGTGCAAACCCAGTCGCGCGCTGTCCGCTGCCGCGACATCTGCTGCGGCGAGCAGGGTAGGTAGCAGGCCAAGCGCCAGGCTTAAAACAGCGCTGCGGGTGCGAGTAAGTGGTGTTCGAGGGAGCATTCAGCTGGCCTGTGGATGGTTCAGTTAGTAGTAACGTTCACGTTTGATCCCAAATGCCATGGAAAATTCACCCTGGGCATTGCTTTGGCGAAACTTTTCCGTAAAAGCCGTGTTCACCAGGCTGCCTGCCAAGGGAGGCTCTGGTATGGGCATGAATGGAAGTGGCCGCTAGCGCGCCTGTTTTAGAACGTTGCGGCTAAAGTCCCGCTCGGTATAGCCATTGCCAAAGCCGTAGTTTTCCCACCGTAGCGTGGTTTCCTTGCCAGTCTGGTGGTTGACCATTTCCATGCGATCCGCTCGCCAGAATTGCTCAAGGTACTGCTGGTAGTCATGATAGGTAAGCGTTTTAAGCAGCGCTTTCTTGCGGTCATAGAATTCAATTTTTAATGGCTGGTAGGTTGCCTGGTCCATCCATACGATGCGCAGGGTGTAGCCCGAGTTCTCATACTGGGGAAGGGTCTCGATCACCCACGTGGTGCGGTTTTCGATAGTTTCGTCACGCAGGTATTTATAGTTGTATTTCGCGATCTCCTGGGACGTCAGGTCTTCATAGGCAAACTCGCTACCCATAAAGGGGCCGGATTTGTTCGCCGATGCGATCCGCTTGGTGCGTTTCAATGCCGGCAGGAACAGCCATTGGTCATCCGGCTTCAGCGCATGGGTGTAGCTCAGGAACGCGGTGCCCTTGATGTCACGGGGATTATCAAAAATCGACAGGCTCTTGTCGCCGTCATCAGCGACTTCAAGGGTTCTGATGCGAATATCTCGCAGGCTTTCCTGGCCCTGGCGGTTACGCAGGATCATCGCCATATCCGCTTTCTGGTCACTCCATCCGGTATCCCGTCGGTCCGCCTCCTGGACCAGTTGTAGCCCTTTTTCTTCGGGGGTTTCCGCGCTGGCGTTAAAGAGCGGCAGGATCAGAAGGGGAATCAGTACGAACCACTTTTGCATTCGGTTTGTCCTCGAGTTTCATTAACAGGGGAGGTAATAGTAAAAAGTCTGCCAGCAGCGCGAGTAAAATAACAATACCGGTCAATAAACCCATATCGGCACTGAGCTTGAATTGTGAAGTGGCGAGAATAAAGAAGCCGGTTGCCAGCACCACCGAGGTGAATAATAGCGCCGTGCCGACGGTATGGAAAGCAGATCGTACCGCCTCGGCAGGGTCCAGCCCCTGTTCGCGTCGCGCGCGCAGGTATTTGCTCAGGAAATGCACCGTATCGTCTACCACGATTCCCAGCGATATGGATGCCACCACCGACAGGCCCAGTCCGACCTGGCCCTGGAAATAGCCCCACAGGCCAAACCCCATCGCCGCCGGTACAAGGTTGGGTACCAGACTGATCAAACCGACTTTCAGGGAGCGCAGGGCACCGATTAGGAGGACAGATATGAGCGCCAGAGCAGTAGCGCCGGCCAGCAACATGGCCGATATATTACGCGCGCCGATATGGGAGAACATCATAACCGCACCGGTGGCGACGGGGTTACTGATATTCGGAGCATTATCGGCTAACCACTGTTCGGCACGTTCACCCAGCGCCAGCAACTCGTTGGTGGAGAGAGTTTGCACCGTCACCACCATCCGGGTCGCGGACTTGTCGATATCCAGCTCGTTATTCAGGTCAAGGCCATAGGGCAGTGATAATTCATAGAGCAGCAGGTATTGGGCCGCCAGATCACGACTGTCCGGTAAGTGATAGGCATCCGGCGCGTCGCCATGCATATTCTTATTGAGCCGTTGCAGGGTATCGCTGATGACGCTGACATGCATGGTTTCAGG
>CAXMOT010000156.1:0-8093 GCA_964195105.1 uncultured Gemmatimonadales bacterium | reverse complement strand
GTGTATTTCGTGCCTATTTATGTAGTGACCTTTTTAGTCGGCGGCTTCTGGGAAGTCCTGTTCGCCATGGTGCGCGGCCATGAGGTTAACGAAGGATTCTTCGTTACGTCTGTACTGTTTGCATTGATCTGCCCGCCGGATATACCGCTGTGGCAGGTTGCCCTGGGTATTTCCTTCGGTGTCGTGATCGGCAAGGAAGTGTTTGGTGGTACCGGCAAGAATTTCCTTAACCCGGCCCTGACCGGACGCGCGTTCCTGTACTTTGCCTATCCGGCCCAGATGTCCGGTGATGCGGTGTGGGTTGCGGTAGACGGGTTCACCAGTGCGACCATCCTGGGTACGACAGCGTTGACCGGAATGGATTCGGTGCCCTACACCTGGGGGCAGGCGTTTATTGGTACGATCCCCGGATCCATAGGGGAGACCTCTACCGTGGCTATTATGCTCGGCGGTCTGTATTTGCTCTACACCAAGATTGCATCATGGCGCATTGTGGCAGGCGTTATGGCGGGGCTTATTGCCATGACCCTGTTGCTCAATATGGCGGGATCAGAAACTAACCCCATGTTCGACATGCCGTGGCACTGGCACCTGGTGACGGGGGGCTTTGCCTTCGGTATGTTCTTTATGGCCACGGATCCGGTATCCGCATCGATGACCCATACCGGGAAATGGGTGTTCGGTGGTTTGATCGGGGTCATGTGTGTGCTGATCAGGGTGATCAACCCGGCGTTTCCCGAGGGCATGATGCTGGCAATTCTATTTGCGAACCTGTTCGCGCCATTGGTTGACTACTTCGTCATTCAAGCCAATGTAAAACGGAGGGTCGCACGCAATGTCTAGTGAATCTACCCAGAAGACGCTCACTGTTGCAGTGCTGTTGTGCCTGGTCTGCTCGATTATTGTTGCAGGCGCAGCGGTCGGTTTAAAGCCGCTGCAAACCGCCAACAAAGCACTCGATAAAAAGAAAAACATCCTGGTGGCTGCAGGTATTGAGACTGCGGGCCAGGATATCAACGCCTTGTTTACACGCTTCGATGCCAGGGTTGTGGAACTGGATACCGGTCGCTATGTGCCGGATATGGACGCAGCCAGCTATGACCAGCGCAAGGCGGCTAAAGACCCCGCGTTGTCGGAAGCTCTGGATAGGGCTGATGACCTGGCCAAGATTAATCGACGCGAGACTTATGCCACCGTCTATCTGCTCGAGGAAGAAGGCCAGTTATCGCGTGTCATTATTCCTGTGCGTGGCTATGGCCTGTGGTCTACCCTGCATGGTTTTGTGGCGCTCGAAGGTGACGGTAATACTGTCGCCGGCCTGGGCTTCTATGAGCATGCGGAAACGCCTGGATTGGGTGGTGAAGTCGATAATCCGCGCTGGAAGGCGCAGTGGATCGGCAAGAAGGTGCTGGATGACAACGGTGCGCCGGCAGTCGAGCTGAGCAAAATGGCAGTCGATCACTCTAACCCTGCGATGGTTCACAAGGTAGATGCATTGTCTGGCGCAACCCTGACCAGCAACGGCGTTGAGAACCTGGTGAACTTTTGGATGAGTGACAAGGGCTTCGGGCCCTATCTGGCTAACTTACAGGCGGGAGATCTATAACCATGGCGGAATTGACTAACAAAGAAGTGGTCGTCAATCCAATATTTGACAATAACCCGATCGCGCTGCAGATTCTTGGTATATGCTCGGCACTCGCCGTTACCACCAGCCTGCAGGTTACCCTGGTTATGTGTATCGCGCTCACCCTGGTGACCGCCTGCTCCAATGCCTCGATCTCGATGATCCGTAATTATATTCCGAGCAGTATTCGTATTATCGTGCAGATGACCATTATCGCGTCGCTGGTCATCGTGGTTGACCAGATCCTGAAGGCCTATGCCTACTCGATCAGCAAGCAACTGTCGGTATTCGTCGGCTTGATCATTACCAACTGTATCGTGATGGGACGCGCCGAGGCCTTCGCTATGAAGAATCCTCCCGGGCGGAGTTTCCTGGACGGCATCGGTAACGGCCTGGGATATAGCGCCGTGCTGATTTTCGTCGCCGTAATTCGGGAGTTGTTTGGCTCCGGAAAACTGTTCGGTATCGAGATACTCCCACTGGTTAACGAAGGCGGCTGGTATTACTCCAATGGCATGATGTTGCTGCCACCCAGCGCGTTTTTCATTATCGGGCTGATGATTTGGGGCTTACGGTCCTGGAAGCCGGCCCAGGTTGAGGCAACGGAGTTTTCAATCGCACCCCAAACCGCCGTACTTGAGGAGGCACACTGATGTTCGAATATTACCTGAGTCTCTTTATTAAGGCCGTGTTTGTGGAAAACATGGCACTGGCCTTCTTCCTGGGGATGTGTACGTTCCTGGCGGTTTCGAAAAAGGTATCCACGGCCATCGGCCTGGGGGTTGCGGTTATCGTGGTGCAGGTCATCACCGTGCCGGTCAACAGCCTGATCTTTACCTATCTCCTGAAGGATGGCGCGTTAGCCTGGGCAGGCCTGCCCAACGTTGACCTCAGCTTCCTGGGACTGTTGAGTTATATCGGCGTAATCGCTGCGCGGGTGCAGATCCTGGAGATGTTCCTGGATAAGTATGTACCGGCCTTGTACAACGCGCTGGGAGTATTTCTGCCGCTGATTACGGTGAACTGCGCGATTCTAGGTGCTTCCCTGTTTATGGTTGAGCGCGACTACAACTTCACTGAAAGTGTGGTGTATGGCGCTGGCGCCGGTGTGGGCTGGGCGCTTGCGATTGCCGCGCTGGCGGGTATCCGGGAAAAACTTAAGTACAGTGATGTGCCCGCAGGACTGCGGGGCTTGGGTATCACATTTATCACCGTGGGACTGATGTCACTCGGGTTTATGTCGTTCTCCGGCGTTCAGCTTTAAGTAACGGGCGAAACCAATTATGAATTTAACGGAAATATATCTTGGCGTAGGGATGTTCACCGGCATCGTATTGTTGCTCGTGAGCATAATTCTAATGGCGCGCGCACGGCTGGTGAGTTCGGGTGACGTGACCATCGAAATTAATGATGACCCTGAGCACACGATTATTGTGCCGGCCGGTGGCAAGTTGTTGCAGACCCTGGCTTCCAAGGGCATTTTCCTGTCCTCAGCGTGTGGTGGTGGCGGTACCTGCGCCCAGTGCAATTGCATCATAACGGAAGGTGGCGGCTCTATGTTGCCCACCGAAGAAGGGCACTTTACCCGCGGTGAAGCACGGGAAGGCCAGCGTCTGTCGTGCCAGGTTGCCGTGAAGCAGGACATGAAGATTGAGGTCGAGGAAGAAGTATTCGGCGTCAAGCAATGGACATGCAAGGTCAAATCGAATGACAACGTAGCCACCTTTATTAAGGAACTGGTGCTTGAATTGCCCGAAGGCGAAGACGTTAACTTCCGCGCAGGTGGTTATGTGCAACTGGAATCGCCACCGCACCAGGTGAATTACAAAGACTTTGCGGTGCAGGAAGAGTACCGGGAAGATTGGGACAAGTTCAATATCTGGAAACACCAGTCGACCGTTAACGAGACCGTTATCCGCGCCTATTCGATGGCGAACTATCCAGACGAGAAAGGTGTTATCAAGTTTAACATCCGGATTGCATCACCTCCGCCGGGCACTGATTTCCCGCCCGGACAGATGTCCTCCTGGACGTTTAGTTTAACGCCCGGTGATGAAGTTAAGGTATTCGGTCCTTTCGGTGAGTTTTTCGCCAAGGAGACAGGGGCGGAAATGGTATTCGTCGGCGGCGGTGCCGGTATGGCGCCCATGCGTTCGCACATTTTTGACCAGTTGAAGCGGTTGAATACCAAGCGCAAGATGTCCTTCTGGTATGGTGCGCGCAGTCTGCGCGAGATGTTCTATGCCGAAGAATATGACCAGCTAGCTGCCGAGAACGAGAATTTCGACTGGCATGTCGCGTTGTCGGACCCGTTGCCCGAGGATAACTGGGAAGGCATGACAGGCTTTATCCATAATGTCCTTTTCCAGAACTACCTGAAGGATCACCCCGCGCCTGAGGACTGCGAGTTCTATATGTGTGGACCGCCAATGATGAACGCCGCTGTGATCAAGATGCTGGAAGACCTGGGTGTTGAGCCCGAGAATATCCTGCTGGATGACTTTGGCGGTTAATTAGCTCCTCTCCATGTGAGGTCAAGGATGACCAAGCAGCCAGCCGTGTACATCCTCGCGAGCGATAAAAATGGCACCTTATATATAGGGGTGACCAGTCATCTGCTAAAGCGCGTTTGGCAGCATCGCAACACCCAGGTATCGGGTTTTACTGAAAAGTACAAAGCTCACCAGTTAGTCTACTACGAACAGCATGAGGACATGCTCTCCGCCATCGCACGGGAGAAGCAATTGAAGGGTTGGAGGCGAGCCTGGAAGCTAAGGCTAATCGAAGAGCACAACCCTCGGTGGACAGACCTGTGGGACCAGATTAACCGGTGACTACTTAATGTTCCTCGTCATTCCCGATAACCACGTCATTCCCGCGAAGGCGGGAATCCAGGTACTCCGGCCCATCAGTTTACCCGAGAATTCGTGATTAAGCGTAAAACCCCAGTGAGCAAACTTTTGCATTGCTTTGAATACAAGAACCGATTAATGCACTCCGTAAGCCCCTGGATTCCCGCCTTCGCGGGAATGACGGAGGGGAGTGTGATGGTTTTCTTGCAGGAATGACGGAATCTATTTTGGAGTCCGGTCTCTCAGGGATGATATATCTATTTCGCCGCGTCATTCCCGCGCAGACGGGAATCCAGGTAAGCCGATCCATCCGTTTAATGGGTGTTGTTAATGAGCCCTAAAACCCCAAGGTAGATTTTTTTGCAGTACTTTGAATACAATCGTCGATTAAAGCACTCCGTAAGCTCCTGGATTCCCGCCTGCGCGGGAATGACGAGATGGGCTTTGAAGGGCTGTGGCTCGGGAAAGACCGGGCAGGGGGCCTTCCTGAAATCAAAATTCTTTATTTGTCTTGGCCTTATCCTGGTCTTGGCAGGATGTTCCAATAGCGAAAAACCACCGCAACCGCAGAGTTTTTCGGGGCCCGTCATGGGCACCAGCTACTCGGTAAAGTATTTCCTCCCTGACGGCCTTGATGTTTCGCCGGATGAATTGCGCAGCGGGGTGGAGCAACGCCTGGCCCGCGTTAATATCCTGATGTCGACCTATCGTGAGGATTCCGAGCTTAGCCTGTTCAACGCTTCTCCGGTGGGTGAGTGGTATGCGGTAGCGCCGGAAACCTGGCATGTGATAGCGCTCGCCCAGGAGATTAGCCGACAGACCGAGGGCGCGTTTGATATTACGGTGGCCGCATTGGTCGAACTGTGGGGCTTCGGCGCTACAGAGCGAATGGATCGTGTGCCGGATAATACTGAGATTAGTGCGCTCTTGGAGCGCGTCGGTTACCAACGCCTCGAGTTGAGGCCACATTCGGTGTCGATCAGGAAGCTCGCGGAGATTAAACTTGATCTGTCGGCGATCGCCAAGGGCTATGCCGTGGATTACGCTGCGGACCACCTGCGTGACTCGGGCGTGCATAATTTTATGCTGGAGTTGGGCGGTGAAATATATGCGAGTGGCGAGAAACCGGGTGGTGAGCCTTGGCGCATTGCGATCGAGTCCCCGGTGCCTGAACGGCGCGATATCCAGACAGTCCTGAGCCTTTCCAATATAGCGGTCGCCACTTCCGGCGATTACCGTAATTATTTTGAACGCGATGGCAAACGCTACTCACATACTATCGATCCAACAACCGGCTATACTATAAGTCATACATTGGCCTCCGTGACGGTGTTGGATGCCGCAACCGCACGTGCTGACGGTTTAGCGACCGCCTTCATGGTAATGGGCGCGGAGCGGGCACTGGCATATTGTGATTTCCATAATATACCGGCATTGTTTATTATTAAGGGCGAGCAGGGGTTCATAGAACGCAGTTCCCTGGCTTATCAACGTACATATCATTGAGGTAATCATGGCTACGGTCATTCTTGGTTTTGTTGTAATGATGTTCATCGTACTGGCGATGTCCGTCGGCGTATTGTTTGGCCGCAAGCCCTTGAAGGGCTCCTGCGGGGGGCTAAGTGCCCTGGGCATGAAAGAATCCTGCGATATTTGTGGTGGCGAAGACGACCTGTGCGACAAAGAACAGCTCAGGCAAAAAGCATTGGCGAGCGCCGAGTTGGGTTACGACGCAATGCAACCACGCAGAGTGCCACTGGATTAACCAAGGAGATTTCCCGATATGCCGTTGGAAAAGAAACATTATGACGCGCTCGTGATTGGCGCCGGACCTGGTGGCGAAGCGGCCGCGATGAACCTGGCCAAACATGGCAAGAAAGTAGCGGTGATCGAAAGTAGTAGAACCGTGGGTGGTAGCTGTACGCACCTCGGCACGATTCCCTCCAAGGCCCTGCGTGAATCTGTTTCGATGACCATGAACTTTAATTCGGATCCGTTATTTCGCAATGTTGGCGACCCGAAGCGTTTTACCTTTGAGCAGGTGATGGCGCGCGCTGAGGATATTATGCGCAAGCAGGTTGACGTGCGGTCCGATTTTTATGCCCGCAACAATATTGAGGTAATCCATGGGCACGCAACCCTGCTGGACAGGAATACCGTGCATGTAGACCTTCTCGACAATGTCGAGAAATTTGTAGAGTTCACGGCCGACAATATTATGATTGCTACCGGCTCGCATCCGTACCGGCCCGAAGATGTCGATTTCGACCATCCCAGGATTCACTGTAGTGACTCTATTTTAACCATGACGCATACCCCGAAATCGATGATCGTATACGGTGCGGGGGTTATCGGGTGTGAATATGCTTCGATATTCGCCGGTCTTGGAATTCGTGTGGATCTCGTCAATACTCGAGGGCGCCTGCTGGAATTTTTGGACGACGAGATATCTGACGCACTGAGTTACCAGTTCCGCCGCAGCAACGTACGGATCCGCCACAATGAAGAGTATGAAAAGATAGTCGGCGATAACGAAGGTGTTGAGCTGCACCTGAAATCCGGCAAGGTAATGCGTTCTAATGTTATTTTGTGGTGTAACGGCCGCACAGGTAATACTGCGAAGCTGGGGCTGGAGAATGTAGGCATACAGTCAGACTCGCGTGGCCTGTTAAAGGTGGACAAGAATTTTCGTACCGAGGCCAAGAATATCTTTGCTGTGGGTGATGTGATTGGCTGGCCAAGCCTGGCCAGTGCTTCCTATAACCAGGGCAGTGCAGCTTCATTTGAAATGATGGGCAAGCAGAGCTACTGGAAGGGCGACAACGTGCCAACGGGTATTTACACATTGCCGGAAATCAGCTCAGTAGGTAAGACCGAGCGTGAGCTTACCCAGGAGCGGATCCCCTACGAAGTGGGGCAGGCCCAGTTCAGGCAACTTGCCCGCGCGCAGATTACCGGCCAGAAAATCGGTGTCCTCAAGCTGCTGTTTCATACTGAGACCCTGGAGATTTTGGGTATTCACTGTTTCGGTGACCAGGCTGCGGAGATCGTTCATATTGGCCAGGCCATCATGGCCCAGAAGGGCGAGGGAAATACCATCACGTATTTTACCGCCCATACCTTCAATTACCCGACAATGGCAGAAGCCTATCGTGTGGCGGGTATTGATGGTTTGAACCGGGTTCGTCACCGTGTTCCGGAATTGGAAGTAGAGGCGAAGCCCGTGGTAGTGCCAGAAATCGCCGCGGTTGAGGCTATCGATGAGCATAAGCCGGATGACTCGTTGGAGCAGAAGGCGAGTTAGGTGGTTGGAGGGAGATGGCTCCTGCTGGAATGACGGACTTTTTTTTGTATCGTCATTCCCGCGCAGGCGGGAATCCAGGTAAACCGATCCGTCCGTGTAATCGGTAATGAGTAAAATTAGCACGTCATTCCCGCGAAGGCGGGAATCCAGGTAATCTGATCCCGCCGATTAATCGGTAATGAGTAAATTTAGCACGTCATTCCCGCGCAGGCGGGAATCCAGGCAAACAGATCCCGCCGATTAATTAGTATTACTGATGAGCCTCAATACTCCCGGGGTAGCGTTCTTGTGGTGCTTTGATTACAAGCAT
>CAXMOT010000155.1:0-4957 GCA_964195105.1 uncultured Gemmatimonadales bacterium | reverse complement strand
TCACGGTATTGTTAAGTTCCTGTTGAATTTCCATCAGCGAATCCTGCATGTGGGCCCGCGTCAACGCGTCCAGCGCGCCAAAGGGTTCGCCCATCAACAGGATGTCGGGCTGCATCGCCAGGGCAAGGAATTTACTGATGGTGTTCCACCTGGCATTCAATATGCGAGTTTTCCGCAATCGGCAAGGATTGCCGACGAGCGCTAGAAACCGAAGTACTTAAGTTGCTTCCTGATCTTGAAGTTACGGTACAAATTGCGCGGCTTGGTATCCTGCCAACCCGTTTCCAGCATCCCGGTTACCGCAGCAAGAATTCGCTGCGCTGATGCTCCATCGCGGTAGGGCGTGACCTGCGGGCCATACGCGGCGATTTTGTCCATCAGTTCGGACGGGCGTTCAAGTGCGGTTTCGATCGCGGATTCAAGCGCGTTCGGAGCGGTGATATCGATCATATAAGACTGGGGGTCCCGATTGGCAAACGTCACTACAGGCTTATTAAGTAACAGGAACTCTTGCAGGATGGAGGAATTGTCGCAGATCATCACGTCCGCCCGATGCAGCAACTCGATGACCTTGTCGTTCTCAAAAAAGGCGAGGTTTTCATTGGCAAGTGCGCGATACTTCGCCATCGTCTCCGGCGCCAGCTTGGGATGCAGGGTCACCAGCCATTGCCAATTACTGGACCGACTCAGCCGTTTGATCTCTTCATATAGCGCGGCGGCACCCGATAGTCGGGGCGTAAACGTAGAGGTATAAAGCACCTGCGGACGCTCATAATTCGGTGCATGCTCCGCATAACTGAATAACGAGTCCAACTTGGCCCAGCCCGTCTCCCGCACCCTGAAATAGCGGCGCTGCTCTGCCAGCGGTTCCAGCATCCCGGTCCTGCCCGGACCTTCGGTACAATAAAGGTCAAACATACCGCGCTCGGGATAGATATTGCCCCGCTTGCTTTCGTCGAGACCATGGAACACCTCGACCTTTATACCGGGTATAAATGCAGGCACTCGATCACCGGGCACGAACACCGCATCGGGCTGGAAACTCACCGCATCAGCAGCGCTGTTGCAGCGCACCTCGTCTGCGTTCAGGAACTCGGGATTGGCCGCGGCACCGGCGAAAAACCAGCGCACCTCGCAACCGGATTCCCGCGCTTTAGCCTGGATCGGGCGAAGAATCGGGAAGCAATAGTTTTGCTCAACGTAGAACAGGAACTTGTAGGTCTTGGGGCCTAATGCTGTCTGCATGATCAATCAGGAACCATCAGCTGTCGCGCTAACGGCTTCGATAGAAATCTCTGCTTCGGGACGCAGACTGTTGAAGGCAGTGTCGGATGCGGTAACAACCAGTATATTCAATGGACTCAAATTAACCTGTCGATCAAGTAATATAAGGGGCCACCCGCAAGTGGCGCGACCACATTCATAAGGAACCTCAGCTTTATCAAGCCAAGTTGCAACCGCATTCTGCGCCGCGCCTAATTGGCCACCGCAGTTACTCCTTCAATTTGACCTGCAGCTCTCCATCACTCACCTTTACATACTCCACACCGTCCGCAAAGGCACTCCAGAAACCACCATTACCGCCAAACTCACTCACCAGGTCCACATTCTTCAGGCCACCCAGCCAGGCGTTCGGCATGGGTACGCCCCACAGGCTGAGGCCCCGCAGCGCTACGATCGGTCGCCCATCAGCGTAAGCCAGTTCCAGCCCTGCACTGAGCTTCAGGACCTTGCCCCCCAATACCGGGAAGTCAGGATCAAGCAGCAACAGCAGTTTCGCACTGGCCATGTCATTCGACAGGTCGATCGACAGCGTCTTCGCGAGATCGGTGTTGTCCGCCAATAGCGCATTCAGTTCCCGCTCGCTAATATTGATTTCCCGTGCCGCGTCATCCTCCGTGTATTTCTCCGGCTGTAACCCGTTGTCGGCTGATTTAACGATATGGGCTTTGGAAGCTATCCGCGTATCAAGGCGATCAAGCTTGGCGGTTAGCGCCCGCTGCTCGCGATCATTTAACTGCACCGGCTTGAATTCTTTCGGAAAAAGGTAACCCAGCAGCAGCCAGACCGCAAGGACCGATGCCAGCACCGACGCAACCACGGCGATAATAATAGTTCGTGTACGGTTGCCGGCATTGTTCCGGCCCGGCTGGCTATCTGTGAGATTTTGATTCATACGCTAAGGCTCCCATGCACCGAAGGCTTCCGCCCCCGGCGCATGCTTCAGGTTACAACATATTATTCGAGCTCAAAACTGAGCTTTAATTTGACACGATACTCCGTCACTTTACCTTTTTCGACCACAACTTCCTGGCTTTTCACCCAAGCACTGCGGATTTTCCTGATCGTTTTGCTCGCCTTGGCGATACCCTTCCTGGTGGCATCTTCTTCTACCTGGTTAGATGATGCAGTTCAGATTTGAATCCGCGATACTTTATTAATCAATAAATAATATTTAAACGAGCGACGGGGCGGGCGGTTATTGGTCTTGCTGGCCATAACTGGCGAATTTGTTTAACACTTCGTTCATCTGCTCATCAGACAGTAGCCGCTCACCGCCAATTTTCAGCACCTCGCTGTACTGGGCCGCCAGCTCTTCGATCTCGCTGGCCAGGGCGAGTGCGGCCGCGACCGACGCGCCGATTGCGATGCTGCCATGGTTGGCAAGCAGGCATGCCTGGCGCTCGTGCAGTGCAGCAACTGCATGCTCAGCTAGTGCTGGCGTGCCATAGGTTGCGTAGGGTGCACAGCGAATATCTTTGCCGCCCGCCACCGCCACCATGTAGTGAAAGGCCGGAATGCCCCGCCGGGTGCAGGCAAGCGCGGTGCAATACCTTGAATGGGTGTGGACAACAGCATTAATCTCGACCCGGGCAGCCAATATTGCGCTATGAAAGTGCCACTCACTCGACGGCTTCAGATCCCCCTCGATAACCGCGCCGCCCATATCCAGCTTGACGATATCCGCGGGGCGTAGCACCTCATAGGCAATACCTGTCGGGGTGATCAGCATTGCATCACCACACCGCGCACTTACATTGCCGGAGTTGCCGGCACTCAAACCACGGCTATTGAGTTGGCGCGCAGCATCAATGACCTGCTGGCGAAGTTGGGTTTCGTTCATGGCGCATCAACTCCCGATGTTTGTTCCAGTTCATCTTTTAACTCCGCCAAGCCCGCCGGGGTCGCCGCAAAAATTCCGTGGTCAGTAACCAGACCTGTCACCAGGCGAGCGGGGGTAACATCAAAGGCAGGATTTAGCGCTGGGCAATTCTGCGGGGCAATCCTAACTGTATGCAGCACTCCGCTGTCGTCCTCGCCAAGCACTCGGGTAACTTCGGCGGGATCACGGTACTCGATGGGAATCTCATCACCGTTTGTTGCGAGGCCCCAATCAATAGTTGAGACCGGCAGGCAAACATAGAAAGGCACCTGGTTATCCCGAGCAGCCAATGCCTTGAGGTAAGTACCCACTTTGTTGCAAACATCGCCATTGGCGGTGGTGCGGTCGGAACCGACCAGGCAGATATCCACCAAACCCTGCTGCATCAAATGACCACCACTGTTATCACTCACCAATGTGAAGGGGACGTCTTGCCGGGCGAGTTCCCAGGTTGTCAGGCTGGCCCCCTGATTGCGCGGGCGCGTCTCATCGACCCAAACATGGACGGCAATCCCCTGCTGGTGGGCGAGGTATATCGGGGCCAGCGCGGTACCCCAATCCACGGTGGCCAGCGCCCCCGCGTTACAATGAGTCAGTATATTTACCGGGACCTCAGCCTGCCCTTCGGGCTTCTCTGTTTGTTTTTCGTCAGCCAGTTGCTTAATGAGGGCGAGACCGGTTTCACCGATCCGCCGATTGGTGGCGATATCTTCCTCGCATAACTGCGCCGCCAGGTCCAGCGCGGCGCGATACACTTCGCCGCGCGGTATGTGCTGCAGACTCGACACCATGCGCTGCAACGCCCATTGCAAATTGATAGCGGTTGGCCGGGTCAGCAGGAGAGCCGTGACGGCATCACGTTGCGCCGCCAGTGAGTGATCGTCACGCAGCGCCAATGCCAGCCCGTATGCTGCAGTCGCCCCGATAAGCGGCGCGCCCCGGACTTGCATTGTAGTAATAGCTTCACAGACCGCAGCCAGGTCATTCAGCTCGACAATACAAAACTCAAAGGGCAGCCGCGTCTGGTCGATTATCCTGAGGGTCGCGCCGGCCTCGTCGTACCAAAGGGAACGTTGTTCCACACCGTGAATCTGCATAGGGATTATCCGCCCGCGGGCGCTGGTTGAGATGACGCTACCATATCGTTGCCGGAGCTAATTTTCAATCGGCGGGATGACGGCAAGATAATTCGTAAGTCACTATATTATCTGCGAAATCATCTTTAGAATAGCTACATGGCGCGTGGCGCGGTTAACTGTACGGGCCGCCATAGAGCGCAATTACAATCATAACCAACAAGCTAAGGTTAATACTTTGACAGTCACCGGTGATCAATTAAAGGCAGCCGCAAGACTATACCCTACGGGTGTAGCAGTCGTAACTACGGCGCCAGAAGGGGTAGCCCCGTTTGGCATCACCGTTAATTCCTACACCTCGCTCTCCCTGGAGCCACCGCTGATAATGTGGAATCTGCAGCGCAGCTCGGATACTTTCAAGGAATGGCATGAAGCGCAGACCTTTGCTGTCAATTTCCTGAAAGCTGGCCAGGAGGATCTATCAACCCGGTTTGCCTCACAAGGCGGCCACCAAATTACTGGCACTGCGTTAGCTCACGGCATCACCGGCTGTCCATTGCTGGCGGACTGCCTCTCGTCTCTTGAATGCACGGTTCACGCGCGCTATGAAGAGGGTGATCACATTATTATGATTGGGGAAGTGGTGAATATTGAATCGCCCAGCCCTGATGCTGATGCGTTGGTTTATTTTAAGCGTGGGTATACTAGTGTTGGGTAG
>CAXMOT010000154.1:0-13788 GCA_964195105.1 uncultured Gemmatimonadales bacterium | reverse complement strand
GGGGCGGGCAGTCGCATTTATGTTGAATCAAGCCAGCTCATCACGCTGGCGCCGCTCGGGAATCGCTATATCAGTGGTGAAAATATTTCGGTGGCAGTAGGTGCCCCAAGCCCTGTTGAACCGATCACAGACTATCATACCCCGGTTGAGGTGATGCTCGAAGCTGTCGGATTTAACGGCGCTGAAACCTTTATCCAGCAATTGCCGCAGGACGCAGCGATTCCGGGTCGCTATACGATGGAAGTTCCGGGCTTCGTCCAGGCAGATAATTATCAGCTGAATATTACCGTTCGGGCACTGGATTATAGCCGCGTAATAAGTCACACGCTGCAGGTTCATGAGTTGCTTGCGCTCGATGTTCAGTCCCGCGTTGAAGCGGGCGACAACTTCTATACCTTGACAGCGCAGGTGAGGGATTCCGAGCTTGATCTCGGCCAGTCCAGGTTGATCGTAGGCGTTACGGATTCTGCGAATAAAACCTCATTGGTGACGTTGGAGCCTGACCAGGGTAGATGGCGCCTGGATGTGCTGGACGATGGTGTCAGCAGCGAATATCGCCTTGACCTGGAGCTTGCCGGCAAGACCGTCAGTGGCAGAACCGTGAGCTATAAGCCACGGCCGCTAATAGTCACGTTGCCCGAGCGAGCAGCGGCAACGGGCCCGGGGGCGCAAGTCGCCGAACAAACCGGGCCCGGCCTTGATCCCATACCTGAAGATGTCGCTGAAGGTGTCGCTGAAGATGTCGTCCAGGTTTCGGATACGCCCGAACGAGCGTCGTCGCCAGCAGGAGATAAAGAATGGCCTTCGTTGCTCATGGTGTTCGCTGCAGTTTGCCTGGTGATTGGCAGTGGCTTGTCTGTTTTCTACCTGTGGCTGCGCCGCCATCAACCCTTTCGAATAGATTTGGCAAGCGACGCTGCCGCGTACAGGGCTGCGAATAATATCAGCATCCGGCGTATCCAGGAGCCCGGCAGGCCCTTCCAGGAAGTCCGGGAAGCAGCGACCACAAGCGGGGCAGGCCAGCGCGCCGACGCTGTAGAATTGGAATTGGGTTCGCCTGATTTCGCGGAGAGTGAGCAAGGAGTATGGGTGCCGGATGAGCACGGCGGGGTGCCGCTGCTGGAAGATGTTCTTCCCGAGGATATCGATCCTGGTCACCAGGGCGCGGATGAATTTTCGCCCGAAGAACTGGTGCCGGAAGATATGCTTTCCCGGGCCATGGAGTCACAGGTCGCAGAGGCAGAACGAGAACAACTCGTCGAGCCAGGTCAAGGCGTGGCAGCGGCAATCGTTTCGGTCGTTGCAGAGTCTGAACCAGAGTCAACGGCAGAAGAGGCGCTCAGTGAGCCAGTAGAAGCGGTAATCGAGGAGTTGGTGGCTGAGTCCGTCGATGAGCCGGTTGTCGAACTGGTTGAAGAGTTGGTTGAGGAACCAGTTGAAGATGTGGCCGAAGAGTTGGTTGAGGATGCCAGGCCGGATAAGGCGGTTATCTCCATTACGCGACTATCGGTCGAACCGGAACCTCTTGCTGAAGAACTACTTGAAGAGCTGGAAGAGCTGCCTGACTTCGAGACAGTCGATGCTGCCCTTGAAGAAGAAATCGCGGCGGACACTGCGTTGGCAGAGGAAACTGAATTAGCCACCGAATGGGATAACGTGTCGCTGCTGAGTGACCAAGTCGCTAAAGTCGAGGCGGGTGACGAGCTGGCGGAAGAGCTGGCAGGTGAAGATCCGTTTGCAGATTATCGAGCCGAGTACGAGGCGACGCACGGCAAGTGAATCGATTATTTTTTTGACGTATATAAATAACGAGGCCTTTGCACAAATCGGATGACGAGTAAAAATGGCTAAAATCTCTCTGCTTTTCGTTGAAAAATTGGCCAATAGCGAGCTATTGCCTGCATTTCCCGCCTCAATCAGAAAGATTTCATCTCATTTTTCTTTCGCCCCTGTTTTATGCAAAGGTCTCGATAACAGCAACGGACCTTATTGTGTGTGAGCTTCTTGGTATGAGCGCGAATGTGCCCACTGACATTTGTTTTAGCTTTACCGGACTGATGCAGCGCGGTGGCAATACCGGCCCGCACAAGGATGGCTGGGGGATCGTTTTCTACCATGGCAGGGGCTATCGCGAATTCAAGGATCCTGATCCGGGCGCCAAATCCCACGTGGCAGAGCTGGTGAGCAGGTACCCGATCAAAAGTGACATTGTCGTCAGCCATATCCGGCAAGCAAATTCCGGTCGGGTGGCAATGGAGAATACCCATCCCTTCAGCCGTGAGTTATGGGGCCGCCATTGGAGCTTTGCCCACAATGGCCAGATCAAGGCGGTCAAGAAGTGGCCATTGAATTTCTATAGGCCGATCGGCAGTACCGACAGTGAGCACGCGTTTTGCTGGTTATTGGACCAGGTGCGCGCCCGCTATCCCGAGCCGCCAAAGAGTCGAACTGAGTTGTGCCGCTTTATTGCAGGGTTGTGCGGACAACTGCAGGCATTGGGTATTTTTAATGCGTTGCTTACCGATTCCCGGTACCTGTTTGCCTACGCCGATACCCAGCTGGCCTGGATTACCCGCAAGGCCCCGTTCGGCCAGGCCTCGCTCAAGGACACCGACGTATCGATCGACTTCTGTGCAGAGACGACTGCGGGCGACGTGGTTACGGTGGTCGCCACCAGGCCGTTGACGGAGGACGAGGAGTGGTACCAGATGAGCAAGGGCGAAATGATCGTGTTTAATAATGGCAAAGTAGTGAGCAAGCAACTCCGGAAATAAGGGAACCTGAATATATGAAGTTTAAAGGCACCGAAGAATACGTAGCGACGGAAGACTTGCAGATGGCCGTCAATGCCGCGATTGCGCTGCAGCGCCCGTTGTTGTTGAAGGGCGAGCCCGGCACCGGCAAGACCCTGCTGGCGGAGCAGGTCGCCAATGCGCTGGGCCTGGAGCTCATTCAATGGCATGTTAAATCGACTACCAAGGCCCAGCAGGGTTTGTATGAGTACGATGCGGTGTCGCGATTACGGGATTCCCAGTTGGGAGATGAGAAGGTGCATGATATCGCCAATTACATCGTCAAGGGCAAGCTCTGGGAAGCATTCACGTCCGACAAACAGGTTGTGCTGTTGATTGACGAGATCGATAAGGCAGACATTGAGTTTCCAAATGACCTGTTGCTCGAGCTGGATCGCATGGAATTTTATGTCTACGAAACCCAACAGACGGTCCGTGCCACGCGCCGCCCAATCGTGTTTATTACCAGTAACAATGAAAAGGAATTGCCTGATGCCTTCCTGCGCCGTTGTTTCTTCCACTACATCCGGTTTCCGGACGCTAAGGTGATGGGGGAGATTATTCGCGTGCATTACCCGGATATTCAGCAGCAATTGGTCAAGGAAGCGATGGAGCTATTTTTTGAAATTCGCGAAGTGCCAGGCTTGCGCAAGAAGCCATCCACGTCGGAGTTGATCGATTGGCTAAAATTGTTGATGGCGGATGATATTCCCGAGGATGTGTTACGTAACCGCGATCCCAGGAGTGCGATCCCACCGCTGCACGGGGCGCTGGTGAAAAATGAGCAGGACGTTCATTTACTCGAGCGACTGGCCTTTATGAATCGCGGAGAGCGATAGTTTAAATAATATAAATCAATATGTTAATAGGTTATTTTCAGGCAGTACGTGAGGCAAAGGTTCCCGCTACACTGCGGGAGTTCCTGGACTTGCTGGAGGCGTTGAAGTGCCACCAGGCGTTTGCCGACATGGACGATTTTTACTACCTTAGCCGGCTCTGCCTGGTCAAGGATGAGAAGTATTTTGACAGGTTTGACCTGGCGTTTACCGCCTACTTCAAGGGCCTGTCTGCGCTGGACAACGTGTTTGAAACGCTGATTCCCGATGAGTGGCTGCGGACGCAGTTTGAAAATAGCCTGACTGAGGAAGAGCGGGAGAAGATCAAGTCTCTCGGTGGCCTGGAGCAGCTTCTGGAAGCGTTCAAGCAACGTCTCCAGGAGCAGGACAGCCGCCACTCAGGCGGTTCGAAATGGATCGGTACCGGCGGCACGTCACCGTTCGGCGCCAATGGCTATAATCCCGAGGGCATCCGAATCGGCCAGGACGGCAATCGCAACGGTTCCGCGGTGAAAGTATGGGAGCAGCGCGAGTACCGCAATTTCGATGATTCGGTAGAGTTGGGTACGCGCAATATCAAGGTTGCCCTGCGCCGGTTACGTGATTTTGCGCGTAAAGGTGCGCAGGAAGAACTGGATCTGGACGATACCATTCGCGCGACCGCCAGGAATGCCGGTTATCTCGACTTGAAAATGGTTCCTGAGCGCCACAATGCGGTGAAAGTGCTGCTGTTTATGGATGTCGGCGGATCCATGGATTGGCATATTCGCGGTGTTGAAGAGTTATTCTCCGCCGCGCGGGTGGAATTCAAGCACCTGGAGTATTTTTACTTCCACAATTTTATCTATGACCAGGTGTGGGTCGACAATCGCCGCCGCCATGAAGAGCGTATCCAGCTATGGGACATCCTGCACAAATACACCAGCGACTATAAGGTGATCTTTATCGGGGACGCCAGCATGTCGCCCTATGAGATACGTTCTGCGGGAGGCAGTGTTGAACACTGGAATAAGGAGTCGGGTGAGGCGTGGTTTCACAGAATCGCAAAGGCTTTCCCGAAGATGATCTGGTTGAATCCCTCGCTGCAGCGCAGCTGGGAATACACCCAGTCGACAGCCATGATTCGCCACCTGATCGAAGACCGGATGTATCCCCTCACGATTAAGGGGCTGCAAGAGGGGATGCGTTACCTCTCAAGGTAAAAGTAAGGTTTTTTTGCTCCGGGAGGCTGCGTCAGAATTGGCTTGGCTACTGATTTTTGTCGTCCTTACTTTGAGCCGCATGAACTGTTTTCATGGCACGGTTTTGAGTTTTTCCGGCGGCCGGATTTTGTGAGCATCGCAGGGGACCCGCAGGGCAGCGAATCCGGAGCAAATGCTTTTGGGTACTTTTGGCGAAACAAAAGTACCTCGCCCAAGGGGGCGAAGCTAAAACATGACCGCCTCTCGGAATCCAAAAAAACCTTTACTGGAGTAGTCCATGCGCACCTTGTGGATAGAATACGGGCCAGGCTTTACTGGTATGAAATTTCAGGCAATTCAGGACGTTTCACCTTAATCTTCTCAGTGGGTGCGAGCACTTCGGCAACCCCTTCGGCAACCTTTTTGCCGGCCTGGTTGGTGACCAGGCATTTCAGTTCGACCTTTTTACTGCGCTCATGCTTGGTCAACACTTCCACTTCGATCTTAAGGGTATCGCCGATACACACCGGCTGCGAAAATTTAATGGTCTGGCCGCGATAGATGCTGCCCGGGCCGGGCATTACCGTGGCGATGGTGGCGGAAATCAGTGAAGCGGACCAGATCCCATGCGCGACCCGTTGTTTCAATGGCGTATTAGCCGCATAATCCGCATCCAGGTGAACCGGATTAACATCGCCGGACACCGCCGCGAACAATACCAGGTCTTTTTCCTGCAGGGTGCGTTCGGTGCTAGCCTTATCGCCGACTGCGAGTTCGTCGAACGTAATATTCTCGAGATATTGCATAATTGTTTTTTTTAAGTTGCGTGAAGCACTCTAATTTAGTGAATAATCCGGATTAATGCCAGCAGAAATCTCCGAACTGACCAGTGAACAACTCGCTGGCTGTATGCAGCGCGACCGGTTCCGCCTCGGCAAGGACCTGGAACGCCTGCAACGAAACGCCGCTAGCGGTGACGCAGAGCGCCTGCGGGCGAAAATCGAGAAGTCGACGCAACAGGCGCTGTTCCGTGCGGCGGCAGTACCGAAGATTGACTATCCGGAGGAATTGCCGGTTGCCCAGCGCCGCGACGAGATATCCGAGGCGATCGCCAATCACCAGGTCGTCATCCTTGCCGGTGAGACCGGCTCCGGTAAAACCACCCAGCTACCCAAGATATGCCTGGAACTGGGGCGGGGCGTTTACGGTAAGATCGGCCACACCCAGCCCCGCCGCCTGGCGGCGCGGACCGTGGCAACGCGCATCGCCGAGGAACTGCGGGTACCGCTGGGTGGGCAGGTGGGTTACCAGGTGCGATTTACGGATAAAGTCAGCGACACCACCCATGTCAAACTGATGACCGACGGCATATTGCTGGCCGAGATCACGCGTGACCGGTTCCTCAATGATTACGACACGCTTATTATCGATGAGGCCCACGAACGCAGTCTTAACATTGATTTCCTGCTCGGTTACCTGAAGCACCTGCTGCCCCAACGCCCCGACCTGAAAGTGATCGTCACGTCGGCGACCATCGACCTGGAACGGTTTTCGGCGCATTTTGATAATGCCCCGGTGATTGAGGTGAGCGGGCGAACCTACCCCGTAGAAGTGGTTTACCAGCCATCCCTGGACCAGGACGAGTTCAAGGCGGATGACCTTCCCGCCGCGATTATCGGTGCAATCGACACCATTCACACCTTGCCGCGGAGCACGGGGGCTAATGATATCCTGGTGTTCCTCTCTGGCGAACGCGATATCCGCGATGTCGGCCGAGCGCTCAAGCACCGCAATTATCGCGATACCGAGGTGATTCCCCTGTACGCACGGCTCAGCAATGCCGAGCAGAACCGCGCGTTCCAGCCCCACAGGGGGCAACGCATTATCCTGGCGACAAATGTCGCTGAGACGTCGATAACGGTGCCCGGTATCCGTTACGTGATTGACCCCGGATTCGCCCGTATCAGTCGTTACAGTGCCCGTTCCGGCGTGCAGCGCCTTCCGATTGAACCGATTTCACAGGCCAGCGCCAACCAGCGCAAGGGACGATGCGGACGGGTGGCGGCGGGCGTCTGTGTTCGACTCTATGCCGAAGACGACTTCAATAATCGACCGCAATTTACCGATGCCGAGATACTGCGGACCAATTTGGCTTCGGTGATTCTGCAGATGCTGACCCTCGGGCTGGGCGAGGTACAACGTTTTCCGTTTATCGACCCCCCCGAACAGCCTGCCATCAAGGCCGGTTACCAGCTGCTGTGGGAGTTACGTGCCGTCGATGAGCGCAATTCCATCACAAAACTGGGCCGTCAATTGTCCCGCTTTCCGGTTGATCCACGGCTGGCCCGAATGTTGATCGAGGCGCAGGGGCAGGGCAGTCTGGCGGAGGTGCTGGTCATAGCGTCCGGTTTGACCATCCAGGACCCCCGCGAACGCCCAATGGAAAAGCGCCAGGCAGCCGATGAAAAGCATCGCGCGTATGAAGATCCGGACTCCGACTTCCAGGCGTTGGTAAACCTGTGGAATGTGGTGGAGGAACAACGCCAGGACCTTACCCAGAACCAGTTTCGCAAGTTTTGCCGGGCTAACTATCTTGGTTACCTGCGTATCGTGGAATGGCGGGACATTCACCGCCAGTTACTGCTGGTCGCCCGCGAGCTGGGATTTAAGGTCAACTCCGAGGCAGCCGAGTACGACGAACTGCACCGCGCATTGCTGTCGGGGCTGTTAGGAAACGTTGGGCTGCTCGAGGACAAGAAAGAATACCAGGGCGCGCGCAATCGGCGCTTCCATATTTTCCCGGGTTCCGGACTGTTTAAGAAAACCCCCAAATGGGTGATGGCCGCCGAGATCGTGGAGACCACCAAGGTCTATGCACGTGCGGTTGCGCGGATTGAGCCGGGCTGGATCGAACCGCTGGCCGGGCATTTGGTGGCGCGGCAGTATTCCGAGCCGCATTGGGAAAAGCACCGTGGCCAGGTTGTGGCGACGGAGCAGGTCAGCCTGTTGGGGCTGGCGATAGCAAGCCGCGCGGTGGACTACAGCAAAACGGATATTGAAGTTGCCCGGGAGATATTTATCCGCACCGCCCTGGTCGAGCAACAGCTCGAATCAAAGGTTAGATTCTATAAAATAAACAATAAGATACGAGCTGAAGTTGAAGCGCTAGAAGAGAAGACAAGAAGGCGAGACATCCTGGTCGATGACGACGTTATTTTTGATTTCTATAATGCCAGGCTGCCCGCGGACATCTGCTCGCGACGCACTCTTGAGAACTGGGTTAAAAAAGGCGCTGCGCAGCAAATCGATGCACTGTGTTTGTCGCGCGAGAACCTCGTGCGCGATGGTGCAGGGCTGGCCGACCTGGAGCAGTTTCCGAACAGCTTGCGTGTGGATGACGCAGACTATCGGCTGGAATACCAGTTTGAGCCCGGTGCCAGTGGCGACGGGGTTTCCATCGTGGTACCGATTGCGTTACTCAACCGGCTGTCAGCGCGTCGTTTGGACTGGCTGGTTCCCGGCATGTTACGGGACAAGTGTATCGCCCTGGTGAAGGCGCTGCCCAAGATCGTGCGCAAACAATTGGTGCCCGTGCCGCATTTCGTTGATCGCGCCCTGGGTGAGATGACGTTTGGCCAGGCTAGCCTTGCCGCCCAGCTTACGCGCGCATTCAAACGAGTGGCCAGTATCGATATTGAGGAATCCGCCTGGGATTCCAGTTCACTCGAGCCGTTTTTCAGGACCAATATCCGGGTGTTGGAAGAACAGGGCGGCTTATTGGCCCAAGGGCGAGACCTTGCGGATCTACGTCGGCGCCTGCGGGATAAGGTATCGGCCACGGTGGCCGCGGCGGATACCGGCAGCCTGGAGCGCAAGGACGTAACCCGCTGGGATTTCGGGCCGCTCAACCAGAGTGTGGAGGTGGACCAGGGAGGCGTAAAACTGAAGGTTTATATGGCACTGGCCGAACAGGGTGACCGGCTCGAGTTAATTGCCGTCGAAAGTGAATCCAAAGCCGACGCTTTGTCGTATAACGGCGTGCTGAAGCTGTTTATGCGCAATACGGCGGAACAGGCGCGCTATCTGCGTAAGAACATCCCCCGTATTAAGGAGATGGAACTCTACTATACAGGCCTGGGGTCACGGCAGATACTTGTAGACGGTATCATGCAGGCGGCTTATAGCCATGCGTTCCTGGATGGCGCGCCGGTACCCCGGGAAAGCAAGGAGTTTGATCAGCGGCTCGCGCAGAATAAGGGCAGGTTGGTGGCCAGTGCCAATCAGGTGGCGCAACTTGTGCATGATGTGTTGCGGCAGAGGCACGACGTTTGCCGTCTGATGGAAGAAAGAGTGCCGCCTGCCTGGAAGTTTGTGCATGAAAATATCAGGCAGCAATTGGAAAGGCTGTTTAAGGGTGATTTTATCGGTGAGCTGCCATTAACGCGGCTCGAGCAGTATCCGCGCTATATGCGGGCGATAATCATGCGTCTGGACAAGATACAGGGCCAGCTCTTGAAAGAACGTGAGTGGTGTCTGGAGTTAGAGGATTATTGGCGGCAGTACGAGAGATTTGAGCGCAGCTGCCGGGAGATGGGCGTCGATAGCCCGGAGTTGGAGAGGTTTCGCTGGTTGCTGGAGGAGTATCGAGTATCGCTATATGCGCAAAAGCTGGGTACCTCTGAGCCGGTCTCCAGTAAACGGTTGCAGAAGTGCCTGGCAAAGATTGAGATTTCTCCCACATGACTTTAATCGATAATCATGGTCTTATCAGCGTTTGCGGGGTGACCAGCCTGATTGTTGTTGGTTACAATGCTACTATGTCGGCCGATGAGTGGCTGGTGTTTCTTGAGGAGTTGAATGAGTGGCGGTAACTAGCCGTGAAAGGCCGAACTTGGGTGCGTTGCCCGGGGCTATTGTATTATCTGTATTGATTTTCCTGGGCATGGTGTCTCACGCCCAGGCCAGTGAAGAGGACAGTTGGGAAGGCTTCAATAGGCGTGTGTTTGCGTTCAATGAATTTTTCGATCGATGGCTGCTGAAGCCGATCGCGAAAGGTTATGTGGTTGTGACGCCGCGATTCGTGGATGATGCCGTAACCAACGTTTTCAATAATCTCGGCGAGGTCGGCAACTTCACCAATAACGTGCTGCAGGGCAAGGTGGATGCCGCAGCGACGGATGTCAGCAGGCTGCTCCTGAATTCTACGATCGGGCTTGGCGGTTTGATCGATCTGGCGACGCGGGTCGGCGTCGAGGGCAGCGAAGAGGATTTTGGCCAAACCCTGGGTAGCTGGGGTGCGGGCTCCGGGCCTTACCTAATGTTGCCGTTCCTGGGGCCTGGCACGGTGCGTGATGCGTTCGGGCGAATTCCAGATGCCTTCCTGAAGCCGCAGTCTTACATTGACCATGATTTGACGCGATTTTCAGTAAATGCGACCGATCTTATTGATACTCGGGCAGACCTTATCGAAGCCGAGCGCTTGATACAGGGCGATCGTTATACCTTTATCCGCGACGCCTATTTGCAACGCCGGGCCTATTTGTTGGCGGATGGTGAGGTTGAGGATGATTTCACGTCTGATGATTTTGATGATGAAGACTACTGAGCCGCGCTGGCGGTTTAAAACGTGGGTAAGATATTAACTATGGATCGACGCTTAAGGACGCACAGTGAGCATGTACTGGTTATTGGCCAGGACAATTTGCTTGAGCGCGGCGTGCATGATTGCCTGTCCGGTGCCGGCTACCGGGTCGATAGCACCGCTGATTTTAAAAACCTCGCCAATACGATTGCGGAAGTCACCCCGGACCTGGCGATGCTCGACCTTTGCAGCGAAGGTGAAGGTATTGATGTGCTCGCCATTCTTAAGCAGGTGAATGAGCGATTCCCCAGCCTGCCGGTCATTGTGTTTTTTGATGAGAGCATTGAGCACATCATGCTCGATGCGTTGAAACTGCGAATTCTGGATTACCTGGTCAAGCCCCTGAATCAGGAGCGCTTGCTGTTTTCGCTTCACGGCAGCCTTGAGAGGGCGCGACTTGAAAGCGAAAATAGTAATTACGCCGAGCAACTCGAAGCCGCCAATAGTGAATTGCAGGCGCGGCTGGAGGAAATCCAGTCCGACCAGCAAGCGGGCAGGCTGGTACAGAAAAAGATGCAGCCACTCAGTCCGGCGACCATTTTTGACTACCAGTTTGAGCATCTTGTAATACCGGCGAACTACCTGTCGGGCGATTTTGTCGACTATCACCAGGTAAGCGACAATAAGCTGGTATTTTACCTGGTTGACGTGACCGGTCATGGCTCGTCTTCCGCGTTTGTGACGGTACTGATCAAGCAGTTGTCCATCCGTTCGCGGCGCCATTTTCGAATGGAGCATCATCACGAGGTCAAGTCAGCGGCGTGGATGCTGAGCTGGATTAATCGCAACCTGCTCGAGGCGGAGCTCGATTGCCACTCGACGATCTTCCTGGGCGTGATTGATAAAGAAAAGAGAACGTTGAATTACAGTTATGGTGGTCACTTCCCGCAGGCGATCTTCTCCAGTCCCGATAATACCTGCTTCCTGAAGGGCAGGGGCTTACCGCTGGGGTTGTTTGAGGGTGCCGAATATGAGGATCATCATGTTGAGTTGCCGAAGGATTTTGGTATAACCCTGATGTCGGATGGGGTGCTGGAGATCATTCCGGAAGCAAACTTGTCCAAAAAGGAAGACAGACTTATTGAAATTGTTGAGGAAGGCCGTCGCTCGGGAGGGGACGACCTCAATACGATCTTTGATGCATTGAAACTTGATGAATTACAGGATGCACCGGATGATATTTCCGTACTCAGTATCCGTAGCCTGGAGCGGTCATAATGGACTCCGGTAAGATTCTGGTTGCCAAGAAAAACGGCGTCTACGTGCTGAAGCTGGAAGGCGACGTGCGGCTCACGATTTGTGCCGCGCTTGAAACGTTCCTCGAGAAGATGATTCTCGAACCAGACCTGGAAGCCGTGTTTATCGACCTGACCGATACCATCGCCGTGGATAGCACCACACTGGGTTTCCTTGCCAAGATTTCCATTCAAACCAAGAAGAAGTTCAACTGGATTCCCACCATCATCACCGTTAACGATGACATTACCCGGGTGTTGATGAGTATGGGCTTTGACCAGGTATTTGATTTCATCAACGAGCGCATCGACCAGCCCGGTAACCTGGAAGAGTTAAGCTCCCTGAAGTTGGGCGAGGATGCGATGAAAGGTCGGGTCCTTGAGGCTCATAAAATCCTGATGGGCCTCAATGAACAGAATCGTTCCAAATTCAAGGAGCTGGTCGACGTCCTCGAGGCCTCCTAGCCCCAGAAAACCAACTACTCCGGCTTATGCAGTGGCGCTTAATGAAGGGTCGGACGTCTTCAAACTTAACAAATCCTTAAACTGCTCACGATAGCGACGTGACAGGCTAAGTTTCTCTCCACTGCGCAAGGTTAATTCATAATCCCCCGTTTCCAGTGGCAGCAATACTTCTACCTGATTCAGGTTAACGATACTGGAACGGTGAATTCGGGCAAACTTCTGCGCGGGCAAAGACTTCTCCAATTTTGCCATGGTAATACGCATGGGGTAGACGCGTTGCCGAATATGGAGATTAGCGTAGTTTCCCGCCGCCTCAACCCATTCGATGTCATTGACCTGGATAAGGAACTCTTTGCCGAGTTTCTTCACCAATAGACGCTCGGGCTGAACCTCCTCGGCGCCGTCTTCTCGCTCAAGGCTGCCTTCCCCCTCGGTCACAATGCTTGCCTCACCCCGTAAACGCCGGACGATAAAGCGATAGCAGTAGATCACTAGCACAATAACGAAATAAGTTTGTGCATCCTTTCTATATTCGTAGATCAGTTCGTAGGGCAAATTACCAAATTGATAATGACTGTCCATCACCCAATACCAGGCCTTTCGCAGCGCAATCATTCCACCAACATGGATTATAGAGAAGGGAATGGTGAGCAGCAGGTGTACTGCCATTTGTGCCTTAAAGCGTAACGGGTCAATCAGTTTGTCAATACACAGCACAATCACCGGGACGAGCAGCAGCACAGCAACTACGCTGGTGATTTCCCAACAGAAGGGCTCCCAAAGCTGGAGATTATGGCCATCACGACCATCCTCCATGATAACGTTTGTCGCCAACACCAGCACATTAACCGTCATCCAGAACAACAACAGGCCGCCTCCCCAGAGCCGCTGGTGCGCCAAAAAATGCGCGGTGAGCGGTGACTGGGTATCCTGGGGCCTCGCAGTGAGGGCGTTTATCAATGGGCTGGTTTTTTTCGTCACAGGATCCTTCCGTTCATCACAATTCTTTGTGAATTAGTCACTTAGCGCTAGTGCCACTGGCGTGTAGTTGCCAGAATTGTTCGAAAGTTAATGAACAAACGGAGACGTTATCATGAAAACACCGGCGCAAACAACACCACTGCCATGGCACAAGGTTCGACGAACAGAACTTGACTGGCTGCGCGTCATCGCTTTTGGGATGTTGATTTTTTACCACGTGGGTATGTTGTACGTATTTGATTGGGGCTGGCACTACAAGAGTTCCTACTCGAGCGAATTTCTGCAGAATATTATGCTTTGGTCCAGCCAGTGGCGTATGTCATTGTTGTTTTTGATCAGCGGCGTCGCGGTTTCCTATCTGTTGCAAAGCATGGGGTATTGGCGCTTTTACCTTACCCGGCATTCCAAATTGTTTTTACCGCTAGTGTTCGGCATGGCGGCTGTGGTTGTGCCCCAGGTGTATGTCGAAATGAGTGCCAAGGGGTTGATTGACGGCGTTGGTTACGGTGAGTTCTGGTTGGCTTACCTGGACCAGGGCAGCCCGCTTTTTGCACAGGCAAAAACAATGGGCGACGTTCACCTTACCTGGAATCACCTCTGGTTCCTGATGTACATTTTCAGCTATTCCCTGGTTTTGTGGTTTCTGTACCCGCTGTT
>CAXMOT010000153.1:0-4527 GCA_964195105.1 uncultured Gemmatimonadales bacterium | reverse complement strand
CACTGACTGACAACACCCTGCCACCCTCATGGGGAATAATCAAAGATATCACCCGCTCAGTCTTACCAAGCCGGATACCCCTGACACCGCGTGCGGTGCGCCCCATCTGTCGCACATCTTCTTCTTTAAAGCGCACCGCTTTGCCGGCATTGCTGGCCAGCATAATATGCTGGGTGCCGTCGGTGATAGCTGCGCCCATCAAGGTATCGTCTTCGTTCAGGTCCAGCGCAATCAATCCGGACGTGCGCGGCCTGGCGAAATTCATCAGCGACGTCTTCTTCACTGTACCGTCGGCGGTCGCCATAAATATAAAACGATCTTCACGGTATTCTTCAACCTGCAAAAAAGTGGTGATCCGCTCACCCGCATCGAGTGGCAACAGGTTAACCATCGGTCGTCCTTTCGCCGCCCGGCTCGCCACCGGAATCTGGTATACCTTTAACCAATACACCTTGCCGCGATCGGAGAAACACAAAATCGTGTCATGGGTATTAGCGACCAGGATATGTTCAATAAAGTCCTCATCCTTGACCGAACTGGCCGACTTGCCACGACCACCCCGGCGCTGCGCCTGGTAGGAATCAATCGGCTGGGTCTTGGCATAGCCGCCGTGGGACACCGTCACCACCATGTCTTCCTCGGTGATCAGGTCTTCCATGGTCAAGTCGCGCTTACTGTGGATAATCTCCGAGCGTCGTTCATCGCCGTATTGCTCTTTAACGGCCTCCAACTCCTCGCGAATCACCCGCATCAGGCGCTCACGACTGTGCAGGATATCCAGTAAATCGGTAATCTTGTCGATCAGCTCTTTGTATTCGTCGACCAGCTTCGTCTGCTCCAATCCGGTCAGGCGATGCAGTCGCAGATCCAGGATTGCCTGGGCCTGCTCGGGGGACAGGTGATACTGGCCATCCCGATAGCCATAGAGTTCATCCAGGTCTTCCGGACGACACACATCGGCGCCGGCACGGTCCAGCATATCAAGCACCGCGCCCGGCTCCCAGGCCTGCGCGATCAACTTCTCCTTTGCTTCGCTGGACGATGGTGACGACTTGATCAAGGCAATAACAGGATCGATATTAGCCAGCGCAACCGCCTGGCCTTCAAGGATATGGCCGCGTTCGCGGGCCTTGCGCAGGTCATAAATAGTACGGCGCGTGACGACCTCGCGGCGATGGCGCACAAAGGCGTCCAGCATTTGCCTGAGATTCAGGGTCTTGGGTTGGCCATCGACCAACGCGACCACATTAATACCGAATACATTTTCCAACTGGGTCTGGGAATACAGGTTATTAAGGATAACCTCCGCCACCTCGCCTCGACGCAGCTCAATCACGACCCGCATACCGTCCTTATCGGACTCGTCTCGAAGTTCGGTAATACCTACAAGCTGCTTATTCTTGACCAGCTCGGCAATCTTCTCGATCAACCGCGCCTTGTTAACCTGGTAGGGAAGTTCGTTGATAATAATCGTCTGCTTGCCGCTCTTATCGTCTATCTCGATTTCATGACGGGCGCGCAGGTAGATCCGGCCGCGACCGGTTTTGTAGGCCTCAACAATCCCTGCACGACCATTAATGAAGGCTGCAGTCGGAAAGTCCGGCCCGGGGATGTGCTCCATCAGCTCGGTCAGTTCCATATCGGGATTATCCATCACCGCCAGACAGCCATTGATCACTTCGGTGAGATTATGGGGCGGGATATTGGTGGCCATACCAACCGCAATACCCGAGGAACCGTTCACCAGCAGGTTGGGGATCCTGGTAGGCATCACCTCGGGAATCAGTTCGGTACCGTCGTAGTTGGGGACGTAATCAACCGTTTCCTTTTCGAGGTCCGCTAAAATCTCATGGGAAATTTTAGCCATTCGAATTTCGGTGTAACGCATCGCCGCCGCAGAATCGCCATCGACCGAGCCAAAGTTGCCTTGGCCATCGACGAGCATATAACGCATCGAGAACGGCTGGGCCATACGCACAATGGTGTCATATACCGCGGTATCGCCATGCGGGTGATACTTACCGATTACATCACCGACCACCCGGGCGGATTTTTTGTAAGGCTTGTTAAAATCGTTCCCCAGTACACTCATGGCGAACAATATGCGCCGGTGCACCGGTTTTAAGCCGTCACGAACATCAGGAAGCGCACGCCCCACGATAACGCTCATGGCGTAATCCAGGTAGGATTGCTTTAGCTCATTTTCGATAGTTACGGGTAGGATTTCTTTGGCTAACTCACCCATTTAACGCCCTTTCCTCACTCATAGACCCTGTCTCTCCGGAGCGTTTCGCTCCATCACCATGCTGCAAAAGTGCAGCACAACTTCCCAACGCAGTTTAGGTACTCTGACTACTTGATAACTTAGAATGCAGAGCTTGCCAGATGATTCAAGACAAGACGCAGCCCGCAGATAATGGCCAGCCCTTTTCAAGGGTTGCAACGCCGTATTGGATCATCTGGCAAGCTCCCGCAGGGCGTGCCGATAAGCGGTCACCCGCGTTGTTCCGATTCTTGGCAAGGGCTAGCCATTCCCTGCGAATCGCGCCTAGCGGGCAACCGCTTCTCGGCTCGCTGAATCCTAAATTATCAAGTAGTCAGAGTACTGGTTAAAAAAAACTGCGCGATTTTACCATAATCGTGGCGTAGATAGCACAATTGTTGCGCCTAAAACGGGACATTTTGCAATGGTTAAAAGAATTTGCATTCGAGGCGGGGTAAATGAAACAATCGCGCCTTCATTCGCAACACATAGACAATATCTCACACCTTATGACGGCACCACAGAGGACCCCGGTTGATTGCATTATCCACGCACGCTGGATAATTCCCGTCCAACCGAGCGCTTCCGTGCTCGCCAATCACGCCCTGGTGGTCAAGGATGGCCTTATCGTCGACTTGCTCGCCAGCGATGCCGCCGAGGCGCGCTACAAAACCCGCAAACGCCATCGGCTGGACAGCCACGCATTGATTCCAGGACTGATCAACACCCACGGCCATGCGGCGATGACCCTGTTCCGAGGCCTGGCGGACGATCTGGATTTAATGACCTGGCTGAACAACCACATCTGGCCGGCGGAGCAACGCTGGGTGAGTGATGATTTCGTCACCACCGGCACCGAACTGGCAATCGCCGAGATGCTGCTCAGCGGTACGACCTGTTTTTCCGATATGTACTTCTACCCCAGCAGCGTGGCCAGGGTCGCCCATCGTCACAAGATTCGCGCGCATATCTTTTTCCCGGTACTGGAATTCCCGAGCAATTGGGCCGCCGACGCTGACGAATACTTTAACAAGGGCCTGAAGGTCTTCAACGAGTACCGCAGCCATGAGACGATCCAAATCGGCATCGGCCTGCACGCGCCCTATACCGTATCCAACGCCTCGTTGCAGCGCGCCCGGATCCTGGCCGACGAACTGGACTGCAATATCCAGATGCACTTGCACGAAACCGCCCAGGAAATCACCGATTCGATGCGCGATCATGGTCGCCGACCACTGCAACGCCTCGATGAACTGGATTTATTGTCACCGCATATGCAGTGTGTGCACATGACCCAGGTTAATCCGGACGAAATAGAGCTGCTGCGGCAGAACGGCTGCCATGTCATTCACTGCCCCGAATCCAATCTTAAGTTGGCCAGCGGATTTTGTCCGGTCACGCAATATACCGATGCCGGCATCAATGTCGCACTGGGCACCGATGGCGCGGCGAGCAATAACGATCTTGATATGCTCGGCGAACTCAAAACCGCGGCGCTACTGGCCAAGGGCGTGGCACAGGACCCCACCGCGCTGACTGCACATGAAGCCTTGCGCATGGCTACTATTAATGGCGCAAAGGCGTTAGGCATCGATGCAATCACCGGCAGCCTGGAAGCAGGCAAGGCCGCCGATGTGGTTGCGGTCGATTTAAGCGAACTGGCGCACCAACCGGTCTATGACCCGGCGTCGCACCTCGTATATACCAGCAGCGGCCGCAATGTGTCGCATGTCTGGGTGAACGGGAAGATATTGGTGAAAGACCGCAAACTGCTGAACTTCGACAGCGCCGGACTGGCACAAAAAGTCGAGGGCTGGCGCGTGAAAATCAGCGCCGCTGAAAACCAACAGGTAATGAAGTTCTAACATGAGTGAAGCACCGCTAGCACCCGAACAGGCAACGACCACAGCGAATGTAGACGCGGCGGAAATCGCCAAATTTGAGGCCATCGCCAGTCGCTGGTGGGATCCCAACAGCGAATTCAAACCGTTACACGAGATCAATCCACTGCGCCTGAACTTCATCGACAAGATTGTAGGCCTGGCCGGCAAGCGTGTGCTCGATGTCGGGTGCGGTGGCGGGATTCTGTCGGAGACCATGGCCGAGCGCGGCGCCAGGGTCATCGGCATCGACCTGGGCGAAACCCCGCTCGCAGTGGCCAAATTACACAGCCTGGAAACCGGCACCCACGTCGACTATATGCAGATAGCCGCGGAAGACCTCGCCGCGCAGCTGGGCGACGATCCGGACCAGCAGTTCGATAT
>CAXMOT010000152.1:0-9999 GCA_964195105.1 uncultured Gemmatimonadales bacterium | reverse complement strand
GGTCGACACGAGGCTAACGCGCTCGTGGTTGATACCATTAACCATTTATATACGTTTTTGCAGGGCCGCAATATTGAGATAGTGGTTGAGCACAAGGCGGCGGCTGTGCTGGCGGAACAAAACGTGACCGGTTACAGCCACGATGAACTGGGCAAAAAATGTGACCTGGCAATTGTAGTCGGCGGTGATGGCAGTATGCTGACGGCAGCGCGAGCGCTGGCCCAGCATCATGTGCCGGTGGTGGGCATTAACCGGGGCGGCCTTGGTTTCCTGACCGACATTCATCCCGACGAACTGGAAGCGAAGCTCGGCGACGTGCTGGCAGGGCGCTTCATTACCGAGACCCGCTTTCTGCTCGGCGCGAAGATTATTCGCTCCGGTGAGGATGGTGATTCCGGCTCGGCGCTCAACGATGTGGTGTTTAGCTCCGGGCAGTCGGGCCGGATGATCGAATTTGAATTGTTTATCGATGATCAATTCGTCTACAGCCAGCGCTCTAACGGGTTGATCGTTTCAACCCCGACGGGATCAACGGCCTATGCATTATCTGGCGGCGGTCCCATCATGCATCCGAACCTTGACGCGATCGTATTGGTGCCGATTCTTCCCCATACGCTGACCGGCCGGCCGATTGTCATCGACGGCGACAGCCGCATTAAGATTATCCCCGGTAAATTACACGATACATCGCCGCTGATAAGCTGTGATGGTCAAACCAGCTTTTCCGTCACTCCCGGCGATGAATTGCACCTGGCCAAGATGGATGACCTATTGACCCTGGTGCATCCATTGCCGCATGACTTTTATGATCGCTGTCGCAGCAAGCTGGACTGGGGTTCACGGCTGGGTGATTAAGGGACTATTAGCGGGATTGCCAGCGCAGGCTGATCCCCGAATTTCAAAACCAGGTTTGGCAGGGTTTAATTAAGACTATGTATACCGAAAACTTTTTCGAATCGGCAGACGGGTTGCAACTGTTTTATCGCGACTACGAGGCCGGTGATTCGACGCTGCCACCGTTAGTGTGTATGCACGGGCTAACGCGTAACTCCAGTGACTTCGACGATTTCGCCACCCATTTTGCCGGACAGAGGCGCATGCTGGTGCCGGACACGCGGGGCAGGGGGCGCTCGGAACATGATTCACAATGGCAAAACTATCACCTCTTGACGTACGTGGCCGATACCTGGCGGTTACTGGATCAACTGGGTATCGATGAGGTAATCCTGCTGGGAAGTTCGATGGGTGGTTTGATGTCGATGTATATGGCGCAGCAACAGCCTGAGCGGATCAGGGGCGTTATTCTCAACGACATCGGCCCGGAACTGGCGCCGGAGGGTATCGCGCGCATCTTCGGGTATATGGAGGCCGAGCAGGAAAGTTTTACGCTGGATGAGGCGATGAAGCGGATTATGGATGTTAATGCACCGTTTTTCCCGAAATATGACGCCAATGACTGGATGGACTTCACCCGGCGCATTTACCAGGAGGTTGAACCGGGGCGCTATCAAACCGCCTATGATAAGGGGATAACCAGGGCGCTGGTTGAACCTGCCGTTATACCAGACGACCCCTGGGTCGCATTTCAGGCGCTCCGAGACAAGCCGGTGTTAGTGGTGCGCGGGATGCTGTCAGATTTACTGAGTCTTGATATCGTCGCCAGGATGCGAGCCGTTATACCGGGCCTGCAACACCTGGAAGTTGCCGATCGCGGGCATCATCCATCCCTGAATGAGCCGGAATGCGTTGCGGCCATCAAGGATTTTTTGAATAGTCTGGAGCGGTAGCTAGTGTATTGTCCTGTATAAAATGCACATATCAGCAGGTCGTCAAGCGGTTAGCTGGTAGGCGCGCTTGCGCAGGAATAGCGATCTCTTTCAAGCAGGCGCAACACCGCAGGCGACCGCTATGCGGCCTGTCCGAAGGGAGTCTCTTAAATGAGTATTTTATGCACGACAGTACACTATGAAAAAAGCGTTAGTCTTGAGTGCCGATGAAGATCTGCGCCAGTTGAGCCGCTATCTCTGGGCGCAGGATATTCCCCACCGTATCAGTGAGCAGGCGGGCCAACAGGTGCTATGGGTTGCCAAACACGAGCAACTTGAGCAAGCCAGGGCTGCCTACCAGCACTTTGCGCAAGGGGAACTGGCAGCGCAGCGCAGCAGCGTGCGACGCGAACCCATTCGTTTCTATGATTCAATATCCGTACAACGCATTTACCGAAGCCTGCGCGGTGCCCCCGTGGTCTCGGTCCTGATACTGGCGAGCCTGTTGGTGACGCTGTTAATGTCCAGCAACTTCAATGAGATGGTTTATGCCTGGTTGCGAGTAGGCTCACCCGCCTACATCGCGGAATCCCATGAATACTGGCGCATGGTAACACCGATCTTCCTGCACTTTAGCGTGATGCATTTGTCTTTTAACCTGTTGTTATTGTGGGTATTTGGGCAAAAAATAGAGTCGCGGGATTCCAGCCTGCTGATGCTGGGGCTGGTGCTGTGTTTCGCCGTCATCTCCAATATGGCGCAATATTGGCTCAGCGGCTCAAACTTTGGCGGTATGTCAGGTGTCGTGTACGGGATTCTCGGTTATTGCTGGTTGTGGGATCGCTTGGCACCCCGGCGGGCCTACGGGTTTCCTCCCGCCCTGATGGGTTTCATGCTGTTTTGGTTGGCGTTGGGCTTCACGGATATTACCGCACAGGTTGGCTTTGGCCATATGGCCAATGCCGCGCATCTGGCTGGCCTGGTGGCTGGCCTGGTATCCGCTGCAGTGCTGAGTCAACTCCTTAAACCCCGACGCGAGAACACCTGAAGCATGGCACAGGAATTTACCGAATTTGCCCGTAAGCTGAGTCCCGACACCTACCGGGATTTGAAACGCTCCCTGGAACTGGGCCGATGGCCTGACGGGCGCGCATTAAGCGCCGAACAACGCGAGCTGTGCATGGACGCAATTATCAGTTACGAGGCGGCACACTTGCCCGAGGAGAAGCGGACCGGCTATATGGAGCAGGCCTGCAAGAGTGAGCCCCGGCCCCGTGCTGAAGATAACATTAATATCACCCAACTGAACGACGACGCCTGATTCGAACCCATGTCTTTTAACGAAACCCTGCATTTGCGAAAAATGACGGTGGAACTGGCCAGCCCCGTTCGCTATACACTCCCGTTCCAGGACGCCAGCCTCCAGGTCAATGACTGGTTGGGGCAGCGAGTGGCACTGAAATTCAACGGCGTTATTCATTGTGTCCACTGCGACCGCCTGACCCGGAAGAGTTTTAACCAGGGTTATTGTTACCCCTGTTTCATTCGCCTGGCGCAATGTGATAAATGCATCGTCAGTCCGGAGAAATGCCATTATCACGAAGGCACCTGCCGCGAGCCGGAGTGGGGCGAGCAGCATTGTATGCGTCGGCATTATGTCTACCTGGCTAATTCGTCGGGGGTCAAGGTCGGGATCACGCGTGAGGAAAATATTCCGTCACGCTGGATCGACCAGGGCGCAGTGCAGGCGTTGCCCATGTTGGCGGTTGATTCGCGCTACCAGTCCGGTCTCGCGGAAGTAGTATTTAAGGGGCACGTCGCGGATAAAACCAATTGGCGGGTAATGCTCAAGGGCGATATCAGTCCCCAGCCGCTCAAGACCCGGCGCGATGAGTTGCTGGATGCGTGTCGAGCGGAACTGCTGCAACTGCAAGAACGTTTCGGCTTGCAGGCGATCCAGGAAGTAGCAGCGGCTGAAGCAGTGGATATCGAATACCCGGTGCTGCAATACCCGAGCAAGATCGTTTCCCATAACCTCGATAAAACTCCGTTGGTCGAGGGCGTGCTGCAGGGTATTAAAGGCCAATACCTGATCATGGATACCGGTGTATTCAATGTGCGCAAATTTGGCGGTTATGAGGTTGATCTCACCGTTACGTAGCCGCCGATGCCTGGCGTTACAGCCTGTAAAAAGACATTTGTTAAATCGAGAATTTTGTAATTCGACTATTTTGGTAATACGACAATGAAAGAATCCCAGCCCGGTGAAATACGGCTCAAGAACTACCGCATCCCCTGTTATCTGATCGACTCCACTCGCTTGTATTTTGAGCTGGGTGAAGCCGCAACGCTGGTTAAGAGCAATCTGCAGGTGCGCCTGAACCCCGATTGGCCCCAGGACGAACCGCGGCCCCTCACGCTGGACGGCGTTGACCTGGAATTGAAGCGGTTGGCGATCGATGGCCGTAAATTGGAGGATAGCGAGTTTGAAGTGGATGCCGAGCAACTCGTCATTGCAAAGGTACCCAAATGCTTTGAGCTGGAATGTGTCACCTTGATCCGGCCGCAACAGAATACCTCGCTCGAAGGCCTGTATAAATCCAGCGCCATGTTCTGCACTCAATGTGAGGCAGAGGGTTTCCGCAAGATTACCTATTACCTTGATCGCCCGGATGTGATGTCAGTCTTTACCACCGTAATCTCGGCTGACAAGGCGCTCTATCCGGTGTTGCTGTCCAATGGCAACGACGTGGATCGCGGCGAAACGGAAAACGGCAGGCACTGGGTCAGCTGGCATGATCCGTTCAAGAAGCCGGCCTACCTGTTTGCGCTCGTGGCCGGGGACCTGGTCTGTATTGAAGATACCTTTACTACCTGCAGTGGTCGCACTATCGACCTGCGAATCTATGTGGAGGAGGAGAACAAGGCCAAGTGTCGCCACGGGATGAACTCGCTGCAACAAGCCATGCGCTGGGACGAGGAAGTATATGGTCGCGAATATGACCTGGATATTTTCATGATTGTCGCGGTGAACGATTTTAATATGGGCGCAATGGAAAACAAAGGGCTGAATATTTTTAATTCATCCTGTGTGCTGGCGAATCCTGATACCGCCACCGATGCCGCTTACCAGCGTATCGAAGGCGTAGTGGCGCATGAGTACTTCCATAACTGGTCGGGAAACCGGGTAACGTGTCGTGACTGGTTCCAGCTCAGTTTGAAGGAAGGCTTTACAGTATTCCGTGACCAGGAGTTTTCGGCGGATATGGGCTCCCGGACGGTCAAGCGAATTGATGACGTGGGCCTGTTGCGCACCTTGCAATTTGCGGAGGATGCCGGGCCTATGTCGCATCCGATCCGACCCGAAGCGTACATGGAGATATCCAATTTCTATACCCTGACCATTTACGAGAAAGGTGCGGAGGTTATCCGTATGTTGCATCGGTTGTTGGGCGCAGAGGCGTTTCGGCAGGGTTCGGACCTGTATTTTGAGCGCCATGATGGCGCGGCGGTCACCACCGAGGATTTTGTTGCCGCAATGGCCGATGCCAGCGGCGTAGACCTTAGCCAGTTCCAGCGCTGGTATGGCCAACGTGGAACTCCCGGGTTAACGGTCACGGATAGTTATGACAGTGAGGAGCGCGTGTATAAGCTTAGCGTTCGTCAAACCCGTCCGGATGTCGATGCCGGGGAGCCTGCCCAGCCGTTGCATATTCCCGTTGCGATGGGGCTGATTTCGCCGCGCGGCGAAGAACTGGTCGATACCGTGTTGGAGATCACCGAATCCGAACAGTCCTTTGTATTTGATGATATCGACGAGCGGCCTTTGCCGTCGTTGCTGCGGGGCTTTTCGGCGCCGGTGAAATTGCATTACGACTACGGACGCGATGACCTGATGTTCCTGATGCAGCACGATCGGGACGGATTTAACCGCTGGGATGCGGGACAGCAATTGGCGGTAATGACTATTCAGGACAATATTCGCGCCTACCAGAACGGCCAGGATTTTGACCTTGATGAGCGGCTTATTGAGGCCTTGCGCGGCGTGTTGGCGAATGAAGCGCAGGACGAGGCGCTCGACCAGGCAATGCTGGCGCGCATGCTGGACATGCCTTCAGCGGCCTATCTGGCCGAGATTTCCGACGTCATTGATGTGGATGCGATTCACCATGCGCGGCAATTTGTCAGCGCGGAAGTTGCCCGACAACTGGCGCCTATTCTGCTGCAATGCTACCAGGCCAATCAGGGTGGCCAGGAATACCATCCCACTGCCGCGGATATTGCGCAGCGCAGCCTCAAGAACGGTTGCCTTGACTACCTGATGTTACTCAAGGAGCCTGAAACCCTGGCCATGTGCCAGGCCCAGTATGACACCGCCAGGAACATGACAGATCGGCAGGCCGCATTTATCGCGCTGGTGCATTCGGATTTTTCAGTTGAGAGGGCGCGGGTGCTGGAGGACTTCTACCAAACCTGGCGGCATGATCCGCTGGTCATGGACCAGTGGTTTGCGGCCCAGGCATCGAGCCCGTTACCGGGCAGCTTTGACGAGGTAAGGCAATTGCTGGACCACGCCGATTTTTCCCTCAAGAATCCCAACAAGGTGCGTTCGTTGGTAGGGGTTTTCTGTAACCGGAACCTGGTTAATTTCCACCGTGAGGATGGCGCAGGCTACGCATTTCTTGCCGATAAAGTGTTGGAGCTGGACGAACTCAATCCACAGATTGCAGCACGCCAGTTGACGCCGCTGACCCGGTGGGGCCGCTACACCCAGGACCGTGCCGACCTGATGAACGCACAGTTACAGCGTATTCAGGCCAAGCCCAGGTTATCCAAGGACGTGTTTGAGGTTGTAACCAAGAGCTTGAATTAGACGCTATTATTCCGCTGCAGCGTCAGCGGGGGGTGGAGTGTCGCGCAACACTGAGTGCAACACGGTGTCGTACTCGAAGTAGACTGTGTAATCCGTATAAAACCAGCTGGTAATGGGTGGCTCGCCTATGGGGCCGTCAGTGCTTTGCGGGGCGCCGAAAACGTGTTCTACATCGTCTTTTTTCATGCCGGTGGTCGGCCGCACCATGGCCTGCATTGCGGGGCTTTGTTTGGAAACGCTAATCTTCACCACCTCCGCATTCGCGGTGCTGGTCATAGTGAGCATGATGGTAAAAATAACTGCGATGCTTCTCATTTAAATCTCCTTAAAGTGACGCACACGGCTCACGCCGTTGATAGGCTATTCCTGGTTGAGACCTGCCGCGCGGCGAGCTTTTGCCTGATAATGTAACACGTGTCTTGCGATCAGTTGACGATTATTGTCAGTGATATTTTCAAATTCGATATTGAGTAAATAATCGCCCTTGATGTGCTCGTTGCAGTTAACCACCCGGCCATATAGCAGCAATCCGGCATAGGACGGCAACAAGGTCAGTTTGATGGCCAGGATGCTTTCCAGCTCAACGGGTTCCTTGTGATTGAACGACAACCCGCCTTCGCCCAGGGTTGCATCCTGCGGGCGTACCTCATCCAGGTCTTCACTGCTGCCGGCGATAACGCTGGCCAGCAGTTCGATCTTGTGATTAATGGCGCTCACGTAGGTTGCGATATTGCGATCTTTTTCGGCTATGGCGTGCAATAACCCGATACTTTCCGAGTCAATGTGATGCAGCTCATTGAGCAGGTGAAATTCGGGCGACACACTGATCGGGAAGTCGGCTCCCTCTTCCCTTAAATTGGGGTCGATGATCTTGAACTCGAGCAGCACACGATCGTTAATGCGGTAGTAATCTCTCTTGTCTGGAATGTCCTGCGACATTTTTCTCACTGCCTGTAAGGGTTTATGGAATACCAATAATAGTAGCGCTCGTCATCGAGTTGTCGACCAGAACTACAATAATTATAACAGTTAATTTGATTCTTTCCGCTCTATGGCAAGACCTGCGGATGTGCTTTAATGCGCGCATGTTTAAGCCCCTGCCAATTTGCATCGGATTGCGCTACACCCGCGCCAAGCGCAAGAACCATTTTATTTCCTTTATCTCACTGATATCGATGCTCGGCATGGTATTGGGGGTGGCGGTGCTGATCCTGGTGCTGTCCGTGATGAACGGCTTTGATCGCGAGCTGCGGGAACGCATTCTGGGGATGATCCCCCATGCGACGATCAGTGCCCAGGGCGCGATGCAGGATTGGCAGGAGGTTATGTCGCAGGCCGAGCAGGATCCCGAGGTGATTGCCGCCGCGCCCTTTATCCAGGGCGAGGTGATGTTGACCCACGCCGGCAATGTGCAGGGTGCCCTGATTAACGGGGTAGAGCCTGCGGCCGAGGCGCGGGTATCGATTATTGCCGAGCACATGTTGCATGGCAGCCTGGAAGATTTGCAGCCGGGTGAGTTCGGGATTATTTTGGGTAACCTGTTGGCACAGAGTATTGCGGCACGGCCGGGCGATAAGATCACGGTGGTGCTGCCTCAAGCGAGTGCCTCACCGGCCGGCGTATTGCCGCGCCTGAAACGCTTTACGGTTACCGGCATCTTTAAGGTCGGCGCCCAGCTGGATGGTTCGTTGGCCATTGTTCACCTCGCAGATAGCGCCAAGCTGTATCGATTGCGCGATGGTGTGCACGGGGTGCGTCTCAAGGTCACTAACCTGTTTAACGCATCGGAGGTGGCGTGGCGAATTGCGTCCACATTGCCGGGGGGCTATTGGGCGAGTGACTGGACTCGAACCCAGGGCAACCTGTTCCAGGCCATTAAACTCGAAAAGACCATGATCGGGTTGCTGTTGCTGATGATAGTCGCGGTGGCTGCCTTTAATATCATTTCGACGCTGGTGATGGTCGTGACAGACAAGCAGGCGGATATTGCGATCCTGCGTACCATGGGCGCCAGCCAGCGTACCATCATGGCGACCTTTATGGTGCAGGGCGCGGTTATCGGAGTGGTGGGCACCGTTGTCGGTACAGTATTGGGTATTATCCTGGCGTTGACGGTGAGCGATGCCATTGCCTGGCTTGAAACGGCGATGGGCTTCCAGATCCTCAGTGCCGATGTGTATTTTATCAGCTATATCCCTTCGCAGTTGCGAGCCCTCGATGTTGCGCTCATCAGTAGCTCCGCATTGCTGATTAGCTTTCTCGCGACCATCTATCCATCGATGCGTGCAGCGAAGGTCCAGCCGGCGGATACCTTACGTTATGAGTGATTCCCACGCACTGGTGTGCAGCAATCTGCGCAAGACCTACCATGAAGGCCCGCTCGAGGTGCACGTCCTGAGGGGCGTGGATTTAAGTGTCGCGCGTGGGGAGCGCATTGCGATACTGGGGGCCTCGGGCTCTGGAAAATCCACGCTACTGAATATGTTAGGTGGCCTTGATACGCCGGATTCGGGTTCGGTGACCGTTGCCGGGCAGGACCTGGCGAGTGTGTCGGAAAAACAGCGTGGCCATATCCGCAACCATAACCTGGGTTTTGTCTACCAGTTCCATCACCTGCTACATGAATTTAACGCACTGGAAAATGTAGCGATGCCGTTGCTGATTCGCGGCATGGATGTTGCCGCCAGCGAAGCGCGTGCGCTCGACTATTTAACCCGGGTCGGGCTGGCAGAGCGGCTGTCGCACAAACCGGGCCAATTGTCGGGTGGTGAGCGCCAGCGGGTCGCCATCGCGCGGGCGCTGGTTGCCCAGCCGGATTGTGTGTTACTCGATGAACCGACGGGTAACCTGGATCGCCATGCCGCCGAGGATGTGCATGACCTGATGCTTGATCTAAGCCAGGCGCTCAATACCAGTTTTATTGTGGTCACCCATGACCTACAGCTTGCAAAGCGCATGGATCGGATGTTCGAGCTCGAGGAAGGGATGCTGAGCGCTAGGACCTGACAGATTTGCGTTCCTTGCGAAGTTTGCGGCGCAGCTTGCGTTGTCGCCAGTTTTCGTTCACCTGCCAACGCCAAAAAATGTGAATCGCCAGGTAAGAAAAGTATCCCGCAGCCAAGCCGCAGATAAGCGACCCGACAATAAGCGGCAGCCCGATGTTATCGAAATTCGCCAGTAGCCAACTTCCGAGGTCATCGATAGCCAATGTATCGTAGATCAGTGGTTCACTGAACAATAACCCGCCGACCTGGTAATTGAGGTAGAATATCGGGGCCATTGTGAGTGGATTGGAAATAAATACCAGCGCGACCGAGAGCGCCAGGTTGCGTTTCAATACGACTGCCAGGACGGCGGCAA
>CAXMOT010000151.1:0-14396 GCA_964195105.1 uncultured Gemmatimonadales bacterium | reverse complement strand
GCAAGACCGCTATCGGCAAGCACTACTCACCGGCAAGCTGCTGCTGGTCAAGGGCATCATGGAGCGCAAGGACTCGGTGATTCATATCATCGCCGGGAACATTATTGACCAGAGCCAGGCGATAGAAGGCATGCTACTGCCATCGCGGGATTTTCATTAGCTGGCTGCTCAAAGCCACGAATTAAGTAAACTGCCCCTGAAATTCTATGGACTATCTCAGTGGCACGAACCGAGATGGCTCCGTCCAGCTGCCGAGAAGCGCAGCAGAATCCTGACTAAAGGCGGGAAGTGTCTGAACGCAGTGAGTTTTCCCGCCGCCGGATTTTGTGAGCATCGCAGGGAACCCGAAGGGCAGCGAATCCGAAGCAAATGCTTTTGGCTACTTTTGGCGAAACAAAAGCAGCTCGCTCAGCGAGAGCGAAACCAATCGTCCAGCCCCATCAATAATCCAGTAATTCCCAGAACAATTTACTCAATTCAGCTAAATCGACACCACCAGCCCAGACCCGCCGCGATTCAACCTGCAATAGCCACCAAAACTCCCTACCAAATTACCGCGCCAGCACCTAGAATGACGCCCTTTTACGCACCAGGAATAACCCATGTCCAGTTTTGATAACGTATCAGTAGTTAAACAAGCGAATATATACTTTGATGGCAAGGTGACCAGCAGGGTCATCAACTTTGCCGACGGCTCGACCAAGACCCTCGGCATCATGCTTCCCGGCGACTATGAATTCGGCACCGATACCCGGGAACTAATGGAAATCACGGCGGGGGAGCTAGAGGTACTGTTGCCCGGCGCGACAGATTGGCAGGCCATCAAGGGCGGCGAGCAATTTGAAGTGCCGGAAAACACCAAATTCAGTCTCAAGGTTAAAACCACCACCGACTATTGTTGCTCCTACTTTAACTAGGGCACCTCTGAATAATGGCATATGCGCTCTGCGCGACCTGAAGCGTTCAGATGCAAGACGTAGTTCGCAGCTAATGGCTGTAGTCCTTAGCAAGAACTACAACGCAGCAGATGGATGCTTCAGGACACGTCCTTCGGGGCTTACAGGTTGCCCCGCACTCTACGTTGTCCTGTTTCGGCAGGCCCAGGCATGCCTTCAAAAAGACGCCTTGATTGCAAGGCAACCTGTAAGCCAGAGCGCGCATTCCATTGTTCAGAGGTACCCTAAGAGTGTATGCCCGATTCCGGGCGGGTGACGCGTTGTAATGGCCCTAAAAAGTCGCTAGGCTACGCATGAACAGTGTTCGGGCAAATCCTCGCGCAGGAAACTCATGTCACGGACAATATAGAAATGGTTACATCCTGGAGAGCTTTTGATATGCAGAAGCGGGTAGCGGAAATTGCCGACGAACTGTCAGCAAAGGGATTGCTTGAATCATGGCAAGGCCCGGACAACCAGATCAGCGGCATGCCGGATATTTCACAATGTGGCTCAAGTGACCTGGTATTTGCGGAGCGCAAGGAATTTGTCGACGCCGTCATTGCGGCGCAACCGGGCGCAGTGGTTACCCATCAAAGCCTGGCCGATGAATTTGCCGGGCTCGCCAATACCGCAATATTATTCAGCCCCAACGTCAGGTTAGCGCAGGCACTGCTGCGCCAGGCCCACACCGATCGCGATGTACGCGATACCGGCTGGGCGCAGGTCCATGACAGCGCAGTAATCCACCCGTCCGCACACATCGCAGACGATGTCCAGATAGGTCCCGGAGTGGTTATAGAGCGCAATGTCTCCATCGCCGGGGGCTGCTGCATCATGGCCAACAGCGTCATCCAGAATGGCACCACAATCGGCCGCGACACCGTTATCTACCCCACAGTGGTTATCGGCTATGAATGCCAGATCGGTGAGCGCTGCATTATCAAGGCCGGCACATCCATCGGTATGGAAGGGTTCGGGTTCGCCCAGGATGATCAGCACAAGAGCTATCGGGTTCCGCAGGCCGGCACCGTAATCCTCGGCGACGATGTGGTAGTAGGTGCGCTGTGTACCTTTGATCGCGCGGCATTTGGCGCCACCCGTATTGGCAATGGCTGTAAATTCGACAACCAGGTTCATATCGCCCATGGCGTTGAACTCGGCGAAAACTGCCTGATTGTCGCGCAAACCGGCATTGCCGGATCCTCCAAGCTTGGAAAACGTGTGATCATCACAGGCCAGGGTGGCGTCATCGATCACACGACCATCTGTGACGACGTGATATTAACCCAACGTCCCGGCGTAATCAGTGATATCAAGGAGCCCGGCGTTTACGCAGGCCACCCCGCGCAACCGGTGAAGCAATTCTTCAGGAATACCAGCGCCGCAACGCATCTCGCCAGTATGAAGAGAAGGCTCGCGTCACTGGAGCGCAAAGTGGCCCGATTACTCGAGGCCAATGACGGCGATAAATAATCGCAATTAATCCCCTGGCTATTCTCACCACTGCCTTCATGTCAGTGCGCCGCCGTTATGCATACAGCTGCCAGGACGCGCGGATCGGTTAGCCCCGCTCGCAGTTAACCCGGATCGAGAGTCGCAACCATCCTGCTCAGCACTTCAGATTTAGCACAGGCGATCGCAGCGAAATCGGCTTCCGGTTTCAGGATCGATTGCACCGCATACCACAGGCAGTCGAGGTACAGGTAGACTACCAGCTGGCTGTGAAAACGAGCATTTAGCTCGTCATCCACGACCCCGAAATAACACTGTAATAGCCACTGCATTTGCGACGGGTTGAGCTGGTGATTATGGGCAATGACCGCCAATTCAAACATCGGCTCGCCCATGCTCGCGTATTCCCAGTCGAGGGCATAGAGTTGCTCACCGGTATCAATAATATTGGCCAGCATCAGGTCGTTATGGCAAAGCACCAACGGCGCTGCAAAAACCGCGATTTCCCGCATGATCTGCAGCAGGTGAGCCCTCACTTCGGGCGCGATGAAATCCGCAAACGGCCCGGTTGCCAGTGCCCGCCAATAGCGCGAGACAACGTCCTCGGGCACCAACACCGCATCGACCGCCGGCAGGGCATGGATACGTTTCAGCAAGCTTGCCAGTCGCTCGATATTCTCTACCTGTCCTGCTTGTTCGGCATTCCAGTGGTGCCCATCGATGTATTCCGTGACCAGGATATCCGGCTCCGAACCCTGGTAAAATAGCCCCGGCGCGATCCCCGCCTGGCCCGCATTGCGCAGGCATTCGGCTTCTACCTGCCGATCCAGGCCAAGCGCGGCATGTTGCTGCGCGAGCCTGACGACCATGGGGCGCTCGCCCCACCGCACCAGGTAAACTTCATTACTCAGGCCGTTATGAATAGGTTTGACTAGCTCGGGCGCACCCGACAGGCCGGTCACCTGCCAGCGAGGATGGGTCGCGAGCGCGCTCTGCAGGTCGGGCTTATTAGCAGGCATGGCCTTCCAGCTTCGCACTGTCCAGGATTGTCATCATTGCTGCGGGGCCAGTTCACCAACCGGCTGCCCGGCCAAATGACGGCGCCAGGCGAGAAACCCGAATACCGCGATAACCAGGTACGCGACAAACAGCAGCGCATACAGGTACAACTCTCGATCGATATAGAGGACGATGGAAACGCTGTCAATAACCAGCCAATACAGCCAGTTCTCGAGGATCTTCCTGGCGACCATATAGGTGGTCAGCACAGCACCCCAGGTAGTGAATGAATCAAGGTAGGGCCAGGCAGCGTCAGTATTGGCGGATAACAGGTAGCCGGAACAACCGGCAACCACCAGTACTCCCGTTATGGCCAGCCCGTGGTAATGTAGCGGCCAGCGACTGATCGCCAACTGGCTATGGGCCTTGCCGCCATGGCGCCACTGGTACCAGCCATAGACCGCCATGATCACGTAATAAACATTGAGGGCTGATTCCATCAGCAAACTGGCGTCCCAGAACACGTAGATCGATATCGCCGTGCCCAGAAAGGCGGCATACCAGCACCAGATGTGTTCACGCATCGCGAGCAGCAGGTAGGCGATACCGAATAACACCGCCAGCGCCTCCCAAAGAGAAGTCGCCAGTAGTTGCTCTATCAGGCTGCTAATCACCTTGTACTCTATCAACATGATAATTGCGGATACAGCGTTGCTGTGGTGTTTCGCAACAAGGCACAGCGTGCAGGGAATGGTTGCCCCCTTTCCAAACGCTGTAAAGCAGTGGCGGGACACCACAGCAGCGCCCTACGGGTTGGCGGGGCAGCGCTCATGGACCGCGTTGCGCCTCTTGCCAAGGGAGTGGCCATTGTCGGCAAGCCGCGCCTTGCCATAAACGCTGGCACACCAACTGAATTCGTAATTATCATATTGAAAGAGTACTAGTCATATCCGGAAGAGTCACGGCTATCGCCCAACAAGAATTTGGTGACAAAAATGCACTTACCCCAAGTTGCGAATGACTGTTTTATCGCCGCCTGCAACAAAGCCATTACTTCTTCATAGTCACCAAATAATTGCGTGCTCATGCTGTTAGTTTTAACTTCAACCTGCCCATGTGCATTAAGCGCTGCAATGAACTCATCGATAGGCGGAATAAATGCGTCTTTAAGCGGGTACATACTAATTTCAACAGATAGTTGCATTATTCACCTCATGAATTGAATGCGAGAAACAAGAAGCCCGAATCACTTTGATTCCGGCTCCTTTAAACGGCCTAGAAACTGTACTTACCACTAACGCCGACAATCTGCGGCTCGCCAAGCTGGTAATAGGGCTCCGGCGCATAACCATTGGCCGGATTATTGCCAAACTGGTTACTGAAATAGAATCCGCGTGAGTAATAATCTTCATCCGTGAGGTTTCGGCCCCACAGCGCGACCTCCCAATCCGCGGCGCGGTAGCCGACGCGCGCGTTAACCAGCTCATGCGCGCTGCTTCGTTCATCATGGCTGTTGGAAAAATAGAAGGCGTCCTTGGCCTCGAGTTCGAGCCGCAAGAACCAGCTGGAGGTGAGATTCAGTTCCGCACCGAGGAGATACTGGAAGTTCGGCGCGTGCGCCAGGTCTCGCCCATCAAGGTCAACGGGAGCAAAACTGGCTCCCGTATAATCATCCCGCGCATCAACATGCGCGGAGCTGACAAAGTCCTCAAACTCGGCATCCAGCAAGCCGACGCTCCCGAACACGCGCAACTGCTCGGTAGGGAAGTAGCTGAACTCGGCTTCCAACCCCAGCGTCGCGCCGGAGGCTGCGTTGGTCAGGAAATCATCAAAGGAGAAGTCCGCCGGATTGAACAGGGATTGTTTGGCCTGCACGTCTTCGCGGTCCTGGTAAAACACCGCCAACTGAAACTGCAGCCGCTCGTCCAGCCAATTGCCCTTCGCACCAAGCTCGTAATTCCACAGGTACTCGGAATCAAACAAGAATTGGTCGGGGGTGATGTCGCTATTGGTCTCGGACGCGGAAATCGCCTGGCCATTGATCCCGCCCGCCTTGTAGCCGCGGGAAATAGACGCATACAGCAGGGTATCCGGGGTCACCTGGAACTCCAGTACCGCACGACCGCCCCAGAACGAGTCGTCGTCATCCGAATTCACCCCCAGGGTGTCACTGTAATCCGCCTCGCGCAGCTCGACACGCACCCCGGTGATCAAACCCCAACGCGGCGCGAGCGTCGTGTCCAACTGGCCGTATAGCGCGTAATTTTCGGTATCGAAGTCGCTGGCGAAGGTGGCGCGACGAGTAAGGCTCTGCTCTTCAGATCGCGCATACAGGCCTAGCACCCATTCACTGCGGCCATCGAACAGCGCGTGATCCGGCGCAGACAACGCCCGCAGATCAAGGCTCAGGGTGTCCCGTTCGCGTTGGTAGTTGTCCGTCGAGCTATAGCCGTCCGGGTGAAACCCGACGAACGCCCAGTCCTCATCGTAACCATACTCGGTGTCCGAATCGGCAAAGCTCAGGATCGAACTGACCGACCAGGCCTGCGCACCGCTCCACAGGGCCTTGATGGAACCGGCAATCGATTCCTGGCGGTCCCAGCCAGGCTGGTCGGACAGCGTGGTGCGGGTATTGGTCAGCGAAAATACGTCATAGCCATTATCGGCATCCGTATAGAAACCGAATATATCCAGCGTCAGGTCTTCGCTGGCATCGATTTGCAGTCGGCCGCGCACATTCACTTCATCAATGTTATTGGTATCGTCACGCTGCAGGTAATCGTTCTCGACGTATCCATCACTGGTTTGCGACTGGGCGCTGAGGCGATAGCGTACTTTTGGGCTAAGCGGGCCGCTGACCAGCGCGCTTAGTATATGTGTGTCATATTCGGCAACATCCGCACCGACCTCCATAGTGAAGCTCTCTGCCGGCGCCTGGCTGGTCATATTGATCATGCCCGCCAGTCCGTTTGCGCCAAACAGGGTGCCCTGCGGGCCGCGCAGGACCTCGACCTGTGCGATATCCAGGGTATTGGCGGCAAGCCCCAGGCCGGTAAAATCAATGCCGTCGATTACGAGGCCGACCGATGGATTGACCGGATCAACAAACTGGCTGCGCTCGCCGATGCCGCGAATTTGGAAGAACCGGCCCCGCGATGCGCCACTGGCATAGTTCACATTGGGAACTGTATTCAGCAGCTGGTCAATGTGTGTCGCACTGCGCGCCGCGATCGTGGCGCTATCGACGACAGAAATGCTATTGCCCAGACTTAATACATCGCGCTCGCGAAACTCTGCATTAACGATAACCTCTTCCAGTTCCGCGCTCACGGTGGCGACGCTTACTGGCGACAATAGACTGATCATACCCAACGTGGGCAATGACCTTTTTAGCAGGTGATTAAACAACAACTCAGCCTCTCCTTTAAAAGCATCAAAAAAAGAGACCCGATGTGCAAAGCGTAGATTGGAGTTCTGGAAGAGTCCCTATCCCTACGCCGGCATTAACCGGATCAGGTACTAAGGGTTCGTTTGGTTACAGCTAATCGTGTTATTGATCATGCTATAACTCAACATCTCAGGCTTTCGCCACCCCTTGGGTAGTGCCGGATCATGAAGCATCCAGCAGTTACGTATCATAACATGTGCGTAATGCGCTTAACCATAGCTCAGGTGTCGGATGCGGATTCCTCAAACCAGTAGACGGTTGCGCCTGCAACCGCCGCGGGCATAACGATGAAATTTACGACAGGCACCAACGCCGTCGCCAGGGTTGTCAAACCAAACCCCAGTGCAGTCACCCGGTCCTTGCGCACAACATCCCGTACCTGGGCAAAGCTGCAGGAATTATTGTCCATTGGGTAATCGATATACTGCAGCGCCATCATCCAGCCGGCAAACACCAGCCACAGTATCGGCGCGAAGGGGGATACAAAAGGCACCAGGCTCAGTAACAGCATTCCCAACACACGCGGCAGGTAGTAGCCAAGCTTCTGCAGCTCCCTGGCAACGCCATGAATCACTTCGCCGAACAGGGAACGTCCGGAATCGGGCGCCGGCTCGCCACTCAAGTGAGCCTGTACTGCAGCCGCGAGGAATGCATTGAAGGGTGCCGCGATCAGGTTCGCCACGATATTAAAACCAAATGCCAGGGCAAACATTACGGTGATCGCAAACACCGCCCACAGCAGGCCGCCGAGAAAATCCAGCCAGCCCGGGAGCCAGCCCGTGACTATGGCGACCCACTCATTTAGCTGCTGCGCACTCCACAGGATCAGCAGCGAAAACACCATCACGTTAATTAGCAACGGTACCAGGACATAGAGCCTGATACCGGGCTTACCAAGCAGCTTCAAGCCACCGAAAAAATACTGTACTCCTTGCAACAGGGCCTCCCCGTGGTCTGCCAATGGCAGTTTATGTTTTTCCTAGAAGCCTCAGCTGGATCACGAAAATATGCACAACTGAGGTTTCTAGGTATATGCTATGATACGCGACGGCGTAACAAAAAACCTTCGAGGAAGACGTCGCGTGTGGCAACAGTACAGCTTCTTAGCCAGCAAACAATCACCTCAAGTAAAACCCGTCATTGGCATCAGCGCCTGCCTGGCAGGCGAACAAGTTCGCTACAACGGACAGGCAAAGACCCGGCCCGAATTGCTGGCGCACCTGTCCCCCCATTTAGAGCTGCTGCCATTATGCCCCGAAGTCGCGATCGGCATGGGAGTGCCACGAGATCCTATCCAGTTAATTCAGGCGCATGACCGCATCGAAGCGGTGCCGGCGGACGAGTCGGATGGAGACTTTACCGCCGCGCTCGAAGGTTATGCCGAACAAGTCGCTCGGCATCATGCCTTGCTGACCCAGCCCCACCAGGTGGTTTGCGGCTATATATTCAAGAGCCGATCACCCAGCTGCGGGCTGGGCAGTTCGCCGGTATTCCATGAAGGCAACCACCTGCGCTTCGGCGATGGCATCTTTACCCACCAACTGTGCAGAAAGCTACCCTGGCTACCGGTTTTCGAAGACGAGGACCTGGACAGCGCCGCGGCACGTGATTACTTTATCTTTCGCGCCCTGCTAACCCAGGATTTTCACCTGGCTAGCGCGACCCAAAACGGCGTAGCGAATTTCTATCGTCATCACATTGGCCTGCTGGGCTACGCCTCGACAGCCGAAGAGCACAAATTAGCAGACCTCGCTCGCAAGGCGTCATCCGGGTCATCCGGCGCGACCACCTTTCTATGCCTATTTGGTGAAATTCTCGACCGGCTGAGCCATCGTGAAGTGATGACTTTAGTACAGGGCAGCGAACAGCGGCCAATAAAATAGGGGCACGAAGCCCCTATTGTGTGGAAACTACTGCGACGCGTGATCTATACGGCGTCGTTACCGGTTTCACCGGTACGAATACGAATCGCCTGTTCGAGGCTGCTTATGAATATCTTTCCGTCGCCGATCTTGCCGGTATTGGCTGCCCGCGAAATCGCTTCAATCGCCTGGTCGACAAGCTCATCGGAAAGCGCAATTTCCAATTTCACCTTGGGCAAGAAATCCACTACGTATTCCGCACCCCGATATAATTCAGTATGCCCTTTTTGGCGCCCGAAACCTTTCACTTCGGTTACCGTAATTCCGGTCACACCAATTTCAGAAAGGGCTTCGCGGACGTCGTCCAGTTTAAAGGGCTTAATAATCGCACTCACCAATTTCATGCTGACTCTCCAGTTATTATAAGTCGCCGAAACGAAATCCTCGCCCCGCAACTCACTATTATCTTTATATTCGTACCCCGCATTGGGCCCAGGCACAACGTGCAGGCTAATCTACTACAAATTGAAGAAATAAAAAAGGGCGCCACCAGGGCGCCCTCTTTGTATAGCTTGTGTCGAGAATCTAGCTACCGCTAGAACTAGAGCCGCCCGAAGTAAATTCCGGATAGGCTTCCATTCCACACTCTGACAAATCAACGCCTTCGTACTCTTCTTCTTCGGTAACACGAATACCCATAACCATCTTAATTACGTACCAGGTTATGAAGCTGGCTACGAATACCCAGACGAAGATAGTTAATGCGCCAACCAGCTGACCCATAAAGGTCGCGTCGGAATCGGAGATCAGTACTGCGAAGATACCCCAAAGGCCAACCACACCGTGGACCGAAATGGCACCGACAGGATCATCGATCTTCAGCTTGTCCAGGGTCACGATGCTGAACACAACCAAGGCACCACCGGCCGCGCCGATCAGGGTTGAGGTCAATGCGGTCGGATCAGCAGGCTCAGCAGTAATGGCAACCAGACCAGCCAATGCACCGTTAAGTGCCATTGTCAGGTCAGCCTTGCCGAACATGATACGCGCAACGATCAGCGCCGCTATCAGGCCACCGGAAGCAGCCGCATTGGTGTTCATGAACACGTTAGCTACTTCGTTCGCAACTTCGATACCACCCAGTTTCAGGGTAGAACCACCGTTGAAACCGAACCAGCCCATCCACAGGATGAAAGTACCCAGGGTCGCGAGCGGCAGGTTAGCGCCAGGAATCGCGCTAATTTGGCCATTAGGGCCATACTTGCCTTTACGAGCGCCAAGCAGAAGAACACCCGCAAGTGCGGCTGCTGCGCCGGCCATATGCACGATACCGGATCCAGCGTAATCGCTATAGCTCAGTTCGTAGAGGCCAAACACAGATTTTCCGCCCCAGGTCCAGCCGCCTTCGATCGGGTAAATAACCCCGGTCATGACTACGGCGAAAACCAGGAATGCCCACAACTTCATGCGCTCAGCCACGGCACCGGAGACGATCGACATAGCCGTCGCAACGAATACCACTTGGAAGAAGAAGTCTGAAGCACCAGCGTATTCGGCCATGTCTCCGAATCCTGCTTCGGCAGAAGCCGCCAATACAGCAGCAGCATCTATGCTCGCCACGGTATCAACGCCAGACAGGAATAAACCACCGTCGTACATAAAATCGTAGCCGCATACCATGTACATGGTACAGGCCACTGCAAACAGTGCGACGTTCTTGGTCAGGATTTCAGTTGTATTTTTCGCGCGAACAAGTCCCGCTTCGAGCATGGCAAAACCTGCCGCCATCCACATTACCAGGGCACCCATTACCAGAAAGTAAAAGGTATCCATCGCGTATTGAAGTTCAAATATATTGTTTTCCACAAAAACCTCCTCTAAGCCTAGGCTCAAAAGTTATTATTTAAAGCTGGCTTAGATTGCTGCGTCGCCAGTTTCACCAGTTCGAATTCGAATAGCCTGCTCGATGCTACTCACAAAGATCTTGCCATCGCCGATCTTGCCCGTATTTGCAGCTTTAGAGATCGAGTCGATCACCTGGTCTGCGATCTCACTGGCAACGGCCACTTCGAGCTTGACTTTTGGTAGGAAATCAACGACATACTCCGCGCCGCGATATAGTTCTGTGTGTCCCTTCTGGCGACCGAAGCCCTTGACTTCGGTTGCGGTTATCCCTGTAACACCAAGCTCAGACAATGCTTCCCGCACGTCGTCCAGCTTGAAGGGTTTAATAATTGCAGTAACTAATTTCATGCTGTACCCCTAAGTTCAAATTACACTCACCAACATTGGTTTACTTTAATACCAGCCTGGCCACTTGAGCCAGATAACAAAATCGAGCTAGTCAGGCGTAAATAGCAGAAATCGTGCCAGTTTGAACTTATCGATCAAAAACAGGTGGTTAGGACATAAGCCGGGGGTCTGAATCGGATGTCGCGCACCATCTTGAAGCCTTTTCGCGCCAAACGAACCAAAATGGTGCGCTTGCTTTTCGGCGATGCAGCCGAGCAGCCCGGCCCGGCTGGAATAGCCCATAAAAATATTGATCGACCGCGTGCTAACGGCAAGGTTGCCCTAACCTTATCGCACGCCGACAACATTAAAGCACTATATTTCAGCTAGTTAGGATTTTCCACAGCCAGCATCGATACTGGTCAGGGTATTTCGAGGCGGGCGCCCCAAGCCATGCTTATTAATGGTTCGCACGCCCTTGAAACCACATTTTCCTGGCCGCGGCGCCTCACCGGGGCGCTCGAGAATTTCGGTAACGCGTGCTATGATCCAAGCCAAGACAGCAATCCATAGCGCGTAACCGCAAATGATAAAACCGGATGATATAGCAGCGCTGGGGCAACAACTCCTCGGAGCAATCCCCTCAGGCGTTCTCGATACCCATCGCGATATCGAGAAGAACCTGCATGCCTTATTACAAAGCGCGTTTGCAAAGCTGGATCTGGTCAGCCGCGAAGAGTTTGATGCTCAGGCGGCGGTTCTGCATCGTACCCGCAGCAAGCTGGACGACCTGGGAGGGCAACTGACGGCATTGGAAAACGATATGGTCACTCACAGACAAGAGGCCGAATAACTTATTACAACTCTCCAAGGACGGAGCCATGACCCTAGCCATTGTATATTCTCGCGCCATTCACGGCGTTGACGCACCGCTTGTTACCGTAGAAACACACCTATCCAACGGCCTACCCAGCCTGGCCATCGTCGGTTTGCCGGAGGCTGCGGTAAAGGAAAGCAAAGATCGGGTGCGCAGCGCCATCATTAACTCGGGCTTTGAATTCCCGTTACGACGAATCACCATCAATTTGGCACCGGCGGACCTGCCGAAAATGGGTGGACGGTTTGATTTACCCATCGCAATTTCGATCCTCGCCGCATCGGGACAGGTTCCCGCCAACGCGACGCACAGTTTCGAATTCATCGGTGAACTTGCCCTGACCGGCCTCCTGCGTCCCGTTCCCGGGGCGCTATCCGCTGCGCTGCAGGCAACCCATGCGTCACACGGCCTGGTGTTACCCAAAGAGAATGCGACGCAGGCCGCACTATCAAGCAGCGCCCGGATCTTTGCCGCAACTTCGCTACTGGAGGTGACCGCCCACCTCAGCGGCCAGCAGCAACTTACGCTTTTTACCAACTCGAGCCCGGAGCCACCCGCCGCGGCGCATACTAACAACCTCGCCGACGTGAAGGGTCAGGTTGCCGCCAAGCGAGCACTGGAGATTGCCGCGGGCGGCGGCCACAACCTGCTGTTGTTTGGACCTCCGGGTACCGGCAAGTCGATGCTGGCATCCCGGTTACCATCGTTACTGCCACTACTCGACGAACCCGAGGCGCTGGAAGTCGCCGCCATCGAATCCCTCGCTTCAGGGGCATTCTCCATCGACAACTGGCGCCTGCCGCCCTTTCGCGCACCCCATCACACCGCATCGGCGGTCGCCCTGGTGGGCGGCGGAAGCCAACCCAGACCAGGTGAAATATCGCGCGCCCATCACGGGGTGTTATTTCTCGACGAACTGCCGGAATTCGAGAGAAGAGTACTGGAGGTTCTTCGCGAGCCACTTGAGGCAGGTGAAATTGTTATCGCGCGCGCCAACCATAGCACGCGGTTCCCGGCCCGCTTGCAACTGGTCGCAGCAATGAACCCGTGCCCGTGCGGCTATTTGGGGGACAGCAAACGCCATTGTCGCTGTACATCGGACCAGGTACAGCGGTATCGAAACCGGATTTCCGGGCCACTGCTGGATCGCATTGATTTGCAGGTGGAGGTGCTGACCCTGTCGAATGAGTTGTTTGCGAAACAGGACAACAGCCACTGGCAGAGTAACCGAGTGCAATCCAGGGTGCGTGCAGCACGGGGCCTGCAACACGCACGCCAGGGCAAAATCAACGCCGCGCTCACGCCACCGGAAATAGACGTACATTGCGCACTCGAGGCACAGGACAACGACCTGTTACGCTCAGCCATCGATAAACTGGGGTTGTCCGCGCGCGCCTATCACCGCATCCTCAAGGTTGCGCGGACTATTGCAGATTTCGATGACTCGACGACCATCCTGTCGCAGCACCTGCTGGAGGCACTGAACTATCGTAAACTGGACCGGCCATATACGTGAGGCCTTATCCATGAGACTTGAAGTTACGCCAGCTGACTAATGCGCTGATGTCTTCGGCGCTCTCTAGGACACAGGGTTCGCAGATAAAGCCGCTTACCTGGTCTCCTCCCGCCAACTCGATCCGCCTGTAGTGATCGCGCATTTCTTTTTGGCGCACAAAAAAACCGGCGATCATTACGATCGCCGGTTTTTTACTGCTTTGCTAATTCAGCTAAAAATCGATGCTAGCTGCTTAGAAGCCTTTTGACCATGATACGAAAGGAATGACGTCGTCACTTGCAAACGCATGCGTTTCGTCAGCGTCAGTAATCGACAGGCTGAACGTGAAGTCACCCATGTCTCCAGCAGACTTGCTCAGGTCAATCTGGCCGTGGAGGTAATCAAAATCCGCGCCAAGAATGCCATCGTCTTCGAAGGTGTAGCTGCCCACAGTAGCGCTCAGGGCCCAGTCTTCGCTCAGGTCAGTACCGGCTGACAGATAGAAGTACACATCGCCTTCAACGAAAGCTACGGGGATTTTGGTGTCGCCGCTCTGATCTGAAAAAGCGTTAGTTTGACTGTTCACTGTGTAAGCAAAACCTACCTCGAGCGCGCTGTAAGAAACGCTGCCGTAAACTTCGCCGTAATCACTAAGACCAGCGGCATCTTCAGGATACATGTACTGGATGTAACCGATGTCGTAACCGAAGTCACCCGCTTCACCAGCAAAACCCGCGTATAGGTCAAGCTCTGTAGTGCCTGTAGTGCCGTCATCAATGTTTGATACCCAGGTACCAACGTACACGCCGTCTCCGTGCGCGTAGTCCACACCGCCAGAAATGGCCGCTTGATCGTTTGAAAGTGAAACACCACGGAATACGTAGTTGCTCGCAAGGCCAACGTTACCTGAAACTTCAGCCATAGCAGGAACTGCTACCAAAGTACCGGCCGCTATCACTGCAGCTGTAAGATTTTTCAAAGTGCTCATTGTTTAACTCCTCTAGATATCTCTGTTGTTTAAGGACAAATCGCCCCAAGCAAATTCTTATTAAACGTACCACACCCTGTGATGCACATAGCGTGCCAATATATT
>CAXMOT010000150.1:0-16927 GCA_964195105.1 uncultured Gemmatimonadales bacterium | reverse complement strand
TTTTTACTGGGCGCCGCGTATACGCTAAAACAGGATGGCCACGTCCGGGTCGATATTTTCTACCGGCCCATGTCGGCAATTGGCCAGGCATGGGTCAACCTGTTCGGCAACCTTCTGCTGTTATTGCCCACCAGCATCTTCCTGTTCTGGATTTCACTGGAGTACGTTGCCAACTCCTGGTCCTACTTCGAGGGCTCGCGCGAGGCCGGCGGCATCGACGCCGTATATTTGCTGAAATCCCTGATCCTGATCGCCCCACTGACCCTGCTGCTGCAAGGCTGTGCCGACTTGCTCAAGGCGCTGCTGCTACTGTTGGGACTCGCGGATCCTGATGCTACCGGTGACAGGGCCGGCACGGGGGACACCCCCTAATGGAGTTCATGGCTCTCGGCTTATTCCTGGTGGCCATTCTGGTTCTGCTGGCCGGCTTCCCGGTCGCATTTTCCCTGAGTGGCTCAGCCCTGTTGTTCGCAGGCATCGGTCTTCTGTTCGGCATTTTTGACGGCGCGTTCCTGGAAGCGGTGCCCAACCGTATCTACGCCACCATGACTAACGAGATACTCATTGCGGTACCCTTGTTTGTGTTTATGGGGGTTACGCTGGAGCGCTCCCGGATCGCCGAGCGCTTGCTGGAGGCAATGTCGGCAATGTTTGGCTCCCTGCGCGGAGGGCTGGGTATTGCCGTGACCCTGGTCGGCATGCTGATGGCCGCCAGTACCGGTATCGTTGGCGCCACGGTGGTCACCATGGGACTGCTGTCGCTGCCCAGCATGCTGAAACGCGGTTACGATCCGGCAGTCGCAAGCGGCACCATCTGCGCGGCCGGCACCCTGGGCCAGATCATCCCCCCATCGATCGTACTGGTATTGCTCGGGGATGTTATGTCCTCGTCGTTCCAGCAGGCCCAGCTCGATATGGGCAACTATTCTCCGGAAACCGTGTCCGTGGGCGATTTGTTTATGGGCGCGCTGGTGCCGGGCTTGCTGCTGGTCGCCAGTTATATTGGCTACCTGCTGCTGGTGGCACTGCTGCGTCCGGAAGCCACTCCAGCACATAACGCGACGGCCACAGGGGAAAGGCCCTCGGCACTGCAAATCCTGACGGCGGTGCTGCCGCCAATGCTGCTCATGCTGCTGGTGCTCGGATCAATTTTGGCAGGCCTCGCGACACCCACGGAAGCGGCATCGGTTGGCGCGGCCGGCGCGCTGATGCTATCGGCGCTTAATCGCACCCTCAGCTTCGCCGTAATTCGTGAAGTAATGCAATCCACCACGCGCATCACCAGCATGGTATTCCTTATCCTGATCGGCGCCGCCGTGTTCTCACTGGTATTCAGGGGTTATGGTGGTGATGACCTGGTCAGGGGCTTGCTGGGCGACCTTCCCGGCGGCGTCATCAGCGCGATGTTCGTCGTTATGTTGCTGCTGTTCGTACTGGGCTTCTTCCTGGATTTTATCGAAATTACCTTTGTGGTGGTGCCCATCGTCGCACCGATACTCTTATCGATGGGCCTGGACCCGGTGTGGCTCGGGGTCATGATTGCCCTGAACCTGCAAACCTCGTTCCTCACGCCGCCCTTTGGCTTCGCATTGTTTTACCTGCGCGGCGTAGCGCCGGACACGGTTTCGACCGGACAGATATACCGCGGCGTCATGCCCTTTATCGTGATCCAGATCCTGATGCTCGGGCTGATCGCCTATTGGCCGCAGCTCGTCACCTGGCTGCCGAATTACGTGTTTTCATAACGAAAAATGTTTAAACTGGGTGTCCTACCCCAAAAGACACACTGAACGGAAAACAATCAGGAGCAAGACCATGGCAGATAACCCGTTTTTTCCAGATTTCGACATGGAAGATTTTATGAGCAAATTTTCCATTCCCGGCGCCGACAATGACATCGTTAAGTCGCTCATAGAAACTAACCAGAAGAATCTCGACGCCATCGTAGCCGCCAACCAGGCTGCCGCCGAAGGCTACCAGGTATTGGCGCAGCGCCAAATGACGATCTTCCAGGACAGCCTGAACAATCTCGCAAATTTGAATACAGTGGCGGAGAACCCGGCTGAAAGTGCCGCCGAAACGATCCAGTCCGGCATGGAACAGATGCAGGAACTACTTGAGCTAGCAGCCAAGGCCAACAAGGACGCGTTTGAAATCATTTCAGCCCGCGCCCAGGAGACCATCAACGACCTCGGTAAATAGTTAGCCTGTCCCAAATAAAAACGGCCGCCGGCTTTCCCGCCAGCGGCCGTTTTCTTGCCTGGGCCCTATATGCGCCAAGAACGTACGCCAGGATTAAAAAGGAATCTTGAACTCTACGTGGAGCCTGTGTGCAACATAATCTTCACCTATCTCACCGGCGTAACCCAGGGTAATAATTGTCCCGTCTGTGGCTTTCGTCACATTGGCGCCGAACAGGATGGCATCTTCGTTTTCAACGGGATTACTTATATCAAAAGTGTCATCCATTCCACCAGCAAAACCCACCTTCGTGCTATAGGCGGTTGACGACAGTTCAGAGCGGTAACCTACGTAAATCTGTTTGATACTTGCGGCGCCACCTGACCTTGCTGACGCGTTCCTGGTGGATTCTCGGGTATCACCCTTGGTGGCCAGGAAGCGACCCTTTATGTGCCCAAGATTCAGTAGGAAGGTGCCAGTCAAACGGTCTGAATCCGCATCGTCGACCGTAAACGCGAGGTTCCCGTCTGCACTATCGGTTGTCTCGGTATAGCCATCCTGGTCGAGGGAGAAGTAATCAACCGTGATGGATGGCTTGACAAAGAATTTACCCATCCTGGTTTCATAAGCGACCTTGGCGGATCCTGAGAAATACAGTCCATCCCATTCACCCTCGTATTCTTCACTGAGATCATCCAGAACGACCGTTCGATCGGAGTAGTTCGACAGCGATCCCACTGCGCCCGTCGCCATAACTGACCAGGCGTCTGTCCAGTACGACGCGTAAAGGCCGATATCGAAGGCGGTAAAATCCACTTCATGGTCAGATATCTTGTTCAACTCGTAACCGCCATCTCGCAACCCAAAACTTATTCCCGATACGAGGTTGTCCGATAGCCTGTAGTCCGAACCTAATTGAAAAGAAACACCCAGGACATCGTAGCCCACCCCCTCCGGGGTATCGTCTTGTTCAATTCCAGACATGCTCAGGTCAAACCACAGTCCTTCATCAATGCGGCGCAAGCGATCCAGCCGCGCGCCGGTAGACCCGGTCGCGAGGCTAAGCTCATTAGCCATAAACAGTGCCGCCGCATCAGAATAATCGGGCACCAGCTGGAGGTAGGCTGCAACCAGTGACTCTTCATCCGTAAAGCTCGACAATCCGGTCCCGACGTCGGTACGCTGCGTCGCCAAATCCAGCAGCGCATCATAGATACTCGCCTCATTAGGGCCCAACCCCAGTTCCACCGCCGTCTTGGGCCGGAGCAGCACCCTCAGGTTAGTATCGTCAATTTCCACTGTGCGGTTATAAATCGCCGGCGTGAGGATAGATACCTGGGCAGCATCATTGCTCAGCGAGAGCGTATCGGCCTGGATAACATTGAGCGCCACGTCCTCGTTAACGAAGCCTTCTAACGCCGTGGTTATTGTCGATTCGGCATCAAATTCCGCGTCGCCATTGACGACTAATCGTGGCTCGGAAACCGTGGCACTTTGCAGGTCCACGTTGATGAAAAGCTCCGACGCTCCGGTGACCGTGAGCTGGTCGACCGACACCGTGTCCAGCGATCCAAGCTGAAGCGTGGCATTATCGAGCGTTACGGATTCAAGATTTGCAATGTTGGCGGAAAAGGAGGACCCGTCGCTGAGCAGCAGCTGGTCAACGCCGGCACCAAAATCAACGCTCGCCGCGCCCACAAACCCGGCTTGAATATCGATCGTGTCATCGCCAGCACCCAGCAGAATATCGCCAATGATAGCCGGATCAAGCACGTCGGCCGCATCAACGACCCCGTCCCGATTAAGATCGTCGGTGGGCGTCCGTCGCGTCTGCAGTATGGTGGTCGACGCGGCGGCACCGTGATTAGAGAGGTCGATGGCAACGGCGGCGCCGGATTCAAAGTCATCCGGATCTGTCGCCAGGGTCGCCCCAATAATACCCTGGTTGTTAATGGTCACCAGTGACCCGGAAAGATCAGATATGGCGGTTGCGCCTCCGTTAGGCCCGGTCGCGGTGGTGGTTGCGGTAATAGTGCCGCTGTTAGCTATTTCGTTAACCGTGGAATTAGCGCCTATAAAGATCGCAGTCGCCTGGTTATTGGTATCCGTGGTTACGTCCACCTTGATCGCGCCGCTATTGGTAATTCGTTCAACCTGGGCAAATGGGCCGATTGCAATCCCGACAGCGTCAGCCTCGAAGGCCTCGGCCGATATTGCGTTGGTATTTTGAATGCCGCCTTCGATGATAACCAGGCGGCTGCCATCCTCGGCCCCTTCGATTTGCAGCGCAGTGGAATCAAAGCCGACGTTCAGGCCATTCGAAACAATTACGCCGCGGTTTATAAATCCGTAGTCATAATCAAATGTAGCCAGGATCTCGTCGCTGTCGCCATCCGCATCATCGTCCAGGGTATCGCGAACGGATTCGACGACCTTGCCAATTACCACATCCCCAACGCCGCCCGCATCGAGATCCGGTGAAATTACCACCGCGGGTGCAGAGCCAAAGGTGGCGATTGCACCCGAGCCCCGGTTGGCGTCAAAATCCTCAATGGTGTCCTTGGTTTCGTCGGCGGCCTCTTCCGCATCGATGAATCGATCGATAGGACCGTTATTAAGAAAGCCATCGGCGATGCTGCCGGCGATCGAAACGGCAGGGCCGCCGTCGCCCAAATTCTCAATATCGATCCTGTCCGCTATCGGCGTAACACCCTCTGTAATCGATTCCGGATCGGCATAGTTGGTAATGGTGGTGCTGAGAAAACCAGTAGTGGAAATACCGCCTTCATTCAGGAACGCCCCATCGATGGCATCGGCGATACGCACACCCGTCGCACCTGCGCCCTGCACCGTGATGTCGCCCGACTGCACAACATTGCCGGTTGCGCCGGACTGGAGCTCAACGCCGACGGTTTCATTACCGACCACGGTAATGGTGCCGTCATTAACCAGGGAGCCTTGCAACTGGCTTTGTATTCGCACCCCCGCCGAAGCATTGCCCTCCACGAATATGTTGCTCGCAGTATCCAGGTCGATATCGCTTACCAGGGGCTCGGTACCCTCAACCAAAATTCCCGTTCTTGAGGTGCCGATCGCCAGCGAACCATCTCTGTCGCCATCGCCATCCGTATCGACCCGTTCGTAATCTTCATCGATGGTGATCGTGCCATTGGAATAGATAGACGTAGTCAGGCCGCCTTGCACAGCAACCCCGGTCGCATCATCGGAGTCTGTGATGGTGATGTCGCCGTCATGACTAAAACTGTTATCGCTGTCCACAAGCACCGCGGTAGCCCCGGGGCTGGCCTCAAGCGTAATTGAGCCGCTATCGGTAATAGACAGGTCGCCCGGCGCACCTGCCTCGACCGTAGAGGTTGCTACAGGCAGCGTCGTTGCGTCATTGATTTCAGCTGCACCGAGGGTTTGGTGGATCGCCGCGAGGGGTAATGCAAAGGTAAACGTGCAAACGTAGCCGAAGGTGTTTTTCATTGATGACGCCATGGGTATTTGTTACCGGGAATAAGTACTGTGAGTGAACAGTTGCTCGAAACGAATTGCTCTGGAGTAACCATCACAAATTTAGTTGAGCGATTTCTTTAGCCTGCGCCACAGCTACAGACCGCTATTAGAGCCGCGAACAGGGCCTTTGTTATATCCGATCGCACCCTGTCCGTTATGCCGCCCAATTACGACGTTCGGAGTATACCCTCTACTGCGTAAAGTTGAAGCCGAGGCGGGGTAAAGTTGTGTAAATATCGCGGGACGAGGGCAATTCTGCATCCCAACGCCCGGATTGCAACGACACCAGGCTTGCATGCAAGCCCGGGTGTGGTAACTGCAGTCACCCTGGCGGAGCTACGCAGTACACGCTAGCCAGTACAGTGCCCGTAAATATCGCATTAGCCAGGAGTGATTTATCCGGTAAATTCATCGCGAGCTTCATTCAGAACCGATTTCAGAAATTTGTTTGATTGCAACGTTCATAGCTTCAAATCCGGCTCTGGTATCTGCTTCGATAAAAGGCATTAATAGCCAGGCCAGCAGGCCGCTAAAGGTTTCGCCCTGAACAAATTCGATATTGCCGTCTGGCAAAGGAGATATCGTAAAGTAATGCTCACCATCAAACAGGCCCGGCACTAAAAGCTGCCCCAGCCAGCGTATTTCACGATCCTCCTGCACCACCAGCAACGTGGGTGTAAAATCTGTTGGCTTACCCCCTGGCGGCTGAATAGTCACGGCTATCTGCTCCCCCTCGACGGCTCGGCCGCGGGCGGATTTAACAAACGGGTTCCATTGCTCGTAGCGCTTGAAGTCACTCAAGTGCTTCCACACCTCGGTGCTGTCCGCGCTTATCGTGGTGTTGGTGACCAGTTCGTGCGAGTAAAATCGGCCCGCGGAATAGGCCATCATTAGCACGGCAATAATCATAACTGCGATTTTCATATCACTATCCTTCCTGTTGATTGCGAATTTGCTTCGTCGTGTGAACCAATCACTTTGACGATACGAATATTAGCTATTAGTATTCGTATACTAAATAGGCATATTTCTATACTGGGCATACGCATATGTATATCAAAGACATCAACCTGATTCGTAGCTTTTGGGCGGTGGCGGAATGCGGCAGCTTTTCCAAAGCGGCGCGTAAACTGGGCAGCACCCAGCCGACACTCACCCGCCAAATCCAGGCGCTGGAGCAACAAACGGGCTTGCACCTGTTTGAGCGAAGCAACAAAGGCCTGGAAATTACCGAAGCGGGCGCGCGCCTGGTAGAGGTTTCCGGGCACATGATGGAAAGCGTCGACGCCTTTAACCGCGCCGTCGCGGGCCAGGACGACCAACTGGAAGGAGATGTGCGTATTTCGGCGAATGAGATTATTGGCTACTTCCTGCTGCCCGGGGCCATTGCGGCTTTACGCCAAGCCTACCCCGCCATTCAAATTGAAATAGACATTAATAACAGCTTCGCCAGCCTTAGCCAGCGCGATGCGGATATCGCCTTTCGGATGGCCGAGCCCAGCCAGCCGGACCTCGTGCGCCGCAGCCTGCCATCCCTGCCACTGGGAATCTATGGCACCCGCCAGCTAATCGAGGAGCATGGCAGGCCGGAATCGCCCGAGCATCTATTGCAGCTGCCTTTTATCGGCTTTGATAAGGAGCCCCTGCTCATCGATGCCCTGCACGATATGGGCCTCGACGCCCACAGTAAGCACTTCGCCGTGAGAACCGATAGCCTGCTGGCTCAAATTACGCTCGCCCGCGCTGGCGCCGGCTTTTGTATCGTACAACGACCATTGGCGCTGCAGTTCCCGGAACTTGTACCGGTGCTGGAGGACGTGCCGCTGCCCAAGCTGCCATTCTGGTTGGTGTGCCATTCGGACATTCAGTACAGCAAGAAGATAAACGCGGTAATGAGATTTCTGGGTGAGTGGTTTAGTGGAGAGCCCTATAAGCATTCGTTGGTGTGACGGGAAGCCAGGGAACCTCTGATTTATAAACCAGGATTCAGGTGGTTAGGGGGCAACGCTCGCGGAATTCATCCTAATCCCCAGCGGACCGCGCGGAATATACAGCTGTTGCCGGGTATCGTCGCGCTCGACCGTGACCACAATAACTTCATCCGTCGCACCCTGTGAAGTGGCCTTGCGCAGTTCCTGCCCGTTGTAAACGCGCTGGTCGTTATAGCGCAGGATGTAGTCACCGTCCTGAATGCCGGCGTTAGCCGCCGCCGAACCCGCCAACACACCTTGCACCTGAACCCGGTTGGGTTGGCGGGACGCGTAGAGATACGCATCATAGGCATCATCACCGAGCTCGGTTTTCAGGGCCTGCTGCTGCGCGGCGAGCGCCTGGAATGCTTCGCGTCGTTTGGCGCCGTTCCAGCCCTCACGAGCCGCCTGGTCTTGCAAGTAAAGTCGCTCCAGCGCCTGCTCCTCATAGAAAGCCTTAATCCGCTGGGCCTCGGTCGCGTCTATACCGACATCGATAAGGGCCTGTTCGTCAAACCAGGGGCCACTGGAGTTGGAACCCCTGAAATTGGAGCCAGCGGGTTGCGCGTTCACGATAGCGGCCTCCGGGGCCGAACTCTCCCGGTTCAGTTGTGCGAGTTGCGTGGCCAGCCTGTCGACCGTTTCCTGCAGGGCCTTTCTAGCCTCAATTTCCGCCGTCAGCTGTTCGGCCAGGCCGGTGATAGTGGCATTCTCTGCATCGGTAAGAGGCAGGTAAGTTGGTTCGATGTCTGTATTGGAGGCTGAAATATCCCCTGACCGGGTCACTCTATCTGACCCGAAAGACTGCAGAAATAGTCCGATCACGACGCCAATGACGACTGCCGAAAACAAAGGCACAATTGCTGAACGCATAGCGGTTTCCTCAAACCCCGGAATCCTGGATTAAGACTTGTTGCTAACGTGGAAGTTCCGGTTTGGCGCGGGGCCGCTCCTTGCGACAATAATCACTATTCGCCTTGCTGCTGCTCCATTTGCTGAAGCTGTCGCGCGCGGTCTTGCATTTGCGTATTTACCTGCTGCTCGATGTGCTCCATTGCAGTCTCGCCAGAGGGCTGCTTTACGACCGCAGTTTCTATGGTTTTTTCCTGCAGCATAAAGACTACAACCAACGCGATAAGTAGAGCGATAAATGACAGTGCTTTCATGAACTTCCTCCTGTAAACAAACATCCTTTATAGTGTAGTCCGTTTGCCGGACAGATAAATCTTTGCGCTTGTAGTTTCGTTGCTGACCGCACCTGGTCTATGCTGCAATTGCCTTTTACCCAACAGATACCCCTCAGACTGTGATACCAAACGCGATGCTACCAAAAACCGTCATATTAACCAGCACCGCAATGCTGGCGTTTGCGGCGAACTCTGTTTTATGCCGGCTCGCCCTGGGACAGGGGCTCATCGATGCCGCCAGCTTCTCTGCGCTCAGGATGATTGCCGGCGCTGTCACTTTGTTTGTCCTGATACTACCGCGGTGGCGCAAGCGCGGCCGTGTCTCCGGTGATTGGCGCGCAGCCGCGGCGCTGTTCACCTATATGGTGCTGTTCTCTTTCGCCTACCTGACCTTGGGCGCCGGCACCGGAGCACTGATACTGTTCGGCGCGGTTCAACTCACGATGTTTAGCGTCGCGTTACGCAGCGGCGAGCCTTTCTCATTGTTGTCCTGGGTGGGTTTCATGCTGGCTGTATTCGGGCTCGTGTACCTGGTTTCTCCCGGGGTCACCGCGCCGGACCCAAAGGGTGCCGCCCTGATGGCCATTGCCGGATTCGCCTGGGGCGTATATTCATTGCTGGGCAAGGGGGTGGCGGATCCGCTCGAGGCGACCGCGAATAACTTTATCTATGCGGTACCCTGCGTGTTAATCATGAGCCTGTTCTTTATCGGGGATTTCCATTACTCCGCAAGCGGCATAGCCCTGGCTATCGCCTCGGGAGCCATCGCGTCCGGATTGGGCTATGTCGCCTGGTATTCAGCGTTGCGCGGTTTGCGCGCGACCAACGCGGCCACGGTTCAGCTTTCGGTCCCGATCGTCGCTGCCTTTGGCGGAGTCATTTTTATCGCAGAAGACATCACCTTGCGCCTGCTATTAGCCTCTGCAGTAACCCTGGGGGGTGTTGCCCTGGTGCTCGGACAGCGTGATGAGCGCTCACCTAAACCTGAAAATAGCGACTAACAATAGTTACGCCGACCGCTTCGACATAGCCTTTCATTAAGAACATCTAACCAGTTGCTACTTCGTCAGTCCACATAGGCTAACGCCTTTATTTACTTCCCTAAAAATAAATCAAAATAAATTAAACTTTTACTTGAATGCTCATTCAATAACCTCTATAGTCTCCTTAACGATTGGCGATCACCAATTTTTTTAATCCTTAACTGAACAATCATTCAATAATATTAGGAGATAGGCAAAATGAGATACTTCAACAATAGAGCGGTACTGGGCATCGTGTTTGTGGCAGCATTCGCGGCAGACGTTACACTCGCGGATGAATCAGCATTGCAACCCGGCAAGAGTGCCTTCGAATCCGAAATCCGTGCTGACATTGACGTGCAGCGAGAAACCTTCACTAACGGATTTGCAGTTAGCAAGAGAGCCAACTTAATCAGCAGTAATGAGCGAGTGGCGGCCAGGGAAAATTCGATCTATTTTTCCATCGTGCCGGATCATAACAAGGTTAACTTGTAACCTTAGCCACGAAGGTAGCATCCAAAACGCTCTCGGCTACGAGCACACACTATCAGGGCTTTTTTTTGCCTTATAGTTGAACGATCATTCAAATATTATCAGGAGAACTTGAAAATGAACAATACACCACTAAGCACTAATGACCTGAAACTGTACCACTTCACGACGTGCCCTTACTGCGCCCGGGTCCGGAATGAAATCCTGCAGCTCGGCCTGGACCTGGAACTTCGCGATATCCATAGATCACGCGAATTCTATTCGGAACTGGTTTCCGAAGGCGGCAAGTCGCAAGTCCCGGCATTACGCATCCAGCGTAACGACGAAACAGCGACCTGGCTCTACGAGTCCGACGACATCATTCGTTTCCTGCGTAGGGAATTTGGCAACCAACGTCATTCAACGGCGGCTTAAACACCCGCCCAGAGGCGAGCGCGCAAGGAGCGCAGCAAATGAAATCAATACTTTTTGGACTACTATTCGTACTAACCGGAGTGAACGCGTTCCCAAGCGCGTTCGCCCAGTCCGATCTCGACATCGAGGGCGGCTCACTAAAAATCAAGGTAGAAGAGCAGCAACGCCGGGCGCAGGCGTGGTCATTTAACATGGATAACGATCTGTTTTTCCCCACTTCAGATGACCGGGACTATACGGGTGGTATTAACCTGCGGGTTGAAGGCGATCATATTGAAGATTACAGGATTTCATTAGCGACGCCGTTAGCAGCGATTAACCGCTGGCTGGTTCCCGATACCGGCGTACTCGGTACACCGACGGTCAATAGTGCTGAATTCGGCGTATATGGATTCACACCGGACGACACTGCCACCAGCGAGGCGCAGTTGGAAGACCGGCCATACGCCAGCATGGTGTATTACTCTAATTCCACGACTCACATTGATTGGGCCGGGAACAAGACCTGGGAGAGCACCCTGACGGTAGGAGTTCTGGGACTCGGCGCCTTCGAATATCTGCAGAACGAAGTACATGGCGGCACCGGCGGTGAACAGACCCGGGGCTGGAAGCATCAGGTTTCTGACGGCGGGGAACCCACCCTGCGCTATGACCTGGCTCGGCAGCAGTTGATTAATACTGGCCACTCGGGCCTTGAAGTTAAAACCAGCCAGCAGGTTTCTGTCGGTTATATTACCGAGGCTTCCATGAGCCTGAATGTTCGCTTTGGTCAATTCTCGACGCCCTGGTGGACCTTCAAGCCTGACGCCGCCACTTATGGCGAAAAGGCCGGTCGCTACGGTATTACCCGCAAAGGTGTCAAAACGCAGTTCTTCTGGGCAGGCGTCTCAGTGAAAGCCCGCGCCTACAACGCATTTGTGCAGGGCCAGTTTCGCGACAGCGAAGTGACCTTTGACTCGGATGAAGTCAATCATGTGCTGGTTGAAACCTGGGTGGGCTATACCCAGGCGTTTGGCAATGGCTATAGCCTCAGCTACCAGCTACGAGCACAAACTTCGGAGCTACGCCGCGGTGAAGGAGACCGAAACATGGTGTGGGGCGGGCTTCAGGTTGGTAAGGTCCTGTAACACCGGGCCACCCAAAACCAAGTAGCTTTTCAAGTCTTGCAGAAGCCGTCTAGACTTAATCAGAGGCTCCCTACTCCCGGGGCAGCGCCCGGGTTTCCAGAATTGCCTGCTCCGAGACTTCATGCCAGCGCGCGACCTGCTCATTAAAGTCGCGAAAAGAGCGATAGACCTTGGCTACTTGCGGATCTTTTTGCGCTTCTTCGTCAAGCACCTGCTCCGCGAGCGCGCGCAGTTTCACCCTGACCTGCGCCGGAAACTGGCGCAGTTCTACCCCGTGCTCATCCACCAGCGTCTTGAGCGCCTGGTTATTGCGCGCCGTTAACTCGGAGAGAATATCCAGATTCGCGGCCTTGGCGGCATTGGCCACAATCGCCTGCAAATCGGCCGGCAACGCTTCATACGCCTCTTTATTTACGATGGCTTCCAGGGTTGTGCCCGGCTCATGCCAGCCAGGGTAGTAATAGTATTTGGCGACCTTATAGAGGCCGAAAGCGAGATCGTTGTAGGGGCCGACCCATTCCGTGGCATCAATGGCACCGGTCTGCAGGGAGGGGAAGATCTCACCCCCGGGCAACAACACCGGGATTCCACCGGCGCGCTTGAGGACCTCACCGCCGAGACCGGGAATGCGCATCTTGAGGCCTTCGAGGTCCGCCACCGAATTGATCTCGCGATTAAACCAGCCGCCCATCTGTACGCCGGTATTGCCGGCGGGGAAAGGGATCAGACCGAAGGGCTCGTACACTTCCCGCCAAAGCTCGAGGCCGCCGCCATAATATAGCCAGCTATTCATTTCCTGCGCGGTCATACCGAAAGGTACCGCGGCGAAAAGCTGGGCCGCCGGCGCCTTGCCTTTCCAGTAATAGGACGCCCCATGGCCGATCTGGGCAGTACCCCGGGATACGGCATCAAACACTTCCAGCGCGCCGACCAGCTCCTGGGCGCCATACACCTTGATCACCAGGCGTCCGCCACTCATCTGCTCAATCAACTCAGCAAGATGGTTGGCGCCAGTGCCCAGGCCGGGAAAGTTCTTCGGCCAGGTCGTGACCATCTTCCATTCGATGACCTCGACAGCGGCGTGCGCCGGTGCGTTCACGCCGACAGCGGCATCGTCCTGCCGGGAGCAGCCTGTGAGCCAGAGACAGGTGAGTGCGACGAGTGCGATTAGATTGCTGGTTTTCATAACGGGTTATCTCAATACCTTGCGCTGGATTATATGGATTAACGTTTGTGCATGAAGCGCTCCGGGGTGGGCCTACATAGCCTGCAGTTTCGCGTAGCCCACCACTAACCATTTCGAGCCCTTGCGATCAAAATTAACCTGTACCCGGGCCTGGGCGCCTTGGCCCTCGTAGTTCAACACCACGCCCTCGCCAAACAGGCTGTGTTCAACCCGCTGGCCGAGATGAAATTCGGTCTCCGGGATCGTAGTGCCACTGAATTGCGTCCCGGTCGCGTTGCGCTGGAAACTGACCGGGCGGCTGATCTTGGTCTGCAACCGAATCTCAGCCATCAGTTCCTGGGGTATCTCGCGTAAAAATCGCGATGGCCGATTCAGGGTCTCGCTGCCATACAAACGACGACTTTCTGCGTAGGTCAGGTAGAGCTTCTTCATCGCCCGGGTGATACCCACGTAACACAGGCGTCGCTCCTCTTCGAGACCGCTCGGGTCTTCCATCGACATCTTGTGGGGAAACAGGCCTTCTTCCACACCGGCGAGAAACACCACCGGAAACTCCAGGCCCTTGGAGGAGTGCAGGGTCATCATCTGGACACAGTCTTCGTGTTCGTCGGCCTGCTCTCCGCCCGCATCCAGCACCGCCTGCGCGATGAAATCCTGCAAAGGAGGTAAATCTTCACTATCATCGGGATTGAAGGCGCGTGTCGCGCTGATCAATTCCTCGAGGTTCTCTACTCGCGCCTGGCCCTTCTCGCCCTTCTCCTCGCGGTGATAGGTGAGCAGTCCGCTCTGCTGAATCACGTGATCGACCTGCTCGTGCAACGGCAGGTTCGCGGTATCCTCATCGAGCTTCTCGATCAAGTCGATAAAGCCCTGCAATGCCCCGGCTGCCCGGGCAGAAATCTCGCCGCTGCCAATCATTTGCCGCGCGGCATCCCACAGTGGGACCTGCTCGACACGCGCCTTAACCCTCACCAGTTCCAGCGTTTTTCCGCCAATGCCCCGCGGCGGCACATTGACAACCCGCTCCACGGCGGTGTCATCGGAGCGCTGCAGTATTAATCTCAGGTAAGCCAGCGCATTGCGTATCTCGAGGCGGTCGTAGAAACGTTGACCTCCGTAGACGCGATAGGGCACATTGGCCCGCAACAGCGCCTCTTCAAGCACCCGCGACTGGGCGTTGGATCGATACAACACCGCATGATCGCTGTAGGCCTGGCCGGATTTGAAATGCTCCTGAATCGAATCAACGATAAACCGCGCCTCGTCGATTTCATTAAAACCTGCAAACACGGAGATCAGCTCTCCCTCATTGCCTTCGGTCCATAGCTCCTTACCCAGGCGTCCCTGGTTATTTTCGATCACGCGATTCGCGGCGTTCAAAATGGTGCTGGTGGAGCGATAATTCTGTTCCAGTCGCGCGGTGCTTGCACCGGGAAAGTCGCTGCCAAAACGCTGGATATTCTCGATCTTCGCGCCGCGCCAGCCGTAAATCGACTGGTCGTCATCACCTACCGCGGTAAGCCTGCCCTGGTCGCCGGCCAGTACCCGCAGCCATGCATATTGAATGGTGTTGGTGTCCTGGAACTCATCGACGAGAATATGCTGAAAGCGTCCCTGATAATGCTCCAGCACCTGCGGATTATTCAGCCAAAGCTCATGGGCGCGTAACAGCAATTCGCCAAAATCCACTAGCCCGGCGGCTTGGCAAGCCTGCTCATAGGCCTGGTAAACGCTGCGCATGATTTTGCTGTAGGGATCGAGTTGCTCGGCCACGTGGGCGGCGCGACGGCCTTCGTCTTTCTGGCTATTGATGTACCATTGCGCCTGCTTGGGTGGCCAGCGGGCGTCATCGATATTGAGATTGCGCATCACCCGCTTGACGACCCGGAGCTGGTCATCGGAATCCAGAATCTGGAAATTCTGCGGCAGGTTTGCTTCCTTCCAATGGGTGCGCAACAAACGGTGCGCCAGGCCATGAAAAGTACCCACCCACATGCCGCGCACGGTGATATTGAGCAACTCCTCGATGCGGTTACGCATCTCCCGCGCCGCCTTATTGGTAAAGGTGACCGCAAGCACCGCGTGGGGCGAAACGTTTTCGGTTTGAATTAACCATGCGATGCGGTGCACCAGCACTTTGGTTTTACCACTACCAGCGCCCGCGAGCACCAGCATGCTGGAAGCACCAGGCTCGGCGACCGCGCGACGTTGCGCGTCGTTGAGGCTATCGAGGATAACAGAGACATCCATGGAGACGACTACCGATTAAGCGAGAACAGACAGTGCCTGCATCTCATAGCCACGGCAAAGCCGGTTGAGCTCAGAGTGAATGCAATTGGGTGCAGGCGATCGAGCGACGATTATAGCAGGGATGTTTGACCCTGTGGTGGCAGATTTACCGACAGCGCGCCCACTGAAAGAAGCGCCCTGCCGGAGAACCTGTTGCGGCTTGATTGGGGTTAGATCAGGCTTCGCTTTGATAGTGCTGCATCAGGATTTCCGCCACTTCCGGGCGCACGATCTCCACCGGCAACGCATCGCCCGCCGCCAGCTTTTCCCGAACCGCAGTGCCGGACAGCAGCACAAAATCATCCTTTGAGTGATCAGGTGCATCGCGCATCATGACGACCTTGTTGAGCTTCCTGGAGTATGCAGCGTAATCGGCCTTGAAAATCTCGATTTGCAACGCGCCTTCGGGAACACGCTCATCGAAAATGGCCTGGGCATCGAAGGCACCGTAATAATCGCCTACGCCGGCATGGTCACGGCCCACGATGAAATGGGTGCAGCCGGAGTTCTGGCGGAACATGGCATGCAGAACCGCCTCGCGCGGACCGGCGTACAGCATGTCGGAGCCGTAGCCGGTGATCATGACAGAGTTCTCGGGGAAGTAGACTTCAACCATCTTGCGAATCGCTGCATCACGCACCGGCGCAGGAATGTCACCCGGCTTCAGCTTACCCAGCAGCATGTGAATCAGGCAACCGTCGGCACCCACCGCCGCCATCGCCATCTTGCACAGTTCCCCGTGGGCGCGGTGCATCGGATTACGGGTCTGGAAACCAACCACCTTGTTCCAGCCACGCTGCTGGATCTCATTGCGGATTTCAACGGCGCTGCGGAAGGTGTCAGGAAAATCCTGCTGGAAGTAGCTGAAGTTCAGCACTTCAATCGGCCCGGCGATCACATAGCGACCCAGGCCGGTGAAGGTTGTAACGCCGGGGTGAGCGGTATCTTTGGTACCGAATACCTGTGCGGCCATCTCCGCGAATTGCGCGTCGCTGACTTCATCAATCGATTCGATGTGCTGGATCGCCAGCACCGGGTGTCCTTCGACGTTGGGATCACGCAACGCAATCCGGGTAGCCCCTTCGATGCCCGATACGTCACCGCTTATGTTGACCCCCGGAACCGGCCAGAACAGACCCCCGGTGGTTTTCATATCCGCTGCTACGCTCTGCGCATCCGCGAGGTTCATATAGCCTTGCAAGGGATTGAAGTAACCGGCACCCAACATCACCGCATTAGCGGCGGCGGTGGAATTCACCAGCAGCGAGGGCAAGCCTTCGGCCTCCCGGGCAAGCGCATGGTGGCGCTCCGAATCGTAAACGAACAGGGGGGTCAGTTGTTCAGAACCAAAGGGTTTGATCATTTCTACTTCCCCCGTTTGATTAACTTTTATACAACTGGAGGGACCATCCGATACAGGTGGTTAGAGTACTAGTCGCGAACTTCCTTGATAGCCTTAATAACCTGGTCATGAATGGCCCCGCAGGTGGCAACCACCCCCTGGTTGGCATCCAGCAATCGGCCCCGGCTGAAATCCAGC
>CAXMOT010000149.1:0-5915 GCA_964195105.1 uncultured Gemmatimonadales bacterium | reverse complement strand
CTGACAGGCTGCTACAATCCGCGGCCATGATAAGTTTAACCTCAGTCAGCTTGCAGCGCGGTGGAAAACCGTTGCTCACCGATGTCAGTGCAGTGATCCATACCGGGCAACGGGTCGGGTTGATTGGCGCCAACGGCGCCGGAAAATCCAGCGTATTTCAACTGCTACTGGACCAACTCCATGCCGACAGTGGTGACGTATCGCTACCACGGCAGGCGCGTATCGCGCACATGGCGCAGGAAGTCGCCCATGGCGAGCGCCTGGCGCTGGATCATGTGCTGGACGGTGATAGCCAGCTCAGGGCCATTGAACGCAAAATTGAAAGGGCGTTGGAAGCGGGCAACGATCTTGCGTTGGCGGCTGGTTATGGGGAGCTCGAGAATATTAACGCCCACACCGCCGTCAATCGAGCCGAGCAACTGGTGAGCGGGCTGGGCTTTTCAACCGACGACTTCCAGCGTCCGGCACGGGAATTTTCTGGCGGCTGGCGGATTCGCCTGAACCTCGCGCAGGCACTGATGTGTCCTTCCGACATCTTATTGCTCGATGAGCCCACCAACCACCTCGATCTCGATGCGACGATCTGGCTGGAGCAATGGCTCAAAGCCTATCGCGGCACATTGGTGCTGATTTCCCACGACCGGGATTTTATCGACGCGATTGCCACCCATATTGCGCATATCGAAAACCAGCAGCTGCGCCTGTACACGGGCAACTACAGCGCTTTTGAATTACAGCGTGCTGAACAGCTTGCCCAGCAGCAGTCCGAGTACAAGAAGCAACAGCAGAGCATTGGCGAGATGCACCGCTTTGTGGAGCGCTTTCGCGCCAAGGCGACCAAGGCAAAGCAGGCCCAGAGTCGCCTCAAGGCACTGGCGCGGATGGAGGTTATTGCCCCGGCGCATGTCGATTCGCCGTTCCGATTTAAGTTTGCGCCGCTGGATATCCAGGCCGATACGCTATTGGCAATGCACGAGGCGGATCTGGGTTATGGCGGCGAGCCGATTTTGCGGGGGTTGAATCTAGGTATCCTTCGAGACAGCCGCATTGGCTTGCTTGGCCCCAATGGCGCTGGTAAGTCCACCCTGGTTAAATCGTTGGTGGGCTCCATTGCATTGATGCAGGGTGAGCGGGTTTGCGCTAATAACCTGCGCATCGGTTACTTCGCCCAGCACCAGTTGGAAGATCTCGATATGGGAGCGAGCCCGTTAATCCATGTGCAGCGGCTATCGCCCACGGCATCCGAGCAGAGCATCCGTAATTTCCTGGGCGGATTCAATTTTCATGGCGATAACGCGACTGGTTCGATTGGCCATTTTTCCGGCGGTGAGAAAGCGCGGTTAGCGTTGGCGTTAGTGGTTTGGCAAAAACCCGACCTGGTTATCATGGATGAACCCACTAACCACCTCGATATTGAGATGCGCCATGCTTTGAATGTCGCGTTGCAGGCGTTTAATGGGGCCGTGATCCTTGTGGCCCACGACCGGCATCTATTACGAAATACGGTCACCGAATTCCTGTTGGTCGCTGATGGCAAAGTCGAGCCTTTCGGGGGCGACCTGGACGAATACGAAAGCTGGTTGATTAGCGATAAGAAAGCGTCCCGGGCGGATAATGGCGACACGCTAAAGGCTCCGGATCGTAAAGCGCAGCGCCGCGAAGCGGCCGAACAACGTGCCAAACTGCATCCGTTGAAGCGCGAACTCAAGCAAGTCGAGAAAGAAATGGATAAGACGGCCGTCGCGATCGCCACTATCGATGAACAATTGCTCGACGAAGCACTGTATGCCAGGGACAGCAAAGCGCAACTGCAGACCCTGCTGGAACAACAGGGCCTCTTGAAGCGCCAGGCTGGGGAGTTGGAAGAACGTTGGTTAGGCCTCAGCGACGAGCTGGAAAAACTGGAAGTCGCCGCAGAGACCGGTTAGCCGTTATTTTCGAGGCTTTTGCCAAACGGTTTGCCAAGCCAAAACGGTGTCATCCATGCGCGCGGATCAAATCCATTTACGGTCTTGCGAGACCTTGCTGCAGGTTGTTCTGCCCGTCTCGTGCGTTTATTATCGGCAACGGCTGTGGGTGCAGCGGCCAGTTCGCCTCTTTCCGATGCCCAAAACAGACCTTCGACGCCTTTCATGCCTTTTTCCCTGGCGCGGATGGCCATGCCCCGCGCCATGTCTTCACCATATTCGTTAACCGAAAAACGCTCGCTGCTGCTCTCGCCGCGCTCGGTCGGCCAATGGGCTTCCCAGTACCAGCTCTCTGCTTCATTGCCATTGGCGAGGGAGTATTTTTTGGAATACTTGTAGACGCCGGTAATGCCGGTGTTGTTATTTGAGCGGAGCGCAGATGAGAATTCCTTGCGGGTAATCGGTGGATACTTGGCGAGCATTTCGTCACGGTGCGCTTTTGCAAATACCAGGGCCTCGGTCTTGCTGCCGTGCTTCTTGTCCGGGAAGTTCTTCACCAGCATCTTACCGCGGCGACGCAGGCTGACTCGCCATGCATGGGTGTGGTAGGTCTCACTGTCAATGCGCGAGATGCCATACATCTCACCGTCTATTACTTTCACTCTTGAATCCTTGGGTAATTGTTATCGGTTATTCGTTATACGTATTTTCTATATACGTACTCTCTATATACGTACTAATACAAATATCGTGCCAACAATGAGAAACCTTAAACACGGGAGAGTTCACTTTGCGATGCAAAAAAACAATAGGAATACGCCCCTGAATGGTGCGAGTCCGCCGGCAAGAAGCACCATAAGAGGCCGTTTTTTCGGCCTGCCCGGGGATTTCGATCGTGCCATTGGCCGACAAACCCGGACAGGGGCATACATTTACGATCACATTTATGGTTTAATGCGCTCCTTATTATTTAACCGGTTAATTTCACGGCGTTTATTGCGCTCCTTTACTGCAGTCCCTAAACCGCTGCGGTCGTCAATACCTAGTCGTCGCCACTACACAGCTATCGCCCATGTCAACGCAACTCTACCAACCCATCGCCGCACCATTCCTGTTTGGCTACCCCAAGTATTGGGCTGAGTCTTATGGCGTAGCGCCCTACCTGCCAATGAGTCGGGCGGAGATGGACGAACTTGGCTGGGATAGCTGCGATATTATCCTGGTGACCGGTGATGCCTATGTCGATCACCCCAGCTTCGGTATGGCAGTGGTGGGCCGGTGTCTCGAGGCGATGGGCTTTCGGGTTGGAATTATCAGCCAACCGGCCTGGGATAGTGCCGAGCCCTACACCATTTTGGGTAAGCCTAACCTGTTCTTCGGGGTCACGGGCGGCAATATGGATTCCATGATCAATCGTTACACCGCGGATTTGCGCATGCGCCATGACGATGCCTACACCGCAGGCGGGGAAGGCGGCAAGCGGCCGGACCGCTGCGTAATCGTCTACAGCCAGCGCTGCAAGGAAGCCTACACCGACGTGCCGGTGGTCATCGGTGGTATTGAGGCAAGCTTGCGCCGTATCGCCCAGTATGATTACTGGAGTGATGAGGTGCGGCGCTCCGTGCTGATCGACGCCACCGCCGATATCCTGCTGTATGGCAATGCCGAGCGCGCGCTTGCCGAGGTTGCCCTCCAGTTATCACGGGGTCGACGAGTTGAAGACCTGGTCGATATTCGCGGCACAACCATCGTCCGCAAGGCAGTACCGGCGGGATGGACCGAGATCGACTCCAGCCGCATCGACTGGTCGAGCCAGATCGACAAACTGCCCAACCCCTACGAATACGGCAATGAAAAGACCGGTTGTGAGACCGATGAGCGCGTTGCAACCAGCGCCGGGCAGGCCGACGAGCCGCAGCCCATGCGCATCATCCCGATGCCGCTGGCGACGAAGGAACTCAGGCGAACCAATACCCCGCACGACCGAGTGTATATTCGCATACCGTCCTTTGAAAAAATTAGTAACGATGCGGTACTGTATGCACATGCCTCGCGGGTATTACACCAGGAAGCCAACCCGCATAATGCGCGGGTGCTGGTACAAAAGCATGGCAATCGGGAGATTTGGGTTAATCCGCCGCCGATCCCGTTGACCACCGAGGAAATGGACGGCGTATTTGACATGCCCTACCAGCGCCGTCCCCACCCGAGCTACGGCGACGCGGTGATTCCGGCCTACGACATGATCAAGACTTCTGTGAATATCATGCGTGGTTGTTTCGGCGGCTGCACCTTTTGTTCGATCACCGAACATGAGGGCCGGGTGATCCAGAGTCGCTCGGAAGAGTCGGTGTTGAAGGAAGTGGCCGCTATTCGCGACCAGGTGCCGGGTTTCACCGGCAGCATTTCCGATCTGGGCGGGCCCACCGCCAACATGTATCACCTGAATTGTAAGGACGACACCATCCAGGCGAATTGCCGACGCTTGTCCTGCGTGTACCCGACCATCTGTAAAAACCTGGTCACCGATCACAGCCCCACCACCAACCTGTATCGCAAGGCGCGGGCAATCCCCGGCATCAAGCGGATCCTGATTGCGTCGGGTTTGCGTTATGACCTGGCGATACTGGATGAGGAGTATGTTAAGGAACTGGTCACCCATCACGTCGGTGGCTATCTCAAGATCGCGCCGGAGCACAGCGAAGACAACACGCTGAGCAAGATGATGAAGCCGGGCATGGGCAGCTACGATGCCTTCAAGAAGCTGTTTGAGAAGTATTCCAAGCTGGCGGGCAAGAAGCAGTACCTGATTCCTTATTTTATTGCCGCGCACCCGGGCTCTACCGATGAGGAAATGTTGAATCTGTCGCTGTGGCTTAAAAAGAACAATTTCCGGGTCGACCAGGTGCAGACGTTTTATCCGTCACCGATGGCGTTGGCAACGGCGATGTATCACTCCGGCCGTAATCCGTTGAAGAAACTGAATTACAAAAAAGGCGAGCGCGTTTTCGCAGCCAAGAATATCGAGCAGCGCCGCCTGCAAAAGGCGTTTCTGCGTTACCACGACGAAAAAAACTGGGGCTACCTGCGCGCATCACTGATCAAGATGAACCGCAAGGAACTGATTGGGAATAATCCCGGCAGCCTGGTGCCGGCCGAAGCAAACAGGCCCGCAGCGGGTAATCTGCGCAAACCGCTGAAAAAAGGCGGCGCCAAACGATTCAACAAGGCTCGGGGCGGACAGTGGAGCAAGTGAGCACCCGGCTTGCGATTCGGTAATGGTGATTAGTCTCGGTGAAATACTGTGCGTCATGATCCTCGGCGCCGCGTTAGTATATTGGTGGAAAGGCCAGGGGCTGAAGGAACAGGCGCTGCGGGCCACGCGCCAGCACTGCAAACACTACGATGTGCAACTCCTCGATGAATCACTGGTTTTGAGTAAGGTCAAACTGACCCGCAATGAACAGGGCCTGCCTGCACTGGGCCGACTGTACCAGTTTGAATTTACGGCCACCGGACAGGAGCGCAATGGTGGCACTACCAGCCTTGTCGGCAATCGGGTGGTCTCGGTGCAGTTGGATCCTTATCGCTTTAACTAGGAGACTGTCGGACCTAGGATGAAGTTTGGGGTCAGCGTAAAAACTATCCGATAAATCTATCGTCAGAGTTTTTCATGTTGACTCCAAATATCATTCGACAATAAGTGGGATAGTCAAAAGTCATAAATCAAAGACCTGACCCTAGGCCTTCTTTCTACCGTATGGACCCAGGATAGTGATTTCAAAGGCTTATCAAATGTTGAGTTTTACCCAAAGGTCAAGTAACAGCATCGAGAATGATACTGTGATTGATCAAGGTTTCAGGGGGTCATATAGAACTTAATGCCGGCGATAAATAGCGTGCCGGACAGAGATATTACTGGTAGCCCAGGGTGCGGGTTGAGAGTGATCTTACGGGATTTTTAGCTGTAGCTGGCGTCTACCGGCTGTCGGGCAGGTAAATACCCAT
>CAXMOT010000148.1:0-30374 GCA_964195105.1 uncultured Gemmatimonadales bacterium | reverse complement strand
ATTGAGGGTGGAGTAGGCCACATCAACTAATACGTCTTCATCGGGTAAATCGTTGAGGGTGATCTGCTTCAGGCTTGCCTTGCTGTGTCCGTCTACGTCTTCGGCCACGATGGCATTAAAAGTTTCGCTCATATTAAGGTTTCTCAAATAATTCCCGTTTCAGAATTCAGCTTGCAGGCAGGCTCGCCGGCGTCTGATTTAGTCACGCGCAGGTTTAGCGCCCATAGAGCTGAAAGACGCTACCAGTTTAACGCGCGAGCTGCAGTTTTTATATCTTCCCCCGCGCTAATTTTATGGCTGGCTGCGTCCCTATTGAACATCAGAGCCGAGACTTTAGGAAACAGGCCGCAGGTTAACGTGTTCCCTTGCTGCAATATGCGGGCTAGAATGCGCGTTATAGTTACAGAAAAATAATTACAGCGAACTTAAGACATTACCCTATGACGACCCAAGTAACCGAACAACTCGCTAGCCAGATCCACCTTGCACAAGTCCAGGAAGCCAAGGCTATGAGCCTTGCGGAATCCCGCGCCTACGAAGCGCGCATCAGAAAGCTGCTGAAGCAGGAGGACGCCGTGCTGGTCGCACACTATTACGTCGATCCGATGCTGCAGGAACTGGCCGAGGCGACCGGCGGCTGTGTGTCCGATTCCCTGGAGATGGCGCGCTTTGGCAACCGGCATTCTGCCTCGACCCTGCTGGTGGCGGGGGTCAAGTTCATGGGTGAAACTGCGAAAATCCTGAATCCCGAAAAAAGGGTGTTGATGCCTACCCTGGAAGCGACCTGCTCGTTGGACCTGGGCTGCCCGATTGAAACCTTTGCCCCGTTTTGCGATGAACACCCGGATCATACCGTGGTGGTTTATGCCAACACCTCCGCGGAGGTAAAAGCGCGGGCTGACTGGGTGGTTACCTCGAGCATTGCGGTGGATGTGGTGGATCACCTGGCGTCCGAAGGTAAAAAGATTATCTGGGCGCCGGACAAGCACCTGGGCAATTACATCAAACAACAAACCGACGCGGAGATGCTGATTTGGGATAGCGCCTGCATCGTGCATGAAGAATTCAAGGCCAAGGGCGTGCTGGATATGAAGGTATTGTATCCGGATGCCGGGGTGCTGGTGCATCCCGAGTCGCCCGCCGCGGTGATCGATGTCGCCGATGTGGTAGGGTCAACAAGCCAGCTGATCAAGGCGGCCATTGAGTTGCCACACAAGATGTTTATCGTCGCAACTGATCGCGGCATCTTCTATAAAATGCACCAGATGGCGCCGCACAAAACCTTTATCGAGGCCCCCACTGGCGGCCGGAGTGCGACCTGTGTCAGTTGTGCGCATTGCCCCTGGATGGCAATGAACGGCCTGGAGAACCTGGAGCAAACCCTGGTCAGTGGTGACAACGAAATTATTGTAGATCCTCAGCTGGGCGAACAGGCTTTGATTCCGTTGCAGCGGATGCTGGATTTTTCCGCCGAGCTGCATAAGCCGGTGCGCGGTAACGCCTGAGGTTTCTAGGTTGAGCCTGCGCAGGGGCCGACTTAAAAGTTCTTAAGTTCTTCCTGGTATTTGCGTACGTCTTTTACGCGCTGGTCAATTTTCGCGTTCAACTGGTAATTATCACCGGCTTTGATACGGGCATAATCCAGTTGCTCGATTGCCCTGTCCAGCCGCCCAGTCAGCAGGAAGTATTCTGCTCGCGCCTGGTGGACGCCAATAATGTTGGAGTTGAGGCCATGCACTTCCGCCAGTTCATACCATACGACGGGATCGATCGGCCGGCGTTTGCTGAGTGACAGCAATATCGCCTCCGCATCCGAAAATTTTTCCTGCAGGGTCAGGTTCTTGGCCAGGTAGTAGGAGAGCACGTAGTTATCCGGGCTGAGTACCAGGTGGTCCCGGAGCATGCGCTCAACCTTGGGTAGCTGGGCGGGATGCTTGTTGATTTCGGCGTAGGTGGCGATGTAGGTGATGCTATTGGGGTCGCGCTGCAGCAACGGATGCAGGGTTTCATTCGCCCGGTCCTCGTGGCCAGCTTCACTATAGGCCATCGCCAGGCCATATTCAGCCGCCTGTCGCAGCATCGGATTAGGGTTGTCCAGTTCGGCTTTGAAACGCTTGATGGCATGGTCGGCAGATTTGGCGAACATCAATTCGACCCGGGTGCGCATCAGGTAGTATTCAATATTTTCCTCATAGGTACCTTTGGGCTGGTTTTTGGCACGACTGCGCGCATCGGCGACCCTGGACTCGGTGATCGGGTGGGTTAAAAGGAACTCCGGGGGCTGCGTTCCCATTAATCGCTTGGCGGCAAGCATGCGCTCAAACATCGAGGCCATTGCGGCCGGATCCATTCCCGCATTCACCATGGTGAGGACGCCAATACGATCGGCTTCCTGCTCGTTTTGGCGGCTGAATTTGAGGCGGCTTTCGAGCATGGCAGCCTGGGTTGCGGTTATCGCTGCAATGCCGGCGTCGCCGCCGACGGTCGCGGCGATAACTACGCTGGCAAGCAATGCCGCCATGCTGGGAATCTGGTTGCGCTTGGCCTGTTCAACACCGCGTGAATAGTGGCGCTGACTTAAATGCGCTAATTCGTGAGCGACAACCGACGCGAATTCTTGCTCGGTTTGCGCATAGGTGAAGAGGCCGGCGTTGATTCCCAGAATCCCCCCAGGCACCGCGAAGGCATTAAGGGCGGGACTTTTCACAACCACAATCTCGAGGCGTCGATCATTGAGCTGGCTATACTCAGCCAGGCCATAGACATGGTATTTCAGGTAATCATTGATAAGCGGGTCACCCACAATCGGCGTTCGCGCGCGCAGTATTTTTAACCAGGCGCGGCCGAGTCGGTGTTCCAGTTCCGGAGCGACGGTACCTGAAACCGAATCACCCAGCGTGGGCAATTCGTTGCCGGCCTTGGCTGTGGCCAGGTTAATGAATCCGGCGCAGAGCGCTGCGCTGAGCAGTGAGCACCACCACCTGCACGCTCGGGAGTTGAAGGTTTGTTTATTGCTGCGGGAATTCTGGTTGATGGTACATGTTCCTTATTGGATCGGGATGCAAAAGCGCATGCAGCGTCGGCTGCGCGCTCTGATGAAGCTATTAGTGAGACTACAGACACCGGTTTTGGTTTCCCGGTAGGGCGGCTCATTTCAGTCGCACTATGACCCGCTGATCATGTCACCCCAGGTGAGTATTTGCTATAGCATCCCGCCATTTTATTGTATGCTTGGCGGCTTATTCCCCCTGCTGAAAAAGCATGGCTCGCAGGCCTGTAGAGCTTGTGACTAAACCTGGAAACCGCAGTCGGGTGCGTCAAGAGATTGTGCAGACTTTCGTGATCTAACTGCGGTTTCTGGGTTTTAGGGGGATTTGACGGATTGGAATTCGGGAGAGGGCATGTTACGGGTACTTCAAAGCTGGTATGAGCGCTATTTTTCAGAAGAGGAGGCGCTGGTACTCTTTTTGGTGCTGGCACTCTTGTTGGTGGGCGTGCTGGTGTTTGGCAATATCCTTGGGCCGGTGCTGGTAGCCGTGGTGATTGCATTCCTGATGCAGGGCCTGGTCAATTACCTGGTCAGGTTCAAGGTGCCGCATGTGGTCGCGGTGTTCCTGGTGTCGACGCTGCTGGTGGGCTTCCTGGTGGCCTGCATCTTTCTATTGTTGCCGCTGATGTGGAACCAGTTGAGTAACCTGTTCAATGAAATGCCCCGCTTGTTGAGCCTGGGACAGGAACTGGTGGCAGGCTTGCCGGAGAAATACCCGGAGCTTGTTTCTGAAGACCAGCTCAAGCAATGGGTGAATACCGCTGGAACTGAGTTAGCCCAGTTTGGCCAGTGGGCGTTGTCATATTCGCTGTCGAGTATTCCCAATGTGGTCGTGCTGATCGTGTACCTCATCCTGGTGCCTATCCTGGTATTCTTCTTTCTCAAAGATCGCGAGGAGATGATGGGGTGGCTGGTCGGCATATTGCCGAAGAAGCGTGGCTTGATGCAGCGTATCTGGCTCGAGATGGACGACCAGATCGCTAATTATGTGCGCGGCAAGGTGATCGAAATATTCCTGGTGGGCGGGGTGAGCTATATTGCTTTTAAACTGCTCGGCTTGAATTACGCCGCATTGGTTGCCCTGCTGGTGGGGTTATCCGTGATCATACCCTACATCGGGGCGGCGGTGGTGACCCTGCCGGTTGCGCTGGTCGGGGTCTTGCAGTGGGGCTGGGGTAGTGAATTTTTCTACCTGATGTTGGCTTACGGCATTATCCAGACCATTGATGGCAATGTCCTGGTGCCGTTCCTGTTTTCCGAGGTAGTGAATCTGCATCCGGTCGCTATCATTGTTGCTGTGTTGTTTTTTGGCGGGATCTGGGGCTTCTGGGGGGTGTTTTTTGCGATTCCGCTGGCGACCCTGATCAAGGCAGTTGTCAACGCCTGGCCGCGCGGTGAGCCGTCGGCAGCGCCGCCAGTCGCGACGGACGGGCCGTCGGGCGGCGCGGCGGAATAAGTTCTGGGATAGATCCCGGTAGATATTCCAGAGCCGGCGTTGAAAACGAGAAGTCATTGAACCTGACGAATACTGACGTGTCATATTGGCTGCCGCAGGGCAATTTAGTAATCGTCTAATGTTAATTCCGGAGTTTTTATGCAACGAATGAGTCGTTTTGGTTTGGTTTGGATTGCCACAATATTGGCGCTGTATGGTGCCGCCGGCGCGCATGCGTCACTGCCCGATTTCACCGAGCTGGTAGAGGATTGGAAGCCGGCGGTGGTGAATATCAGTACCGTGCAAAATGGCAACAAGCAATCCTCGTCACAACGCGAGCCCTCGATGGAGCAGATGCCGGAACTTTTCAAGCGCTTCTTTGGCGAGGATTTCTTCCCACACCAGCCGCAACCCCGGGACCGGCGTTCACTGGGATCAGGTTTTATTCTGTCGCAGGACGGCTATATTCTTACCAATAACCATGTTGTCGAGGGTGCGGACAAGATTGTCGTGCGCCTGATCGATCGGCGCGAACTGGAAGCCAGGCTTATCGGTAGTGATCCGCGCTCGGACCTGGCGTTACTCAAGATCGACGCGGATGATCTGCCCGCCATCAAGCTGGGCGATTCCGACGACCTCAAGGTGGGTGAATGGGTGCTGGCAATCGGTTCGCCGTTCGGTTTCGATTATTCGGTAACTGCCGGAATCGTTAGCGCCATTGGTCGTAATCTGCCACGGGATAATTACGTGCCCTTTATCCAGACCGATGTCGCCATTAATCCCGGTAATTCGGGTGGCCCGCTGTTTAATATGGACGGCGAGGTGATTGGTATCAACTCACAGATATATACCCGCTCAGGCGGGTTTATGGGCGTTTCCTTCGCGATCCCCGTGAGTGTCGCCATGAATGTGGTGGAGCAGCTCAAGAGCAAGGGTTTTGTCAGCCGCGGCTGGCTCGGCGTTGTGATCCAGGATGTTAACCTTGACCTGGCAAAGTCCTTCGGATTGAAGAAGCCGGCCGGCGCGCTGGTAGCCGAAGTGCTCGCGGATAGCCCGGCCGAGGATGCCGGCATCAAGGCTGGTGATATTATCACTCGCTTTGATGGTAAGGAGGTCAACCTGTCCTCTGACCTGCCGCACCTGGTTGGGCGTACCAAGGCCGGAACCAAGGTGCCGGTATTAATCGTGCGCGGCAAGAAGCCTAAAACGCTCACCGTAAAGGTCGGGGATCTGCCGGAAGAACCGGCGCTGGCCAAGACGCAACGTACACCACGGGATGAGCGGGTCGATCGCCTGGGTATGATGGTCAGCGAGCTGAGCGAGCGAGCCCGCAGCCAGGCCGGGGTTGATGAAGGTGTGATCGTAGTGCAGGTTGCCGAGGGTGATGCCGCGACGGCTGGATTGCGCCGTGGGGACGTGATTACCATGGTCGATGGCGAGACCATCAGCACGTCAGAGCAGTTCGCGGAGGTCGTCGATGGCCTGGATGCCGGGCGAACCGTTCCCATTCGGATAGTGCGAGGCGGTCGGCCCATTTTCCTGCCATTGAAGATTTCTGGCTAGGAGTCTGTCGGACTTGAGCGCTCGTAGCGAGGGAAACAGCCAGGCAAATTATCAATGAAAGCTGCGACGAGCCATCAGGGTGGCGAAACTATTGTTTATGATCCCGAGATAATCGACCAGGTCGAGGATCTTAGTTTCGATCCCGCAGTATTAAAGCAGCGCGGGGTGGTTTCCGGTATTGCGGCCGGACGGGATGGTAGCGAAGCGCTGTTTTTTACCTACAAGCAACATAAACTGATCGCGAAACATTATCGTCGCGGCGGCCTGTTCGCGCCCCTGCTGGGCGATAGCTATCTGTGGCTGGGGCAGGCAAGATCCCGCCCGCAAGGTGAATGGGAGCTGCTGGTCAAGATGCGCGAGCTGGGATTGCCGGTGCCGCGCCCGGTGGCGTGCAGGGTGCAGCGTAAAGGCCTCAGCTATCGTGGCGATATGGTTATGCAGCAGCTGGAAGATTGCCAGACGGTCGCGCAATTGCTGCAGCAGGACGTGCTCGATGAGTCTGTGTGGCGGGCTATCGGTGGTTTGATTCGGCGTTTCCATGCGGCAGGGGTGTATCACGCCGACCTCAATGCCAATAACATTATGCGCGATACCGCCGGCACGTTGTTTGTCATCGATTTTGATAAAGGTCGGCTGCGCGATCGGCGCGGGAGCTGGCAGCGGGATAATTTGCTGAGGTTACGTCGATCCCTCGATAAATTGAGTGGCCTGCACCGCCCGTTCCATTATCGCGATAGCGATTGGCGGTTCGTCCAAGACGGTTACAGTTCGGGGCATAGCGCAACCACCTGATCCAGGTAGTTTTGCGCCATATAGGTGTTTTTCTGCATCAGCGCCGCGCCATTGCGGCCTAGTCGCTCGACCTCATCGGGGTGTTCCAGCAGGCGCACCAGGCAGTCGGCTAACTGCTGCTCGTTGGCAACCTGCAATCCCGCACCGGCGCGCAGGAATTCCTCCGCCTCCAGGGTGAAATTTTCCATATGCGGACCGAATACCACCGCCTTTCCCTGGGTTCCCGCTTCCAGGATATTGTGTCCGCCAACCGGCACCAGCGAGCCGCCCATAAATACCAGCTCCGAACCTGCGATTAATTCGGGCATCTCGCCAAAGGTGTCGGCGAGGTAAATCCGGGTAGCCGGGGTGATCGCCTCATTGCGACTGCGAATCGCGATTGTGGTGCCCAGCGACTCCAGTTGATTGAGGATGGCGCCCAGTCGTTTGGGGTGGCGCGGGGCAATGACCAATAGTCGCGTGGTGTTTTCCAATCCGAGTCCCAACCACAGGCGGGCGAGGCGCAATTCCTCATCATCATGGGTTGAGGCGGCGAGCACATAGGGGCGGCCCAGGTCCATGGCTGCGGCAGTGTCGGTCTTGGTGGAGGCGTACTTGATGTTGCCGGTTACGGTGACTTTGGCGGCGCTTGCGCCCAGTTCAATAAAGCGTTCGCGGTCGCTCTCGGAGCGCGCCAGCACCGCGCGAGTCGCGTTAAAACAGCCAACGTACAAGCGCCTCAGCCAAGGCTTGGCGCGCATAGTGCGGATAGATAACCGACCATTGATGATTAACAGGGGAATATTACGGACAGCGCAGTGGTTGTAGATGTTGGGCCACAGTTCGGTTTCCATGATCAGCGCGCATCGTGGCGATACGGCGTTGAGGAATTTGCCGCTAGCCCAGCCCCAGTCGATGGGCAGGAAGTGCAGGCTGGCCTGTGCGGGCAGCTGTCGACGCGCGATCAGCGCACCGCTCGATGTATTGGTGGACAGCGTAAGGTGGGTATCGGGATGAGTTTTTGCTAGCAGCTGGATGAGTGGCATCACCGCAACGACTTCGCCTACCGAGGCGGCATGCACCCAAATCCCGCCCGGGGTCGCTTTCGTGGTAAACCCGAGGCGCTCCCTGAAGTACCGGAAATCTTTTTCGCGCAACGCTATCCAGCCGGTATAGATAACCAGGGGCAGGGCAAGCAGGATTAACAGCAGTCGATAGCGCCACATGGGATTACCCACTCCCTATAGTGTGACCGGGGCGAGCGTGAGCCTGGGTGTGTGAGTGACTACTGGTCCAGTTCAGCGCCATCACGAGGAGTGGCTCTATGCCTGGGCGATCTTGGTTTCGAGAAGTTCGGCAAGCTCGGCCACAGTCGGATGATCAAATATCTCGGTGACATCCAGGACTCCGGGGTACAACTGGTCAATCTGTTCGTGAATTTGCGCCAGATCCAATGAGCTGAAGCCAATGTCGAACAAATTGTCCTCGGCCCCCAGTTCATTGCTGTCGGTGACGACATGGCAGATATCCAGTACGCGCTGCGCCATAGCGCTCAGGGCGCCGGTTGCGGGGCTGGTGACCGCCGGATGCAGCAGGGCATGCAGTTGCTCCAGGCAGTCGGCGTACTCGCCGGCCAGGTAGTCCGCTTCCAGGAGGCGCCGTTGTATCTTGCCGCTGGTGGTCTTGGGGATGCGCCTGACCGGAATGACGTGTTTTACTTCCACCCCGGCATGTTCGTTGATGGTGTGGGCCACACCCCTTGCAGTCGTAACGAAGTCCTCAAGTGCGCCGCGGAACAACACGAACACCAGAATGTCATCGTGCTCGGCAGCCGCCGGTCGGGTAGCGCTGACTACGAGTTTGCCCAGTTCCAGGTGCTGTGACTGCTCGCCGAGCTCCTCCAGGGCAATGGTTTCGAGGTCGTGGGGATAGAAATTCAGCCCATTGACGAAGATGACGTCCTTCAGGCGTCCGGTAATAACCACCTGTTGTTCGTGCAGAAAGCCCAGGTCACCGGTTTTAAGGAAGCCGTCCGGGGTAAATAACTCATCATTCAGGGCGGCATCGGCATAATAGCCGGCGGTCACGTTGGGGCCCTTGAGCTGGATCTCGCCGACCACATGTTCGCCCAGGTCATTGCCGTCTTCGTCGCCAACCTTGACCTGGCAGTGCTCCACCGGGAGCCCGTTCAGGACAAAACTGATCGAATTGGCGGTCGCTTCCTGTACGAGGGGAACGGCTTCGCCGATGCGCAGCTGGGCGCGCTCGACTTCGACATAGCTAAATTCGCTGCCGGGTTCCAGTAGCGACACGGCGAGGGATGCTTCCGCCAGGCCGTAGCAGCTATACATGCTGTTGCGCGGAAGGCCGTGCGGCGCCAGCTTATCGAGGAACTCCTCGCACAGGGGTGCTGAAATGGGTTCGGCGCCGTTGTAGATGAGGCGTACGCAGGACAAGTCCATGCCGGGGCTGCCTTTGCTATCGAAACTCTTCAGGTAATGACGATAACCGAAGTTCGGCGAACCGAGCAGGTTGGCGCGTTTTTCGCTGGCTTTGTCCAGCCATAACAGTGGGCGGCGGCTAAACAGGTCGGTCGGAATCCAGTTCTGGCTGACGCCGAATACCAGCATCGACAGGTGGAAACCGATCAGGCCCATATCATGGGTCAATGGCATCCAGCTCAATGCGATTTCGTGCTCCTGGTGCTGGGCGCGCGTACCGATGTCATAAATGTTGGCCAGCAAATTCGCATGGGTCAGCACCACGCCCTTCGGGTCACGAGTCGAGCCGGAGGAAAACTGGATGAATGCAGTATCGTCGGCGGCGACTTCGGCGATCGTGCCGTGCAGGTTGTCATCAAGGGAAAGTTGCTCGGCGATCAGGCTGTGTTCACTGATCGTTGCAAATTCTGCCTGGCAGTTGTTAGCGTTGGCATACTTCTCGAGCAGCGGGAAAAAACTTTCCTCGGTATAAAGATTGGCGCGTTGTAGTTTGGCGAAGATGTGAAACGCCTTGGCGTGATGTTCGTCGCTAATGCCCACCGCGATCGGTACCGGCACAATGCCGCCCAGCATGCAGGCCCAGAAGGCTTCAACAAAGTGCTGGTTGCTGCGCAGGAAGAAGATCAGTTCGTCGCCTTGCTTTAATCCATGGCGCTGGAATGCGGCGAGGGTGCGCAGGGCGCGTTCCCGCAGTTCCAGGAAGCTGTATTGGGTTTCGTTATCGCTGGCTTCGATATAGGTGATCGAATCGTCTGTAGTGGCCCGGTCGTGCAGGGCATCCAGTAAGGTAGTGTATTGAGTAGCAGGCATGGGTATGTGTTATCGAGTTTCCACCGACATATTAATATTATTCAGGGTGCGAAGATTAATTGCCGGTTCGAGTGTTATAGGTAGATCGGGAATATAACGCAATTTGAAGCGGCGCGTCATGTTGGCAAAGTGCATTTGCATCTCGATCATCGCGAATTGATCACCGATGCAGCGCCGCGGCCCGGCTGAAAACGGGATAAAGGCAAACTTGTTGGCGGCCGGTAACCGCTCGTCAAGAAAGCGATCCGGGTCAAACCGTTCCGGGTCTTCCCAATAGTCTTCGTTGCGGTGCAGGTAATAGGGGGAGATCAATATGTCCGCGCCGGCGGGGATATGGTAATCGCCCAGTTGATCGTCCGCGATGGCCTTCCTGGAGAACAGCCAGACGGGTGGATACAGGCGCAAGGTTTCGTTCAGGACCCGCTTGGTGAACGGCAGCTGCTCCAGGTCGGCAAAGGTTGGGTCGCCATCCGGTAGCGCATCGACTTCCGCATGCACGCGCTGTTCCGCCTCTGGGTGCTGGCTCAGCAGGTACCATGTCCAGTTCATTGTGCCGGCGGTGGTTTCGTTGCCAGCGACAATCACGGTGACGACCTCGTCGATCATGTGGGAATCCTGCATTGGCTGGTCGTCGCCGTTACGCGCCTCCATCAGCATGGTCAGGATATCCATCGCCTTTTCGTCGCGCGACCTGCGGATGTTCACCAGTTCCAGCAGTACCTTGCGCAGCTCCCTGAATTTCAATGCCAGTTGCAGGTCGCGCACGGTGCTGTCGACGAGCAATGACATGAGATTGCTGCGCTCGTTGACCCAATCGAAATCTGAGCTGAACAGGCCGCGCATCACCACTTCGAGTGCCAGGCGGTTGGTGGTGGTCGTGATGTCAACGGGTTCGCCGGATGCGGCCCTGGCCTCCCAGTCGTTTATTAACTGCACATTTACCCGGTGCATCATATCCGCGAGCGCGATCATCACCGAACGGTGGAAGGCCGGTTGAACCATCAGTCGCTGGGCGCGCCAGAAGTCGCCATCACTGACAATGATGCTATTGCCCAGCAGGAGTTTTACTCGCTCGAAGCCGTAGCCCTTGTTATAGTTGCGGTTATTGTTGACCAGCACCCGCTTTACCCAGTCAGCACGATTAACCAGGTAGGTATCAGAGTCCCGAATGCTGGATTTGACCCGGACGATATCGCCATACTCGCTGAACAGCTCAGGAATTTTGGTGAAAGTGGCTTCGTCGATCGTGAAATCTATCGGCTGTATCGGCCCGGGGGGTTTTAGCTTCGCGTGTTGTTGTGTTATGTTCATTGCAAACCGGGCGTGCATCCTGAAGTGGCTAGGAGGTTGTCGTATGAAGGCCAATATTACATCGATAATTCCAGTAAATAGCAACGCTTAATTTATGAGTACTCAGAGTACTGGCGAAGTAACCTAAACCTTATGGCTCGCGAATTAACCACCGCCCGAAAAATTACCTTAGCAGTGCTAGTGCCGCTGGTTGCGTTTTTGATGCGTATGCTGTGGAAGAGTTTTCGCATTGAAATACAGGGCGAGCACTACCTTAAGGAAGCGGTTGGCTCAGGCCAGCCGGTTATTCCATGCTATTGGCACCAGCAGGATCTTCCCTTATCCGTCTACCTGTTAACCCACAGGGTGGAAGGTTTCAAGGCCGCGTTCCTGGTCAGTCCGTCGATGGACGGTGAGATTGCGGCGCGGATTGTGGAATCTTTCGGCGGCCAGGTGTTACGCGGTTCAGCGACCCGCACGGGCGCCAAAGCCATGCGTGACCTGTATCTTGCCATCAGCCAGCAGGGGCTGTCGCCGGCCAATACGCCGGATGGCAGCCGCGGGCCGATATATGAGTTCAAGCCCGGCGCGGTCATGATCTCGCAGATGAGTGGCGTGCCGATGTTGCCGCTGGCGTGTGCGGCGAGCCACGCGATGCATCTTAATACATGGGATAAGTTTATGATTCCTATGCCTTTTTCAAGAGTCACTATCAAAGTGGGTGCGCCCGTCGTGGCAGCCAAAAAAGCTGCAGGGGGTGATGTGGACGAGACCAGCGCAGCCATGCAGCAGGCGTTAAACGACTTAACCCGTGACTGCCAGGAGCTGCTGCTTGCAAAGCCCGCAACCACGCCCGATAGCCCGACTTAAACGGCGCGCGGCATGGCCCATATTCGCATGGCTATAAGCCCTTAAATCAGTTAGACTTGCGCTCCAATTTTGCCCCGCCTGTGCGGGGTTTTGCTTTCATGTGACTAACGACTTCTGTGACCGACCTCAGCCATATTCGCAATTTTTCAATTATTGCCCACATTGACCACGGTAAATCGACGCTAGCCGACTGTTTTATCAAGCATTGTGGCGGTTTGAGCGATCGTGAAATGCAGGCGCAGGTGCTCGATTCGATGGACATCGAGCGCGAGCGTGGTATCACCATCAAGGCGCAGAGCGTGACCCTTGATTACACCGCCCTGTCGGGTGAAATCTACCAGCTGAATTTTATCGATACGCCCGGTCATGTAGACTTTTCCTATGAGGTATCCCGGTCCCTCGCCGCGTGTGAGGGCGCATTGCTGGTTGTTGACGCCGCCCAGGGTGTCGAAGCACAGTCGGTTGCCAATTGTTACACGGCCATAGAGCAGGGTCTTGAAGTGATTCCGGTGCTCAACAAGATGGACCTGCCACAGGTTGAGCCTGAGCGGGTGACCGAGGAGATCGAGAACGTTATCGGTATCGATGCTCAGCACGCAATTCATGTCAGCGCCAAGAGCGGTATGGGTATCACCGAGCTGCTGGAGCAATTGGTCGAGCTGGTTCCGCCGCCGGTAGGTGAGCGCGACGCACCACTCAAGGCCCTGATCATTGATTCCTGGTTCGATAACTATTTGGGTATCGTGTCGCTGGTGCGGGTAATGCAGGGCGTGTTAACCAAAAAAGCCAAGATCAAGGTAAATTCCACCAGGCAAACCTACCAGGTCGACAACGTCGGCGTGTTCACCCCCAAACGCAAGGAAACCGGCCGCCTGGAGGCGGGCGAAGTAGGCTTTGTGGTAGCCGGCATCAAGGATATTTACGGCGCTCCCGTCGGGGATACACTGCTGGACTGGAACGCGCCGGATGGCGATGCGTTGCCGGGATTCAAGGAGATTAGTCCCCAGGTCTATGCGGGTTTGTTCCCCGTGAGTTCGGATGATTATGAAGCGTTTCGTGAAGCGCTGGCGAAACTCAGTTTGAATGATGCGTCGTTATTCTATGAGCCGGAGAGTTCTGATGCCCTGGGTTTCGGCTTTCGTTGCGGGTTCCTGGGCATGCTGCACATGGAGATTATCCAGGAGCGGCTGGAACGAGAATATGATCTGGACCTGATTACGACCGCGCCTACAGTGGTCTACGAGGTGGTCACCACCAAGGGCAAAACGTTGCGGGTCGATAATCCGTCAAAACTGCCCGACCCGGCTACCATTGAGGATATGCGTGAGCCCATCGTGCAGGCCAATATCCTTGTGCCCCAGGATCACCTTGGAAGTGTTATCACGCTGTGCGTGGAAAGACGCGGTGTGCAAAAAGATATGCAATTCCTCGGTAACCAGGTTGCGGTGACTTATGAGTTGCCTATGATTGAAGTGGTGCTGGATTTCTTTGACCGCCTGAAATCGGTGAGCCGCGGCTACGCGTCCCTGGATTATCAATTCCAGCGTTTTGAATCGGCCAAATTGGCGCGCATGGATATCCTGATCAACGGTGATAGAGTTGATGCGCTGGCGGTCATTATTCACCGCGATGATGTGCGCAACCAGGCGCGCTTGTTAACCGAAAAAATGAAAGAATTGATACCCCGGCAGATGTTTGATGTCGCAATACAGGCTGCAGTGGGTAATCAGGTGGTGGCGCGTACAACCGTCAAGGCGCTGCGCAAGAATGTAACCGCAAAATGTTATGGCGGCGACGTGAGTCGTAAGAAGAAGTTATTGCAGAAGCAAAAAGCGGGCAAAAAACGCATGAAACAGGTGGGTAACGTCGAGATCCCACAGGAAGCGTTTCTTGCTGTTCTTAAAGTAGACAGGTAAGGGGCTAGTATGGATCTGGATTTTCCGCTCATTTTGGTGTGCGCCACGCTCGGTAGCGGAGCGATCTGGTTGCTGGACATATTCTTGCTGGCGCCGCGTCGGCAGGCGGCGTTCGAGGCACAGACGCAGCCGGCGGCTGAGACGATCAATCTTGAGGGTGCGCCCGCGGAACCGGCCATCGTCGAGTATTCAAAATCCTTTTTCCCGGTATTGGCGGTGGTGCTGGTACTGCGGTCGTTCCTGTATGAGCCGTTCCAGATTCCCTCCGGCTCGATGTTGCCAACCCTGCAGGTGGGTGATTTTATCCTGGTGAACAAGTTTAACTATGGCCTGAGGCTGCCGGTGGCGGGCACCAAAGTCGTTGCAGTCGGCGATCCGCAGCGTGGCGATGTGATGGTGTTCAAGTTCCCGAACAACCCCAAGCTGAACTACATCAAGCGCGTGGTTGGCCTGCCGGGTGACCTTATCGTTTACACCAACAAACAGCTTACTATCAACGGCGACCCGATGGCCCAGGAATTGGTCGCACAGCTGCCGCCTGGTGAGCCGCAGATTCAGTTGCTTAATGAACAGCTGGGCGAAGTAAACCACCAGATCTACAAGAATATCAATAGAGCGAGTGGCGCCGGGCAGTGGGTTGTTCCCGAGGGGCATTATTTTGTAATGGGCGATAATCGCGACAACAGTAATGACAGCCGGTTCTGGAAGTTTGTCCCGGATAAGCTGGTGGTGGGCGAGGCGGTAGTAGTCTGGATGCACTGGGAAAACTTTTTTAGTCTTCCCGGTTTTGCGCATGTCGGGGCTATAGACTAAAGTTATAAGGGTCTGTACACCCTAGTTAATCACGCAAGAGGATGATTTTGTGAATCAGCTTTCCCAGAAAGGAATGTCGGTCCTGTCGATGCTAGTTACCGTCGTGTTAGTTGCCGGTGGATTACTGTTAACGATTAAGATTGTGCCGCTGTATATCGATGATATGACCATCAGCAAAGCCGTTGAAGCCATGAGTGCGGAAGAGGATCTGTATCGCTGGAAAAAGGACGATATACGCAAATACCTGAGAAGGAAGATGGCTGCCGATTATGCTCGCGACTTGTTGGATGACGAGATTACAATTACCAAGGATAAGCGAGTCATTAAAGTCGACATAGTGTATGAGGCTCGAGTGCCGGCAGTATATAATTTGGACATTATCGCGAAATTTGCGCATCACATTGAAACAGAAAAGTGAGCCTGGACTTAACCAAACAATACCGTAAGCTTACTGATAAACTGGGTTATACCTTCCGTGATTACGGTCTGTTACAGACCGCCCTCACTCACAGCAGTCACAATAAAAACCATAACGAGCGCCTCGAGTTTCTTGGCGATGCCGTGCTCGGCTGGGTGATCGCCGAAGCGCTGTACCAGAAATTTCCCCATGCCCGGGAAGGACAGTTGAGTCGCTTGCGGTCAGGGCTCGTTAAGGGCGACACCCTGGCGGAATTGGCGCGAGAGCTGGATTTGGGCTTGTTTATCAGGTTGGGCCAGGGGGAGATGAAAAGCGGTGGACAGCGGCGGAAGTCGACCCTTGCCGATGCTCTCGAGGCAGTAATGGGCGCGATATTCCTCGATTCTGGTGTCGATACGTGCCGCACAGTTGTGCTTGGCTTGTATCAGGATCGGCTGGCCGGACTGTCCCTGGACGACAATTTAAAAGATCCCAAAACCCGGCTGCAGGAGTTCCTGCAGGCGCGCAAGCAACCAGTGCCGAACTATGAGGTTGTCTCCACCAGTGGTAAAGATCATGACCAGACCTTCCAGGTGCTGTGCCGGGTCGAGTTGCTTGCGGATCCGCTGCAGGCAACCGGCAGGAGTCGCCGGCATGCCGAGCAAGCGGCCGCGGCATTGGCATTGAAAGCATTAGGAGTAAAGTAGCAACGTGACTGAAGAACAATCCGAAACTGGCGCGATGATCACGCGCTCTGGCTATGTGGCCATTGTCGGCCGGCCCAATGTCGGGAAATCGACCCTGTTGAATCACATACTCGGGCAGAAGATCAGCATTACCTCGCGCAAGCCGCAAACCACCCGTCACCAGATTCTCGGGGTAAAGACCGAAGCCGACGTGCAGGTTATGTATGTCGATACGCCGGGTATGCACAAGCGCAACGACCAGGCGCTGAACCGGTATATGAATCACGCTGCCTTCAGTGCGCTGCGGGACGTTGACCTGATTGTGTTCGTAGTCGATCGAACCGGCTGGACGGCCGAGGATGACCTGGTGCTGGAGCGGATTCGCATGGCGGACGCGCCGACGATCCTGGCGATCAATAAGACGGACCTGCAGAGTGATAAAACACAGTTGTTGCCCCACATAGAAGCGGTCTCGGCAGAGTTTCCGTTTGTCGAGATCGTGCCGATTTCGGCTAAATCCGGCGAAAATGTCGATCGACTGGAGCAATTAATAGCTGCGCGTCTGCCGGCGGGTATCCAGTATTTCCCGGGCGACCAGGTTACCGACCGTAGTTCGCGGTTCCTGGCTGCCGAGATCGTGCGCGAAAAGATTACCCGCCGTCTGGGTGACGAAATACCCTATCAGGTGACGGTGGAAATTGAAGAATTCAAACAGGTGGACAAAATCCTCCACATCAACGCGCTGGTGTGGGTGGAGCGCTCGGGCCAGAAGAAGATTATTATCGGGCAGGGCGGCGAGCAATTGAAAATCATCGGTCGCGACGCACGTCTCGATATGGAAAAGCTGTTCGATAGCAAGGTGATGTTGCGCGTCTGGATCAAGGTCAAGCGGGGCTGGTCAGACAATGAGCGCGCAATCAAAAGCCTGGGTTACAACCAGGATTGAGCGCCTCGCGCGTTAAGCCTGTTATCGTCACCGGTGTGGCGTTAAGATACAACTATTCAACTGTGCCGCAACGCGAGATCCTGATCAGCCAGCGCCCATGACTATTGCGTCAAACATCGACCCGCAGCGCTCGGCTTTGCAGCCGGCCTATGTGTTGCACGCGCGGCCTTATCGAGAAACCAGCCTGATCGTCGATTTCCTGCTACCTGATCGCGGTCGCATCAATGTCGTGGCTCGTGGCGTTAATCGCTCCCGCTCTAACCTCAAGGCGCTCCTGCAACCCTTTAACCCGCTGCTGGTGGGCTATTATGGCAAAAGCGAGCTCAAGACCCTGAAAACCGCTGAGCGCAGCGGCGCGCCGATTCGGCTGCAGGGAGAGGCATTGTTCAGCGCCCTGTACCTGAACGAATTGCTGGCGCGGGTGATGCGGGCACAGGATCATTGCCAGATTATTTTCTCCGAATATGAACAGGCATTGCGGCGGCTTGCGGATGGCAGCGGCATCGAGGCCTCGCTGCGCCACTTCGAATTACTGCTGCTGGAGCAGCTTGGCTACGCGATTCCGTTTCCCGATGCCGAGAGCGATCCAGCCACGCTTTACTATTACACCGAGGCGGGCTATTTTGACCCGCTGCAGCAGCCATTGGCCGGATCATCCACACGCTGCTTTCGTGGCTCGGACCTTGTGGCCATAGCCGCCGGTGACTTGGTTGAGGGCCAGTCCTTGCGGGCCGCCAAGCAATTGATGCGCCTCGCGCTGGCGCCGTTATTAGGCGACAAACCGCTGTACAGCAGAGAACTTTTTACCCAACAGAGAAAAACGAAACATGAGTGATGTGTTTTTAGGCGTTAACATCGATCACGTAGCGACACTGCGCCAGGCCCGGGGCACATCTTATCCTGATCCCGTTGAGGCGGTGCGAATTGCCGAGCAGGCCGGCGCCGATGGTATCACCCTGCACCTGCGCGAAGATCGGCGTCACATCCAGGACCGCGACGTGTATCGCATCAAGGACGTGATCACAACGCGCATGAACCTGGAAATGGCCGCGACTCGCGAAATGCTCGCGATCGCACTTGATGTGCAGCCCGAGTACTGCTGCATCGTGCCCGAAACCCGCGAAGAGCTCACCACCGAGGGTGGTTTGGACGTTGCCGGCCAGCTCGACAAGATTAGCGAAATCAGCAAAGGCTTAAGCGCAGCCGGGATCAAGGTCTCTCTGTTTATCGATCCCGATAGCGATCAAATTGAGGCTGCCCACCAGGCGGGTGCGCCGGTCATCGAACTGCACACCGGTTGTTACGCCGATGCCCAATCCACTGAAGACCGACAACGCGAACTGGGTCGGATCGAGCAGGGGGTAAAGCTTGGTCTGGAGCTGGGGCTAACGGTAAACGCCGGGCATGGCCTGCACTATGAGAATGTCCAGCCTGTTGCCCGAATTCCCGGTATCTATGAGCTCAATATTGGTCATGCCATTATTGCCCGTGCGGTGTTTTCCGGGCTTGAAGCTGCGGTGAGTGATATGAAGCGGTTGATTGCGGACGCTGTGTAGCGGCTGTTGAGTGAGCTTTGTCACTATCCCTAAATATCCGAATGGTATTTTGGGTAAGTGCGAATGATCAGGTTAATCGCGGGTGAATCACGGCGCCCGCCATTCATTATTTTCTGCCCAGTCCTGCAGGTGCTCGATTTCGCCATACAAGCTCTCCAGGCTGGCCTGCAATCGCGAATGATCGTCACTCTTGATAATGCGTTCGGCACCCTGGCAGGCGGCCTGCAGTGCGGGAACGCCGCAGTAGCGGGTCGCGCCATGCAGTCGGTGCACCTCGTGCAGCAGTTGTTCCCTATCCTGGTTTGCAGAACCCTGCTCTATTTTGGCACGGGCGTCCGGTAGGCTGTCCATCAGCATCTGGAATAGGTCCTTGGCCAAATCCGCCTTGTTCGCAGCGAGTTGAATGGCTCGGGGGATATCGATAATCGCTTCGCTGTTATTGGTGTCACTCATTTTGATGTCGATACCTGCGTTTGGGTGGTGGCGTTCGGGGCTGCCGTCAGGGTCTGGCAATTCAGCGAGTTGCTTGCGCTGCCTCTGAGATCAATCTTAACCTATTTACGGGATAGCTGGCCTGCAAAAAACAGGTCGGTATTTGGCTGCATTTGGTATTATTACCAATAGCTATGAAGTTAGTGAATTAGAATATTATTGATTCAGCGCCATAACACGTATCATAGCGCCGAATTTGGCGTGACTTGCTGCGGCGGGTCGTGCACAGGCCTCCAAAACTGTTTGAGTATTGAGCAACCATGACAAGCCAGCTAGACAACCTGGATCAAGCGCCTGCAACGGTGACTGCGGTCAGCGAGGACTTTCCCACCATAGAGAGCTGTGTGGGCAATACCCCGCTGGTCAGGTTGCAGCGCCTGTCGAATAATTCCAGCAATACCCTATTGTGCAAGCTGGAAGGTAATAATCCCGCGGGATCGGTCAAGGATCGCCCGGCACTGAGTATGATCGCCCGGGCGGAAGCGCGCGGTGATATCAAGCCCGGTGATACCCTGATTGAAGCGACCAGCGGTAATACCGGTATCGCGTTGGCAATGGCTGCCGCGATCAAGGGCTATCGCATGATCCTGGTGATGCCGGAAAACGCAACAGGTGAACGCCGAGCGGCGTTGCTTGCCTATGGTGCGGAGTTGATCCTGGTAACCCGGGAGGAGGGCATGGAAGGCGCGCGTGATGTTGCGGATAGAATGCGCGCCGAGGGTAAAGGTATCGTATTGGACCAGTTTGCCAATATGGACAACCCGCAGGCTCACTATGAGACCACCGGTCCGGAAATTTGGCAGCAGACCCATGGCCGCATTACCCATTTCGTCAGTTCCATGGGTACTACGGGGACCATCATGGGTGTGTCTCGCTACCTGAAGGAACAAAACCCGGATATCGAGATCATTGGCCTGCAGCCCGCCGATGATGCGAGCATTCCGGGTATTCGTCGCTGGCCCCAGGAATACCTGCCGAAGATCTTCAATTCTGCCCGGGTAGACCGGGTGCTGGACATCACCCAGCAGGAAGCCGAGGATACGATGCGTGAATTGGCGACTCGTGAGGGTATTTTCAGCGGGGTATCCTCGGGCGGCGCGGTGTCAGGTGCGCTGCGCATATCCGCGGAGGTGGACGATGCGGTTATTGTGGCGATTATTTGCGACCGTGGCGATCGTTATTTATCGAGTGGGTTGTTCGGTTAGCCGCCTGTTCCGATTCTGAACGTGCTGGCCCGGCGGATGCCCGGCGAACATTGATTAAAGCGGTTTTGTCCCCATATAACCGGTACTCTAAAAACTCCTATAAAATATTATTTCCCTATGTCCCGTCACCGTCGCAGAAAAAAGCCCAACGAACAAATAGAACTCCTCATAGATCGCTTGAGCCATGACGGCCGCGGGATTGCGCTGCGCAATGGCAAGAACGTATTCGTCGAGGGCGGCCTGCCTGAAGAGCAGGTGTTGGTAGATATCACCAGTAAGCGCAGCCGTTTTGAAGAAGGCAAAGTGCTGGAAATCCGTTCGCCTTCGCCTTTGCGAGTTGAACCCCCGTGTGCCCATGCCCACATGTGCGGTGGTTGCAGTTTGCAACATATCGATACGGATGCACAAAGAGAGCTCAAAGCCTCGGTATTGACCGAACAATTGCACCATTTTGGTGACCTTGCGCCCGAAGAATCTCTGCCAATCACCACCGGCCCCGAATTTCATTATCGCCGCAAGGCGCGTCTTGGGGTTCGTTACGTGGTTAAGCGCGAAGAAGTACTGGTAGGATTTCGCGAAAAAGGCAGCAGTTTTATCGCAGATATTGCCGAATGCAAGGTCCTGGATGAGCGGATTGGCCTGAAATTGCTGGCGTTGCGCGAGCTGATCGGCGGCCTGACGATCTTCCGGGCGATTCCGCAGATCGAGGTCGCCATGGGCGACGTTGACGTGGCCCTGGTATTTCGCCACCTCGAGGAGTTTACGCCCGAGGATATAGAAAGGCTGGTTGACTTCGGGAAGGCACATAACTTGCAGGTATATTTGCAGCCCGGCGGTAACGACTCGGTGCACAAGATTTGGCCTGAGGATAATAACGACAGGTTAACGTACCGGCTGCCCGAATTTGACCTGGAGATGGCCTTTCATCCCATGGACTTCACCCAGGTCAATGCCGAGATAAATGCAAAGATCGTTAGTCAGGCGATCAGGTACCTGGATCCACAACCCGGCGAGCGAGTGTTGGACCTGTTTTGCGGTCTGGGCAATTTTACCCTGCCCCTGGCAAGATCCGGCGCCACCGTGATCGGCGTCGAGGGTAGCGAAATGATGGTGGAGCGTGGTAATGAAAATGCAGCACGCAACGGCCTCGACAACGCAGCGTTTTATGCGGCCGATTTAACCAAGGAATTTACTGGCGTAGAATGGGCGGCTGAACAATTCGATAAATTGTTGATTGACCCGCCGCGCTCCGGTGCCCTGGAAATAGTCACTAATATCGAGCAACTGAATCCGTCCAGGATTGTCTATGTTTCCTGTAATCCAGCTACATTGGCGCGGGATGCGGGGGAATTGAAGCAACGTGGTTATAGTCTGGCCAAGGCCGGTATTTTTGATATGTTCCCGCATACCACTCACGTCGAGTCATTGGCGGTGTTCGACAGAATCAGGAAAAAATCGAAACGATAGCCCTGGAATCCGCAGTTGGAGAGGGGATTTACGGGAGATCCCAGCGTGTCATGCAAGGCGTGGCTCGCAGGTGATGGCCACTCCCCTGGCAAGAGCGATAACGCGGCAGGATGCGCTGAGATTTTTTTGTAAAACCCGTTAGCGGATATTAGTTTACCTAAAGAGTAATTGGGGAATTTAAATTATTAATTTACATATCAATATCTTACGTAAAATACGAGCGGGCTAGGGTAAATGGTACAGGTTCGAAAGCTGGAGACTGAAGCGATTGCGGGCAGCATCGATATCGATGCCTGGCTGCAACGCCTGCGCGCCACACTTGAAATTGATGACCTCTCGCTGATTAGCAAGGCGTGTGACCTGGTGCAGGAAGCGGCGCCCAAACAGCCGAATGAAAAGGCCTTTACCCAGCCAGAACGTAATTGTTTTTACGCAGGCCTGGAAATGGCCGAGATACTTGCCGACTTCAAGCTTGACCTGGACAGCCTGGTTGCGGCAATTCTATACCGCGCGGTGCGCGAGGATCGCCTGCCCCTGGCCACGGTCCGGCAGGAATTTGGTGACGCGGTGTGCAAGCTGGTCGAGGGCGTACAACAGATGGCGGTCATCTCGGCAGTGCGCACTCCCACTGACGGCGTTGTGCTTGGGGATTCGCAGCGCCAGGTTGAAAACGTCAGGAAAATGCTGGTTGCATTGGTCGACGATGTAAGGGTTGCATTGATCAAGTTGGCTGAACGAACCTGGGCGATTCGTGCGGTCAAAAATGAATCCGAGGAACGCCGCCAGAAGGTGGCACGGGAAGTCTTTGATGTCTATGCGCCACTCGCCCATCGACTGGGTATCGGTCACCTGAAATGGGAACTGGAAGATATCTCGTTCCGGTACCTTGAGCCGGGAAACTATAAGTTGATCGCAAACCTACTGGCTGAGCGGCGGCTTGATCGAGACGGCTATATCAATAACGTGGTCGATTTATTGCAGGCCCAGCTCAAAGCCGTACATATCGATGCGTCGATTACCGGCCGTGCCAAGCATATCTATAGCATCTGGCGGAAGATGCAACGCAAACATATTAGCTTCGATGAGGTTTACGATATCCGCGCGCTGCGGGTCCAGGTACCCGAAAACCGTGATTGTTATGCGGCACTCGGCGTGGTTCACTCGTTATGGCGACATATCCCCAACGAGTTTGATGATTACATCGCTACCCCGAAAACCAATGGTTACCAGTCATTACATACTGCAGTGATTGGTCCCGAAGGCAAGGTTCTGGAAGTCCAGATTCGTACGCCTGACATGCATGAAGATGCCGAGTATGGCGTATGTTCGCATTGGCGTTACAAAGGCACCGACAAGTCTCAATCCGAGCAGGGATATGAGCAGAAAGTCGAGTGGTTGCGCCAACTACTGCAGTGGCATGAAGAAGTAGGCGGCCCGGATAGCCTGATCGACGAACTGCGCCTTGAGATCGAGCCCGGGCGAATTTATGTGTTTACGCCTGCAGGGCACGTTGTTGACCTCGTAAATGACGCGACACCGATTGATTTCGCCTATCGGGTGCATACCGAGATCGGGCACCATTGCCGGGGCGCCAAGGTAAACGGACGGATTGTGACCCTGAACCATAAACTGCGCACCGGCGATCATGTGGAAATTCTCACCGCCAAATCCGGCTCCCCTAGCCGGGACTGGCTGAATCCATCGTTGGGCTATGCGATGGCTTCGCGAACCCGCTCGAAAATCCAGCATTGGTTCAAGCTGCAGGATAAGGAAAAGAATGCGCTGGCCGGTCGTTCGATCGTCGAGCGAGAGCTGCGTCGCCTGGCGCTTGGTAGCGTCGACATCGACAGGCTTGCACCGAAAGTAAATTACCAGAGTGCCGGAGACATGTTTGCGGCGCTTGGCGCCGGGGACCTGCGGCTTGCCCAGGTGATCGGGGCAGCGCAGGAGCAACTCGAACCCCGTGGCGAACCGCGAGACGAGCCTGTGTTTAAGCTGGCGCGTAGCGGCTCGGTGAGGTCAGCGCAGGATCTGGAATTTATGGGCGTGGACAACTTGCTGTCCAGCGTCGCCGGGTGTTGCAAACCGGTGCCCGGTGATGACTCCCTGGGATATATCACCCATGGCCGCGGGATTTCAATCCACAGGCGCGATTGCATCAATGCCAAGGCCCTGCAGGAAAGTGAGCCGGACCGCATTATCGATGTGCGTTGGGGCAGTAAGGCGGAAGATCATTATCCGGTGGATATCATGGTCCATGCATTCGACCGCCCGGCATTGCTGCGTGATATCACCACCGTGTTTGCGAACGAAACGGTCAACGTGATTGCGATGAACTCTGTCACCAACGAACAGAATAATATGGTCGACCTGCGCGTGACTGCGGAAGTGCCTAATCTTGATGTGCTGAGCCGTGTGCTTGGCAAGATTAACCAGTTGCCAAACATGATTGAAGTCAAAAGGGTGCGCGCGGGTGGCTGAGCAGATTCAGCGTTTTCGTCACGTTCGCCTGTGAAGGGCAGGGCAGGTTAAGCAACTCAATGAAGCAAGCACAAGGGGATACCGTGAACCAACACTCGCTCGATGATTTGCTGCAGTTGATGGCCGCCTTACGCGACCCGCAAGCGGGTTGTCCCTGGGACAAGAAGCAGACACTGCAGTCGCTGGTGCCCTTTACGCTTGAAGAAGCTTATGAAGTCGCCGCAGCGATTGATCATGGAGACCCCGCGGCGTTGTCCCAGGAATTGGGGGATTTGTTGTTCCAGGTGGTTTTTTACGCGCAGCTTTCCGCCGAGCAGGGCAACTTCGATTTCAATGACGTTGTGTCCCGGATAGTGAGCAAATTACTGCGTCGTCATCCCCACGTATTTCCCGACGGCACCCTCGCATCTGCCGGCAGCGCTACAGGCGAGGTGGACGAAGCTGCCGTCTCTAAAAAATGGGAGCAGATCAAACGGGAAGAACGCGGCGAGAAACAAATCCACGGCGTGCTTGATGATATTCCCTCCGCCCTGCCGGCTATTGTTCGTGCTTATAAAATGCAGTCCCGGGCATCAAGCCAGGGCTTCGACTGGCCGCAAATCGATGGTGTGTTTGCCAAGCTGGAAGAGGAAATCGCAGAACTGCGCGGTGCCATAGTCGAGCATAACCAGGCGGAAATCCAGGAAGAGATGGGCGACTTGTTATTCACCTGCGTGAATCTTTCTCGATGGCTCGAGGTGCAGCCTGAAGAGGCCCTGCGTTCGGCCAACAACAAATTTGAGACTCGCTTTCGTCATGTTGAGGCGGCAGTAGGGGACCTGGATACTGAGATGGATGCGCTGGGGATTGAGCAACTGGAGCAACTTTGGCAGCAGGCCAAGGATCGCGAAAACCGAGGCTAGCCGGTTGCTCGAGTCATTCCCGAGCGGCCACAATTTCATGTTAAGGTAAACTAAAAGAGGTTATAGTGGCAGCGCTGATGAGTCGCCAGCTGAGCGTTGGCTGAACAGTGGCTGATCGAGGATTGGCCGCGTCCGCAAGGTGAAGCGTTGATTTCATTGCAGGCATCTGGGCAAGGTGCTCCAATACGAAAAATAATTTACAGGAGGAAACATGCGAGTAATCCTATTGGGTGCGCCCGGTGCGGGCAAAGGTACCCAAGCGCAATTTATAACTGAGCAATTTGGTATTCCACAGATTTCCACAGGCGATATGCTGCGCGCCGCGGTCAAGGCCGGCACGGAGTTGGGCTTGAAAGCCAAGGGTATTATGGACTCGGGAGGGCTGGTTTCCGACGAGATTATTATTGACCTGGTCAAGGAGCGAATCACGCAGCCGGATTGCGAATCAGGATTCTTGTTCGATGGCTTCCCGCGCACTATCCCGCAGGCGGATGCACTGCGCGAAGCGCAGGTCAACATTGATGCGGTGGTTGAGATCGATGTCGCCGATGAAGAAATTATCCGGCGCCTCAGTGGTCGTCGTGTGCATCCAGAATCGGGTCGCGTGTATCACGTCGCCTATAATCCGCCAGCCTCCGAAGGCAAGGACGATGTGACGGGCGAGGATTTGGTGCAGCGCGATGATGATAGCGAGGAAACGGTTCGTAAGCGGCTCGAGATTTATCATTCCCAGACCAAACCGCTGGTCGAATTTTACAGTGCATGGGCCGATGATGGCTCCGCCGGTTCGCCAAAATACATTAAGGTTGAAGGTGTTGGATCGGTTGATAGCATCAAACAACAGGTGATGGCCCGCCTGGGTTAGCGCGTAATCCCTGTTGCCTAAATCGGCCAGGTGGTAAACGCAACGTGCGTTGCAAGTTGCGTTTTAACGGGCAGGGGTGGTTGTAAAACTTGCGCGCTGTGAAGGCATCAGTCCGGGCCTTCCGGCGCCACTAAGAAACTGTACTTTTTGGATTTTAAGAGTATATTTTAAAGAGTGTTTTTCGCTGTCCATCATGTTAATCAAGGAGAATAACGATGCCCCAGGCAAAAAAAACGTCGCCAACTCGCTCGGCCCTGGTCAAGTTTGAAAAAATGAGAAAGACCATCGAAGCCGATATGTCGAAGGTGAAAAAGGAGATTGAGAAGGCACAAAAACGTGTCATGGCCGCGACCGCAAAAGCGACCAAGGCAGCGAATGATGCGAATAAGCGGGCGATTGAAACCGCGCGCAAGGATCTCACTAAATTAAATAATTCATTTGGTAATTTGCGAGTCAAGGATCAGGTCGCAAAGATCAAGCACGCGTCTGCTCAGGTCGAGGCGAAAGTAAAGTCTATCGAAGCTGACGTCGAAGCCCGGTTGAAGGAATACCGACACGCCCTGACGACCAAAGCGGAAGCCGATTATGCCAGGGCGGTTGCCGGTTTCGAGTCGAAGTGGCGGGTGCAGCGCGGGAAGCTGGATGAAGCCAGGCATCGAGTCAAGGCTCGAACGGAAGGCAGCAAGGTAATAGCTGCGGCCACCACGGCGGCCAAGAAACTTGCTGAGTTGCAAAAGAAAGAAGCGGCAGTAGTGGCCAAGGCCAAGTCTGTCGCGAAGCGGTCCCCGGCCAAGCCTGCCGCGGCCAAGCCCAAGGCTGCCACTGCTCGAAAAGCTCCTGCAGCGAAGGCTGCCGCGGCTAAGCCCAAGGCTGCCACTGCTCGAAAAGCCCCTGCTGCGAAGGCTGCCGCGGCTAAGCCCAAGGCTGCCACTGCTCGAAAAGCCCCTGCTGCGAAAGCTGCCGCGGCTAAGCCCAAAGCTGCCACTGCTCGAAAAGCCCCTGCTGCGAAAGCAGCACCTAAAAAGGCACCGGCGGCGCGCAAGCCTGCGGCCAAACCGGCAGCGAAGAAGGCGGTAGCGACTAAATCTGCGGCTGCTAAACCTGCAGCTGCCCGCAAGGCCCCGGCAGCGAAGCCTGCCGCCACGAAAGCAGCAGCCAAGACTGTGGCCAAACCAGCGGCAAAGGCCAAAGCACCTGCGACCAAACCGGCTGCTGCCAAGGTTAGTGCTACTCCGGCCCCAACCGGGAGCGCGGCGAACGTTAAATCCTGATCCACGACGCGATGTTGACAGCGAGATAAGCCCCAGATTCTGGGGCTTATTTTTTTGTACAATGGGCGGAGCGATTCATGGTTGCAGCTAACCGATAAGCAGAATGTCCGTATATAAGCTCGACAAATTGATGGAAGAAACCCGGCGCCTGGCGGCTGAGTATCGTCGATCGACGGGTGCCACCTTGCCGGTCAGCGCAGAAATTGCCAAGTATGACGCGATGCGCCTGCTGGGCCTGGTGCCTCCGGCAGAATCCGAGCGGGCCGTTGATGCGCTGCGTGAAAGCGACATGGCGGTATATAAAATACAGATTAAGGGGCGTGTCATATTCGATGCCAACAAATCGGGTTACCGCGTCGGGCAGCTAAACCTCGATGGGGGATGGGATAGCACGCTGCTGGTGCTGATGAATGACCAGTATCAAACAGAGGCTATCTATGAACTCAGCAGGGCGCAACTCGAGCAAGCGATCCCGGACCAGGAGATGCTAAAGAAGAATGCCCGGGGCGCAATGTCTATAAATAAATTCAAGGCTGTCGGCGAGTTGCGCTGGAGCGTTGGCCAGCCAGTCGAATAGTGAAGTTTATTTTGATTCCTGTCCTCACATGACGCGTATTCTTGCCCTTGATGCCTCCACCGAAGCCTGTTCAGTCGCACTGCAATGCGATGGAGAGGTGGTCGAGCGATTTGAAATCCTGCCGCGTTTGCATGCACGCAAGTTACTTCCCATGGTCGAGAGCTTGCTCGCGGACTTTGAACTAAAGCTGTCCCAGCTCGATTGCCTGGCTTTTGGGCGTGGCCCGGGTTCATTTACGGGTTTGCGCATCGCCGCCGGCGTGGTCCAGGGCCTGGCGTTTGGCGCAGATATCCCGGTGGTGCCAGTGTCGACACTCGCGACGATTGCGCAGGGCGCAATGAGAAAGCATGACTGTAATGGTGTGGTAGCGGTTCTGGACGCGCACATGGGAGAGGTTTATTGGGCAAGTTATCGGCGTGTGGATGGACTGGCGGTGCTGGAAGGTAGTGATAACCTCTCGCCCCCTGCGCAGCTGTTACCGGATTGTATAGGTGACGATGTGGTGGGCAGCTGGTTTGGCGCGGGCACCGGCTGGCACTTGCAGGAAGCGTTTCCAGACCGCCTTGTGGAGCGCATGACCTCGATTGACGCCGACTGCTATCCGCATGCGCTGGACCTGGTGAGACTCGCGAGTGAACAGTTCAAATTGGGCCAGGTCGTCGAGGCTGAGCAGGCGTTGCCGGTTTACCTGCGCGATAGTACCGCCTGGCAGAAGAAAGCCTGATCGTGGAATAGCTGGATAAATTTTAGCATGGACCTGTTTCAAACCATCGTACTTGCATTGTTGCAAGGTCTCACCGAATTCTTGCCGATCTCGAGCTCTGCGCACCTGATCCTGCCGGCTCAAGTGTTAGGCTGGCCCGACCAGGGCCTGGCATTTGACGTCGCCGTGCACGTAGGCACCCTGGGTGCTGTGGTGGTGTTCTTTCGTGGCGATGTCGGGAATATGATTCGTGCCTGGCTGGCGTCGGTTACAGGTGGTGGCGCAAGTGATGACAGCCGGCTGGCATGGTGGGTATTGGTGGCGACCGTCCCTGCAGGTCTCGCTGGCATTGTTCTCAATGATGTGGTGGAAAGCCATTTTCGAGCCACCTGGGTTATCGCGGCGGCGACTATTGGTTTCGGTGTGGTGATCTTTGTGGCGGACCAGTTAAAGCATGGCCGTGGGTTAGCCAGCCTGACACTCAAGGACGCGGTATTGATTGGCCTGGCCCAGATGCTGGCACTGATTCCCGGGACGTCGCGTTCCGGGATTACGATCGCCGCTGCTTTGGCGCTCGGGCTCAATCGCACTGATGCGGCGCGCTTTTCGTTCCTGTTGTCGATACCGATTATCGGCGCTGCCGGCGCATTGAAGCTATGGGAATGTGTTTCGGGTGAAGTCGATGTGGATTGGCAGATGCTAATCGTCGGCACCGCCGTGGCCTTTGCCAGTGCCTATCTTTGTATCGCGTGGTTCCTGAAAATTGTAGAGCGCATTGGCCTTACGCCTTTCGTGATTTACCGGCTAGGGCTGGGTGCACTGTTGTTGATCTTTTTTGTGTGAAAAAACAATCTGGTTAGGTAAACTTCTGGCGATAAAGGATTTCTAATTAATTAGTGGGATGGAGCCGTTTTCGTTTGCTCGGCATACCTGGTCGGTGCCGGCGCAGTGGGCTTATGATTAACATCAATATTAACTGATCCCGACCCGGGGCAGCATAGCGTTATGATTATCAGCAACCCAATCATCAGTTCAGTCAGGGCCCAGGACGGTATACGTCGCGGTGCTGCGGATGATGTCGCATTGCCGACGGTTGCTACGGATTCGCAGGTCGACCAGGAGTTTATACCGGCGGACAACCGGGTTGCTCCGTCGGGCCAGTCGTCCGAGGCCCTTGTTGCGCCGTCTTTCGATAACGAACGTATCGATTTGCGGGTGCTGAATGCGGCTCCCGTTTCCCGTCCCGAGCAACGGGCACTCAATGCTTACCAGTCTACTGCGCAAATGGGCAGTGACCTCGCTCGCGGCACATTCGGGCTGGATGAGACAGCCTGAGCCATTCTGCGCCCGCTAAAGAAATAGCCATCCAGGCGGAGAATCCGCTGTTCGATGCGCACGCGCAAGCGCTCGCGCAACAATTACAACTAGCGCTGGTTTTCTCGCAGCAAGAGGTGCCGGATCGTGTCTCTATGTTGATTCGGGTCGGCGAACACGGTATTGGCCTCCAGGACCTCGAGTTAACCCATTCTCACCCCTACTTCATCGACTTCTCCAGCGGCGCCATGGGTTACCGGCACCGTCGCGTCTCACGTAGCGATGAGCTTATCCTCAAGGCTGTTGGTGGCAAGCATAGCGTGCAGGGGCTGCAGGTGCTGGATACAACGGCGGGGTTGGGCAGGGATGCATTCGTGATCGCTACCGCGGGCGCCTGCGTCACGATGTGTGAACGCAGCGTCGTCGTTAGCCGATTATTGGAAGATGCGCTGGAGCGTGGCCGCAACGCCCCCGGCCTCGCTGAGGTCATGGCG
>CAXMOT010000147.1:0-7504 GCA_964195105.1 uncultured Gemmatimonadales bacterium | reverse complement strand
AAAAGCAACCGCTTCGCCTCCCCATACTTCCGCGCATACGCGCGTCAGTGCCGCCGTCAACGTCGTTTTACCATGATCAACGTGACCAATCGTGCCAACGTTTACGTGTGGCTTGGTGCGTTCAAATTTTTCCTTAGACATCGCTTGCCTCTTCTACTTTTAAATCGTTAAAAAAACGGTCAATTAAAAACTTTAAATGGAGCTCATAACCGGATTTGAACCGGTGACCTCTTCCTTACCAAGGAAGTGCTCTACCGACTGAGCTATATGAGCCAAACACTTAACACTTCAGCGGTACAACCTTGGAGCGGGTAGCGGGAATCGAACCCGCATCATCAGCTTGGAAGGCTGAGGTTCTACCGTTGTACCATACCCGCCAATCAAAAGGCCTAATAAAGAAAGCAGCGAGCTAATACAGCACTCTGCCCACTGCCACCTGAACTGGTGGAGGGGGGTGGATTCGAACCACCGAAGCTTACGCGTCAGATTTACAGTCTGATCCCTTTGGCCACTCGGGAACCCCTCCCTAAAACACTAATGCACTGCAAACGAGTTCCGCCGCCGACGGATTCCCATCACAGTGCCATTAGAATACCGCACCAAAAATACAGCGCGGTTAAAAACTGGAGCCCCCTATCCGAGTCGAACGGATGACCTACTGATTACAAGTCAGTTGCTCTACCAACTGAGCTAAGGAGGCAAAGCCACAGCCTAAAAATTAGGGGCGCAATTCTAGTGGAACTAAAGGGTTGAAGCAACAGGTTTGCAAACTTTTTTAATTGTTTGATTTTGGGATGTAAATTCGGAGAGCTGCTGCAGTTTCTCCGGGTCGATCGAGGCGAATTCCTGGGACGGCAAAAGCACCCAAAACTCTTCATGAACGGCGGGCCTTTCCTCGACCACCAGCGTGATTCCGGCATCCTGCAGGCGCTGCCGCAACGGCTCCGCATCCGCCGCCAGGCTATAGATCCCCAATGACAGGCCATTATTCAGGTCGCCCTCGCTGATCAGGTACGCGTCTATGCCTTGTTGTTTTAACTCGCCGCTCATGATGAGCGCCGCCTGCAATGACGCTTGCGGTTCTATATAGGCCCAGTGACCGCCCGCCAGCTGCACATATTCGGTAGCCAGGTTAGTTTCGACGCCAAGGCTTTCAAACCGCTCAGCCAGCCTGACGCCCTGCTCGCGTTCAATAAAGGGCCCTAAAGCATCGCACAGTTGTTCGACTTCAGACGCCGGCTCCTCGGTTACACCCTCGACAGGCTCACTCAGCACAGGACCCGGCTCAATAGCCCGGGCCAATTGGTTCAGGTCGTAAGGCTCCGCCTGGCCCTCAACTTCAAGCAGCAGGGAAATCGGAGCGACATCCCCTGAACCAGGCACTGCCTGTGCGGCATTCGCGTGCCTGGACTCATCGGGCGACAGTGCATGCCACAGGAAGAATCCGAGGTTAATCGCTATCAGCGAATAGAATATCCAGCGCATGAAGTTTCAGTTCGTCAGGTTCAGGGGAGCGCAAGCGCCAGGCCATCCAGCACCAGCTCAGGGTGCTCCCGGCATGGCAAATCGGATTTAATATGCTGCATCATAGTAGCGGCATCACCGCCGGTAAAATATATTTCTACATCGGGCATTGAGTCAGCCAATTCAGCCAACACCGATTCAACAAGACCCAGCATCATCCTGTTGATGCCATGGTTAACGGCCTCTTCGGTACTGCGACCCCATGCGATCGCCTCTTCACTGGCAGCCTCCGTCATCTGGACCTGCCCGGTATCGCGCAACAAAGCCGACCGCTGCAGCCTCATGCCTGGCACTATGTAACCACCAAGATGCCGGCCGCCGGCCGCAACCAGGTCAACGGTAACCGCACTGCCACAGTCGATGACGCAGACCGGCGCGGTCGTAACGTGCTTCGCCGCCAGCATTGCCAGCCAGCGGTCAACACCGAGTCGCTGCGGATCCTGGTACGCGATCTGCAAGCCGTTATACTCGAGTTGCGTGCGGGCAATTTCCGGCTCCGCATCGAGTCGATGCCTGGCCCACTCGACGATAGCCTGCTCGTTCGCTGCGCCCGCAACGCAGGACAGTCGCACCCGCGTGATTGGCTGCGCTGGCAGCGCCAGGGTTTCAAGTGCCGCCACAGGGCTCACCGTACCGGACATCACCGATACGCCTGCGGCATCGACGATACGCCACTTGACGCGCGAATTGCCCGCATCAAGCTCTAGAATCATGATCGCTCACGCACGCTGACCTCACCTGCCTCATGGTAAGACCTGCCGGCGCCGGTTTCTATAATCAGCGCGCCGGTGGGCGATACGCCACGCGCGGTGCCCTCAACCTCGTTATTAATGCCGGTTAACGCTACTTGCTTATTGAATAATACATCGTAATCTTGCCACTCCTGCCTGAAGCCGCCAAATCCTGATTGCTGGAACGCGGGCAACACGACACCCAGCTCGTTCAATACTCCGGCCGCCAGGACATTACGATTTACCCGTGCACCACCTTCGCGGTTAAATGCGGTCCAGCGCTGCCCGATATCGGCGCCCTCTTGCGGATCCATATCCACGTTGATGCCGATGCCGATAATCACGGTCATGGCGCCCGCCAACTCGCCCACCGCCTCGAGCAAGATGCCCGCCAGCTTGTGATTGCGATACAGCAGGTCATTTGGCCATTTCAAGCCCGCCTCAGCCAAACCCAGGCGGCGCACTACGCGGGCCAGCGCTATGCCCACACAGAGGCTCAGGCCCTGCTGTACGCCGACGCCCTCTTCAAAGGTCCAGCACAGGGACATATAAATATTCTTGCCGAACGGGCTTACCCAGTCACGACCACGCCTCCCCCGCCCCGCGCTCTGCATCTCGGCCAGGCACACATAGGGATGAGCGCCAGCGCCGCGCGCCTTGGCTAACTGGTTGGTTGATTCGGTCTTTAATTCAATATCGACAACCGGGAATCGCTCGGCAGCGACAGGCGTCATGAGCTCTCGGATAGCGGGTTCTGACAACAACTCCAGGGGGGTCGACAGGCGATAGCCCTTGCCCCGCACGGAGTGAATGCGCAGCTGTAATTCCCGCTCGAGCTTGTTAACCTGCTTCCACACGGCGGTGCGGCTCAACCCCAGCATTTCGCCCAGGTGAGCGCCGGAATGGAACTGGCCATCGGCCAATATGTTCAAGATAGTAGTGGAGCGCATTGCCAGGGAACCTCTGATTAATACCTTGATGCCTCTGGCTTACAGAGACTTGCTGGATTGAGGCGGCTTTGCGCAGCAATGTCCAGACCTTGGAGGCGAAGCCAACAAAGAGCCAGCAAGTCTCTGCAAGCCCCATGGGGCGAGGCCTGAAGGCTTCATCTGCTGTGATAGAAGTTTTGCCAATGCAATAAGCATTGGCGGCAACTCCCGCCTTGCAGCTAAAACCTTCAGGTCTCGCAGAGGTATTAAGTTATTAATCGGAGGTTCCCTTATCTCTTCGCGGAGACGCAATCATAACAACTCTGCCTGGTATGGGGTAGGTTGAGACACGCTGCCTCTGCGAATATTGCGCCATGCAATATTCACGCTGGCGATCATCACGCTGGCAATCATCAAGCTGGCAATCATCAAGCAACGGCATTAATCTTGGCGCTGGCTTGAATGTCGGCCATAGACCCCCATTACTTACCCGCAACATTCCCTTCGATGAGGATGGAAAGTTGGCACAACCCAATGGGCCGTTATACAGCAAACACACTGCTAACAGATTCAGGAATAAAATCATGTCTATCAAAGGAAAAACCGCCGTCATCACCGGTTCTACCAGCGGCATCGGGCTAGGTATCGCCCAGGGCTTCGCGGCACAGGGCGTAAACATCGTCATGAACGGCTTCGGCGATCCCCAAGCGATTGAGAAGGAGCGACTGGCGCTCGAGGGGCTGGGTTGCCAGGCGATATACAACCCTGCGGACATGACCAAACCTGAGCAGATAGAAGGCCTGATCGACGCGGCTGCGGAGCGCTTCGGATCGGTCGACATCCTGGTCAACAACGCCGGCATCCAGCATGTCGCACCCATTGACGAATTCCCGATCGAAAAGTGGAATGCCATCATCGCGATTAATATGTCCTCGTCATTCCACACCACCCGGGCCGCCCTTAAGTACATGAAACAACAGGGGTGGGGGCGCATCATCAACCTGGTTTCAACCCATGGTCTCGTCGCATCACCATTTAAATCGGCCTACGTGACGGCCAAGCACGGGGTTATCGGCATGACCAAGACCGTAGCCCTGGAAGTTGCACAGGCCAATATTACCTGTAATGCGATCTGCCCCGGCTACGTCTATACACCACTGGTCGAGAACCAGATCGCCGATACCGCAAAGGCACGAGGCATCAGCGAGGAAGAGGTGATTAACAATGTCCTGCTGGCGGCGCAGTGGACCAAAAAGTTTACTACCGTAGAGCAGATCGCAGGCACCGCTATTTTCCTCTGCTCCGACGCGGCGGAGAATATTACCGGGACGGCGATTCCACTGGACGGCGGCTGGACCGCCGCCTGAGCTGTGCGCCCAATCCACACTAACAGAGCGGGCCACTCGCCCGCCAATTTGGACTGATATCGATTATGGCAACCTATCACTCGCGCGCGAAACCCAAAATGGTCAACCTCGCCCTGCAGGGCGGCGGTGCCCATGGCGCGTTCACCTGGGGAGTCCTGGACAAGATCCTGGAAGATGGCCGCATCGGCATCGACGGGATCTGTGCATGCAGCGCGGGAACCATGAACGCGGTCGCGTTGGCCTACGGGAGTTACGAGGGCGGCAATGACCGGGCCCGGGAAGTGCTGCACGATCTCTGGCGGAACGTCGCCGATACTGCCCGGGCCTATAACCCCATGGGCAGCAACCCACTACTACGGATGCTGTCGCTGCCAACGGAGCATCCGTTTTCCTTCTTCATGCTCGATAGCATGACCCGCCTGGTATCGCCCTATCAATTTAACCCGCTGGACATTAATCCGCTCAAGTCGCTACTCGAGGATACGATTGATTTTGAAAAGCTAAGACACTGCGATTGCGTGAAGCTGTTTATCAGCGCCACCCACGTCAAAACCGGCAAGGTGAGGGTTTTTAACACGGCCGAACTGTCCATTGATGTCGCCCTGGCATCGGCGTGCCTGCCGCAGCTGTTCAAAGCCGTTGAAATAGAGGGCGAGCACTACTGGGATGGTGGCTACATGGGCAATCCCTCGCTATACCCGTTGTTTTACCAGACCGATACCCGGGACATCATGATATTGCATATCAACCCCATGGTCCGGGAGGAAATCCCCAAGACAGCACCCGATATTTTTAACCGGATCAACGAGATATCTTTCAACTCCTCACTAATTAAGGACATGCGCGCCATCGCATTCGTCAAGAAGCTGTTGGCCAATGACATGCTCAAGGAAGAGCATGCGGGGAAATTCAAGGATATATTGCTGCACTCGATTCGCTCGGACGAGGCAATGTGCGATTTAAGTGCCGCCAGCAAATTCAATACCGACTGGTCGTTCCTCACCGGTCTCAGGGACCGAGGCCGCGAGACTATGGAAGCATGGCTGGCCAAACACTTTGACGATATTGGCGAGCGCGACACCGTTGACCTGCACACCGAATTCCTGTCCAGTGTCACGGCGCTATTTGATCACCACAATAACGGTGACAATGAGCCGCAATAGCGCTTATCGGCTGCGCTTCTGGATCAATTGCAGGGATTCCTCAACCTGCATCTTGAATCTCTGTTCCGCTTTCGCTTTATCTTCCTCCAGGGACTTAATTTGCTCGGATTCTTCCTGCGCGGCGGCAGGTCCAAGATAAATACGCAATAACCCATAGGCAATATCCTACTCCGGGAAGCGCTTGTGAACGGCGGCGCGAGCAACTGCCGTGAAGACGCTTGTCACAGATTCCGGCTAAAGCTGATTAGACAGCGGCAGCAGTGAAAGCAGCCAGCTCCAGAACCTCTGCCTTTTGCTCGCTGCCGGTTGCCGATGGAGCACGCCGGCGGCCGATGTCCACTTCAGCCCCTTCACATCCTGCTCGACCCGCCAGGCATTTTCCGGACCAGCCAAAGCTTCGAACGAGGCGCGCAGCTTGCCCGCAAGATCCCCTGAGCGCAGCACTACACCGAGTTCGGTATTGATAGATGCCGAGCGAGGATCCAGGTTCAGGGACCCGATATAAACCAGGTCATCATCAAACACGATGTACTTGGAATGAAACCCCCGTTTTTCCGCATTGATGACCTGCGGCGCCTGGCCTAGCGCTGCATCTGCGCGCATCTCGAACAGTTCTATTCCCGACTTTAGCAGGGTCTTGCGGTATTTCTGGTATGACGCATGGGCGATGACGAGGTCGTTGGAGGACAGGGAGTTGGTCATTACCTTGATTTTCACACCCCGCGCTTGCAGATCGCGCACAGTGTCCAACAATCGAGGGGTGGGAACCAGGTACGGGGTAGCGACCAACACCTCGGATTTAACCTCGCGAGCGTGTTCGATCAGCGCATCGGCCATCTCGTCAGGTTTTTGAAACCACCTGACATCCGGCTCGTCATATAGCACGGCGTGCTCGGCAACCCGGCTCGCCGTTGCCGTCGCAAATGCCGTACGCCAATCGATGCTTTTGGGTTCGGGTAACACGTCTGCATGAGTCCCAATTGATCGTTCAATCCTGGCCCACGTACTCTCAAGGTCCGGGGAGATCAGGTTAAACGTAACAATGTCCTCGACGGACCGGGCCCAGGGGCTATTCCAGTAGATATCAAAGCCCGCCGACAGTTTTCCCACGATCGGGCCACTGACCAACACATCTGTATCGTAAAAATTCAGTTTCTCATCGAGACCAAAATAGTCGTTGCCGATATTGCGCCCTCCCAGAATCCCCAACTGGTTATCGCCAATTAGCACCTTATTGTGCATCCGGTGATTGAGCCTGAACCCATCGATGGAAAACTCCACCAGCCGAAACAATCCCTGGTCGAGGGGCAGCCGCACACTGAACGGATTAAACACCCGAATCTGGATATTGGGGTGGTCATTGATCGCACGCACCCTGTTGACCAGTCCGTCCATATTGATATCGTCGACGAGCACGCGCACCTTGACGCCGCGTTCAGCCGCCTGCAGCAGAGACTTTATAACCAGATGACCCGATACATCCCGCTTCCAGATATAGTATTGGGCATCGATGGTTCGGTCCGCCGCTTCGATCAGCGCGAGCCGCTTGGTCAACGCCTCCGTTGGGTCTTCGACCAGCCAGGCAAATACCGTCTCGCCAGCCAGTTCGGGATACGCGAGAGCGATCCGGTCACCGGGGTCAGGCGGTCGCGCATAGGACTTTCTGGTTTCGTCGAGATTTGGGATATAGGCGCAACTTGTGGCGAGCACCAGGCATAGACAGGTGACAATCGCCAACCATCCGACAGGTTCGCGCGTAATAATTTGGCGGACATGCCGACAAAACGAAA
>CAXMOT010000146.1:0-16932 GCA_964195105.1 uncultured Gemmatimonadales bacterium | reverse complement strand
GCCGCCAGCGCATTCGCCACATTGTGCTTGCCGAGGTGGGCCAGGTTAATTTCTATCTCGCCTGCCGGGGTGACCAACTCAAAGCGAAACGCGCCGCTAGCACCGGGCACATAGTTGCGGGCATAAAAATCAGCGTTACCGGTCTCTTCCAGGCTGAACGTCAGGACCTTGCGCGAACCCGCCCGCTCGATCCATTTGTATGCATTCAGATCATCCCGATTAACAATGGCGATGCCATCAGGGCCGAGCCCGTCAATAATCTCGCCCTTCGCCTGCACCACATTGGCGAGGCTGCCAAAGCCCTCGATATGGGCGTCCGCAGCGTTAGTAAGAATGGCCACATCCGGGCGAACCATATTCACGGTATAGGCGATTTCGCCAATCGAACTGGCGCCCAGCTCCAGCACCGCCACCTTATGGTCCGGGCCAAGCTCCAACAGCATCAATGGCACGCCGATCTCGTTATTGAAATTACCCCGGGTCGCAAACACCTCCACGGTCTGGCGCAATATAGCCGCGGCCATTTCCTTCACCGTAGTTTTGCCCGCGCTCCCCGTAATCGCCAACACCTTGCCCCTGAAATGGTCACGATTGAACGCACCGAGTTGCCCCAGCGCAATGCGGGTATCGTCCACTAGCAACATCGGCAAGTCGCTACTCACGGTGTCGCTCACTATCGCGGCAACGGCGCCGGTTTCCCCAGCCTGCTCAACAAAGCGATGACCGTCGAAATTCGGGCCCTTGACGGCAACGTACAAGTCACCGCGCCCCAGGGTGCGGGTATCAATGCTCACGGCTGAAAAATCGGCATCGACACCCAGCAGCCGGCCCGCCAGGGGCGTACTGATTTGGCTTAATGACGTCTGCTCAATCACCCTGATACCTGCCACATGTTAACGTTGTCGTGTTTTCCAAAGCTGCAATGCCTGCTTCACCTGTTCGCCATCATTAAAGGCGACCCTGGCAGCACCTGTTTGCTGGTAATTCTCATGTCCCTTGCCCGCAACCAGGATAACGTCCCCCGGTGCCGACTGGCTGATCGCCGCACGAATGGCCAGCGAGCGATCATGCTCAACCTCGACCAGCGACGGCTTGTTCATCCCCGCAATAATCTCGTCAACAATGGCGGCAGGCGCCTCGCGGCGGGGGTTGTCGTTAGTCAATATCACCCGGTCGGCGGCCTGCTCTGCGGCTTGGCCCATCAGTGGCCGCTTGCCCCGATCCCGGTCTCCACCGCAACCAAACACACAGCTCAACTGGCCGGCGCAGATTTCCCGCAAGGTAGCGAGCGCGGTCTGCAAGGCATCGGGGGTGTGGGCGTAATCGACCACCACCAATGGCAAGTTGCCGCCGCCATAGCACTGCATTCGACCCGGCACACCCTTGAGGGTCGCGATGACCGCCAGCGCTTCCGCCACCGTCGCGCCATGAATACACAGCACCGTAAACACCACGAGCAGGTTACTCAGGTTAAAGCGCCCCAACAGGGTGCTATGCAAAATGCCTTCGCCCCAGGGAGAACTGATCGACGCGCGGATACCCTTGCCCGACAACTTGATATTACCGGCGTTGATGTCCGCCGCTTTATTATCCAGCCCATAGCAATAGCGGGTCAGGCCCTGCGGCAATTCAAGCGCAAGTTTGCGACCAAATTCATCATCGACATTCAATACCGCATGGCGCAGCTTCGGCTGGAAGAACAACTGGCGTTTCGACTGCCCGTAATTTTCCATATCAATGTGGTAATCGAGGTGATCCCGGGTCAGGTTGGTAAACACCGCCGTATCAAACTCAACGCCGCGCACCCGGCCCTGCGCCAGGGCATGGGATGAGACCTCCATGGCGACAGTCTGCATGCCAAGCTCGGCCAGTTCAGCCAACATTCGTTGCACCGCAATTGCATCGGGGGTGGTGTGATTTGTCTCATTTAGCTGATCGAATGCGCCATAACCGAGCGTACCGATAATTCCGCAGACAGTTTTGGCGCCACTAACAGTCCTGGCCCCGCTATAGGCCTCGGCAATAAACTGGCAACAGGAGGTCTTGCCATTGGTTCCGGTAATACCGATAACATCCAGGCGACTGGACGGACGAGCATAGAATCGCGCCGCAATATAGCCCAACTCCATGCGCAGGTCCGCGACCGGGATAACCGGGACATCGATGTCATCACGACCAGCAGCCTGTTCCAGCTCAACCAGCACAGCGCCCGCGCCACGCGAGATCGCCTGGTCAATATAATCATGGCCATCCGTCGTGTCGCCGCGCAGCGCTACAAACAGGTCACCGCGACCTACCTTACGGCTATCCAGCTGCAGACCGGCCACCTTGACCATGCCCTGCTCCGGCGCCAGTTGCTGCCCCGGCAATAGCTGGTCGAGAGTTGTCTCATACGCCAAAGCGACGCTGCTCCCACTCATACCCGGTCATCCTCGCTCTTGGGCTCGCGGTCGGCCACGCCTTCGCTGCGGATTGGCAAGTCATCGGGCGCCACATTCAAGACCCGCAGCGCGTCATAGACAACCCGTGAAAATACCGGCGCAGCGACTTCGCCGCCATAATATTGCTCGCCGCCAGGCTCATCGATCAGCACCACCGCGACGATTCGCGGATTGGAAGCCGGCGCGATGCCGGCGAACAAGGACAGATATTTATCCGCCTGGTAGCCGCCTTCACTCAACTTGTGCACCGTGCCGGTTTTGCCCGCCACGCGATACCCGGAGATGGCCGCCCGCGAGCCGGTACCCTTGTCGCTCACCACCGTTTCCATCATCCTGAGTACACGCTGTGCGTTCGCCTTCAGCATCACCGTCTCGGCGGCCGCGATATCTTCGCTATGCAGCAACGAAACCGGCTGCAGTTGCCCCTGGTTGGCAAACGCCGTGTAGGCCTGAGCCAGTTGCAAGACGGTTACGGACAGGCCGTAGCCGTAGGATAGCGTCGCCAATTCAACCTCGCGCCAATTCTCGTGGTAAGGCAATAATCCAACCCGCTCGCCCGGAAAACCGCTCCCCGTGTCGCGGCCCAGGCGCGCCTGGCTGAACATATTCCAGAGCGCGTCCTGGTCAAGCGCCAGCGCCAATTTGGATGCGCCAATGTTGCTCGATTTGGTAATCAGCGTTTCGAGGTCGATCACCCCGTAATTGCGATGATCACGAATCGTGTTCCTGCCCAGGCGCATATAGCCCGGCGACGTATCGATCTTGGATGCAGCCGTAAACTTGCCCGACTCCAGCGCCGCGGCGACGGTCAGGGGTTTGACCGTGGAACCCGGCTCGAATACATCGGTGATCGCCCGGTTGCGTAAATTAGTGTGATTGATACTGCTGCGCTTATTGGGGTTATAAGAGGGCTGGTTGACCAGCGCCAGCACCTCACCGGATTTAGCATCAAGCAGGATCAGCGAACCGGACTTGGCTTTGTGCTCGGTCACCGCCGCTTTCAACTCTCGATATGCAAGGTACTGCAGGCGCAGATCAATACTGAGTTTCATATCCTGGCCAGGCTTCTCTTCCTTGAGCGATTGCAGGTCCTTGATTACCTGGCCCACGCGATCCTTCAGCACCAGTTTTTCACCAGGCTCCCCGCGCAGCCACTCCTCGTAGGCTAGCTCCATGCCTTCCTGGCCGCTGTCATCGATATCAGTAAAGCCGACCAAATGAGCCGCCACTTCACCGGCGGGATAGTAGCGCCGGTACTCCTTTTGCCCGTAAATACCTGGCAACTCATAATCCAGCACCGCCTCGGCCGCAGCGGGCGGCAGGTGGCGCTGCAAGTAAATGAATTCCTTGCCGGCGTTTTTAGTAAGGCGCCGCTCCAGGGCCTTGCGGCTGAGCTTCAATAACGGGGCCAATTGCCTGGCCACATAGCCAGCGTCTTCTATTTCACCCGGGTTCGCCCAAATCGATAACACCGGCGTACTCACCGCCAGCGGCTCACCGTTGCGATCAAGAATCATGCCGCGGTAAGCGTTAACCTTTTCCACCCGCAACATCCGGGCATTACCTTCTTTAGCAAGGAACGCCTGATCCAGGACATGCAATTCAATCGCCCGCCAACCGATCACCCCAAACGCCAGTGCCAGCATCAGAACCGCGAACTTGAAGCGCCAGGGATAGGCCTGCAAACCATCTTCGAGTGCTTTTGCAGTCATGGCCTTACCAATATAACCCGTTTAATTTCAGGTACTTGCATACCCAATTTATTGATAGCTATTTGCTCGACTCGCGAATGGGCAGCAAGCGAACTCTCTTCCAGTAGCAGCCGGCCCCACTCGACCTTTAGCTCATCGCGCTGCCCCAGCAGGGCCTGGTACGCCGCAAACACTTGGCGATTCTGGTGACTCACATAAATCACCGACACGGCACTTGTCATCACTGCCACGCACAACAGCGCATATAACAACGCTGCTTTAAGCCATTGTGTTGCAGACGCCGGGTAAGCTGATTCACTCAGCATCGTCACGCCACCTTCTCGGCAATTCGCATGACGGCGCTACGCGCCCGCACATTGCGCTCCACCTCGGCCGCGCCGGGTTTCACCGCTTTTCCCACCGCCCGCATTGTCTGTTGCACCTGGTCCGCTCGGATCGGAATATGCCTTGGCACCTGGGGCCCCAGCTGCTGGGCGCGAATAAAACGCTTAACCAGCCGATCCTCCAGGGAGTGAAAACTGATAGCCACCAGCCGACCGCCAATCGAAAGCACGTCTACCGCCTGCTGCAGCGCCTCACTGAGATCGCCTAACTCGGCATTAATATGAATACGAATTGCCTGGAATGCGCGGGTGGCAGGATGTTTACCCTTTTCCCAGGCGGGATTGGCCTGCTTGACAACGTCTGCCAGTTGCCGGGTGGTGCTAAACGGCTGCTGCTCCCGATACGCCACGATCGCCCGCGCCATGCGCCGCGCAAATCGCTCTTCACCAAACTCCTTGATCACCCGGGAAATCTCTTTCTCATGCGCACTGTTTACCCACTCCGCAGCACTCACTCCGGACGTCGGGTCCATACGCATATCGAGGGGGCCATCGTGGGTAAAACTAAAACCGCGTTGCGGATCATTCAGTTGTGGGGAGGAAACTCCCAGGTCCATTAACACACCATCGACCCCGCCCACCAGGTTTCGGTCGCGGGCAATGGCACCCAACGATGCAAAGGACCCGTGAACGATGGAGACGCGATCATCTGCGGCGAAAAGACGCTTCGCATGCGCAATCGCTTCCGGATCTTTATCAATCACCAACAATCGCCCTTCCTCTCCGAGCCGGGACAAAATCAGCTGACTGTGCCCACCCCTGCCAAAGGTCGCGTCGACATAGAGACCATCGGCCTTGATAGCCAGCGCCTCCAGCGCCTCTTCCAGAAGCACTGCATCATGTGTGTCCAGGGATTCCATTCTTTACAACGATAGAGATTCTAATTCGACCGGCAGTGCACCCATGCTACCCATATCGTCAAGGTAGGCATCCCGGCGTTCTATCCAGCAACTCTCACTCCAAAGTTCAAATTTACCGCCTTGCCCCAACAGTACCGCTTTCCTTTCAAGCCGGGCATAATCACGCAGCGGCTGGGTCAGCAGCAAACGGCCGTTGCCGTCCATCTCAATATCGGTTGCATGACCAATTAGTAATCGTTGGATACGGCGCGCCTGGGGATTGAAGCTGGGCAATGACTCGATTTTGCGCTGAATATCTTCCCAGTCCGGCAGCGGATAAATTAACAGGCAGGGCTCTTCCGTATCGATGGTTACCACCAGCTGGTTTTCGCAACGGGACTGCAGGCGATCGCGATAGCGCGTAGGTATCGCCATTCGACCTTTTGCATCCAGATTTATGTTGTTTACACCACGAAACACTAGCAATCCCCAAACCGGCTGAAAAACCCTAAAAGCCCCACAATTGTCCACATTTAGACACTATTCTACACTATAGGAATTGCTGACTCCTGTTGTCAAGCTAATGACGGCCGACGAACAGCGACTTTGCCCTTAAAACACAAAGACTTACGTGAACCTGATGAGTGTGGGGGAAAGTTCCGGGAGGGGAAGAATACTTAAAACAAGAGGGTAAACTTACAAGTTAATGTAAATTCTATCAAAATAGATCTTTTGATTATGAAGCAGAATTTTTTATACTAAAAAGAAATAAAAGAGTTGGCCTATAAGCCGGGTTTTGTCTAGGACAGTCATTCATCTAGGGTAGGCGTCACCACCTACCTCAAGCAACCTACCCGGACCCTGTACGGGCAGCACAATTGGGTCCCTATTTGGTCTTGCTCCGGGCGGGGTTTACCTTGCCACGGTGTGTTACCACCCGCGCGGTGCGCTCTTACCGCACCTTTTCACCCTTACCCTACCGCTCGAAAGCAGCAGGGCGGTATATTTTCTGTGGCACTTTCCATGGGCTCACGCCCCCCAGGGGTTACCTGGCACCTTGCCCTACGGAGCCCGGACTTTCCTCCCGGCACCTATTCTCCAGACCCTCGCGTTACAACTGTGGGCCTGGAAAATAGATGCCAGACGACTGTCCAGCCAACTCTTCGCGCAAGCTTAATGGCTAGCGGGGCTAAACTCAAGCCTGGATATTGATACGGCTGCCCTGAAGATCCCCTGCGATGCTCACTAAGCCCGCGAGTGGAACCGTATTCCGACTCGGAGCGGTAAGCGAAACAATTTTTTGGGCGGAGGGCTAGTTGGTTTCTGCTTCGGAATTTTCAGGTGAAACCTGGGAGATTAGTTTCGCTCTCGCTGAGCGAGGCACTTTTGTTTCGCCTGCTTGTAAAGACCGGCTACCCAAAAGCAGTTGCTCCGGATTCGCTGCCCTGCGGGTTCCCTGCGATGCTCACCGAACCTGGTGCTGGAACCGTATCTGAGTCGGAGCCGTAAACGAAACCATTTTCCCGGGCTGAGGGCTAGCTGGTTCTGCTTCGGGATTTCAGGTGAAACCTGGGAGATTAGTTTCGCTCTCGCTGAGCGAGGCACTTTTGTTTCGCCAAAAGTACCCAAAAGCAGTTGCTCCGGATTCGCCGCCCTTCGGGTTCCCTGTGATGCTCACAAAATCCGGCGGCGGGATAAACTCGCTAACGTTCAAACATATCTTGCCTTAAACCCGGATTTCGCTGCGCTTCTCGGCAGCTGGACGGAGCGGCGGCTGTCCGCAAGTTTGTATAGCAACTGCTAGTATGAAACAAAGGACTTTTTTTAGATAACTTGAGCGGATATGGAAACTAGCGATCCTGTAATTCCAACGCCTGCTGGTATAGCTCGTTTTTCTTGTGTCCGGTTATCTGCGCCGCCAGCTGCACCGCTTGCTTTAACGGCAGCTCGGCGAGCAGCGTCTCTAGCACCTGCTCTACAGAGGTTTGCACCTCCTCACGCTGCAGCGCCGTGTTACCGGCCGCGATCAATACGAATTCACCGCGCTGCTGGTCAGAGTCAGATTGCAACCATTCGAGGGCCTCAGCAATCGGCGCAGAGTGAATGGTTTCAAATTTTTTGGTGAGTTCCCTGGCGATACACAACTGACGATCCCCACCCAATGCTTGCCCGAAGTCTGCAACACTGGCCACAATACGATGCGATGACTCATAGAAGATCAGGGTGCGCGATTCATCCGCGAGTTTTTCAAGACGGGCCAGTCGCGCCCCCTGCTTTGACGGCAGGAAGCCCTCGAATACAAAGCGGTCACTGGCGATACCCGATGCCGACAGCGCCGCCACCAACGCACTTGCACCCGGCACTGGGGTAACCCGAATTGATTCCTGATGGGCGCTGCGCACCAGGTGGAATCCCGGATCGGAAATCAGCGGGGTGCCCGCATCACTAATCAATGCCACCTTGACGCCTTGCTTCAGTTGCTCGATCAGCTGGCCGGTTTTGGCGTCCTCGTTGTGTTCATGGTAGGAGGTCAGTCTGGTGGTAATACCCAGGTGAGACAGCAACCGCTTGCTGTGCCGAGTATCTTCCGCTGCGATGAGATCAACATCGCGTAACACCTCGATCGCGCGCTGGCTAATATCTTGCAGGTTGCCTATCGGCGTGGCGACCACATACAATTCACTCATTTATTGCTGAATCCGCGCAGGAAAGGTTTATTTTTTATCGACCGCAGTAAACGTTTTTCGAAACATTCCGCAGACAGGGTTGAGTACCTTTTAAACGGAGCGAACCACATGACTGGCAACATTTTTACCGCTTAATCGGCCACACAAAGATTTTTTAACGGTCGGTGTAGGGTAAACTATCTGCCTTGTAGAAACAGCAACTAAATAGCCACACCCAACAACACCGGATTTGCCAGGATATGCATCGACACTATGTTCGCGCCCTACTCGTTTTACTCTGCGTGAGCCAGTTGCTACTGAGCGCCTGTGGGATACAGCCACGGGTAGAGTCTGAGCTCCCGAGCGCGGCGACACCGGAAGAGCAGCTAAGCCAACTCTACAGGTTCGCGCGTCGCAGCAGCTCACCGGATTCGGAAAACTACAGGATTCAGGCGGCGCAAATCCTGATGGAAATGAATCGGCTCGATGAGGCCGCAGACATACTGGCCAATATTAATAGTGAGCGCTTACCGGCGGCTATTGCCGCGAATCACACCCTGGCCCGCGCCGACCTCGAACTGTACCGATTTGATGGCGCCGCGGCACTCGTCGTACTGGACGGCCAACAGCAAAGGCTAGCCGCCGTTGCTACCGCAAATAACAATATCCGCATTCGCATCGGGCAACTGCGGGCCCAGGCCCACGACTTGGCCGGCAACTTCCTCGGCAGTGCCACCGAACTGATCCACATTTTCCCTATCATGTCCGGCACCGGCGCGCTTATGAACAAGGAGCGCCTCTGGCAATACCTGCTGCAGGTTCCTGAGCAGCAGCTAGCGAATACCGCCGACTATGATTCGAATTTGCGCGGCTGGCTGGAACTGGCGGCGCTAAGTAAAAAGAACCAGGACGACCTTGATCGCCAGCTCGGTGCGCTAAACGACTGGCTCGGCCGCTGGCCCGCACATATTGCCGCCAGCAACCTGCCCGATGAGCTATCCCTCCTGAGCACCATGGTCACCGAACGGCCCGAAAAAGTGAGCCTGTTGTTGCCATTAAGCGGTAGAAACGAGATCGCCGGCAAGGCCATCCTCGATGGTTTCATGACGACCTACTATGCGGCACGTGAAAAGCTCAGCTACATTCCGCAGATCCATATCGTCGATACCGGCGCAACTACCGATATTTTGCAAGCCTATGACCTGGCCGTCGCCGAAGGCAGCGATTTCATCATCGGGCCACTGGATAAAGGACACGTGCAGCAGCTGCAGGCGCTGCCGGAACTCGCCGTCCCTACCCTGGCGCTAAATTACGGCATCCCCGACCTGGCCACAGCGAATCTCTACCAGTTTGGGCTCGCCGCCGAGGATGAGGCCCGCCAGGTCGCCGAGAAAGCATGGCAGCATGGTCATACCACCAGCCTGGTGATCGCCCCGGACTCACCCTGGGGCCAGCGCATCGCCGCCGCGTTCGCCGAGAAATGGACGGAGCAAAGCGGCGCGGTGCTCGAAACCCAGTACTTCGCCAAAGAAAAGAACTATGCGGATGCGATAAAGGAACTGCTGAATATCGACGACAGCGAGGCGCGTAGCGTGCGCGTGCGCCGCATCGTTAACCAGAAAATTGAAACTAGCGGGCGCCGCCGAACCGACATGGATTTCATTTTTATTGTCGCGACACCGCAGCAGGCACGACAAATCAAACCGACCCTGGCCTTTTACTTTGCCGGCAGAATTCCGGTTTATGCGACCTCGCATATATACGGCGGCTCACCCGATCCACTGCAAAATCGCGATCTCGACGGGATTATCTTCTGCGAAACGCCGTGGATGCTCAATCAGCAGGATTACGAATTAAAAACCAGGATCCACGCGACCTGGCCAGCCACCAGTGATCGACTGGGCCGACTATACGCGCTAGGCGTCGACAGTTACCGGCTGTTGCCCCGCATCAAGCAAATGGCCATCATGTCGAATACCAACCTGTTTGGTGCCACCGGCTCGCTGGCACTTGACGAACAGCGCCGCGTGGTTCGCACCCTGCGCTGGGCGAAGATTCAAAAAGGAACTATCAGGACGTTAAACTAGGGCACCTCAGAATAATGGAATGCGCGCCCTGGCGCCCTATACCATAGAGTACAAGGAGTTGTTATGTCGCCAGGATGGCGCAGTCTTTTTTCCCCGCCGCACAAGCCTGGCGCGTTCGGAAAGCAAATCGAGCAAGCCGGAGCAAAATACCTGCAGCAACATGGTCTCAAGCTGGTAGATCAAAACTACCACTGCCGGCGCGGTGAAATTGACCTGATAATGCGGGAACAAGAGCTGCTGGTGTTTGTCGAAGTACGCTTTCGACGCTCAGCAACATTCGGTGACGGCGCCGAATCTGTGACCCATGCCAAGCAATTAAAATTGATTGCGGCGGCGCGGCACTACATCCAGTCCCGCGGGCTCGGTGAAACACTTTGCTATCGGTTTGATGTATTGGCGGTAACCGCTTCGGGATCAACACAAAGTCAGTTACAATTCAGCTGGATTCAGGATGCATTTCAACTCAATAATCAACCCTAAAATCGAAGGTCCTATTTAAAGTGGAACTGGAGCAGCGCGTTTCGGAACAGTTTGCGGCGAGCATGGAAGTCAATGCGACGGCCGCCGATGCATTACCCGGACCAATCGGCGCAGCCGCAGAACTGATGGCGCAATGCCTGCTCAACGAAGGCAAAATCCTGGGCTGCGGCAATGGTGGCTCTGCCGTTAACGTGCAACATTTTACGGCACTGTTATTGAACCGATTTGACCGCGAACGTCCCAGCTTGCCGGCCATTGCGCTGGCAGCGGATAGTGCAACGATCACCGCGATTGCCAACGATTCCAGCTACAGTGAAGTGTTCAGCAAGCAGGTGATGGCGCTCGGCCAAGCGGGTGATGTCTTGCTTGCCGCCTCCTGTAGCGGGAATGCCAGCAGCGTTGTCCAGGCGGTGCAAGCGGCGCACGATCGCGACATGATTGTGGTAGCGCTAACTCGCGCTGATGAAAACGATATGACCAGCCTGCTCAAGGACGATGACATCGAAATACGGGTTCCGGCCCTTGATAACACCCGCATCCGTGAAGTCCACCTGTTGGCCATTCACTGTTTATGCGACTTAATTGATTACCAAATATTTGGAGGCGAATAAAGAATGGGCTCGAAGTATCTGTACAGCCTGGCATTAGCAGTTGCAGTCGGCGTTAGCGGCTGCGCCACCGTTGTTAGCAGCACCACCGGTGACGAAGCGGTTGGTACCGACAAATCCAGCCGAACATTTGGCCGTTATATTGACGACCAATTAATCGACACATATGTCAGTGCCAATATCAAAAAGGCTCATGACGACTTCAAGGTCGCCAACATCGGAGTGATCAGCTACAACGGCATTGTCCTGCTGGTCGGGCAAGTCAAGTCTAATGAATTAAGCAGGCTGGCCGAGGAAGCCGCTCGGAAGGTGCGCAATGTGCGACGGGTTCACAATGAACTGGTCGTTGCCGGACCCATATCGATTCCCGCGCGCGCCAACGATACCTGGCTCAAGTCGAAGATTAAATCGCGCATGCTAACCACCAGTGGCGTCAACCCGATGCAGGTTAAAGTGGTGATGAGTGATAGCGTGGTTTACCTGATGGGACTGGTATCCCATGCTGAAGCAGAGCAGGCGGTTGCCGTTGCCCACAAGACCTACGGCGTACAGAAGATCGTTAAGGTGTTCGAATACGTGGACTAACCCGCACCCCTCACCGATTGGCGCGTAAGATGACGAGCCGGTCGGTGCGCAGATCGCGCGAAAGACGCGCAGCGCATACCTGGGCGTCCTGTCCGGTAATTTCGTTTCATATCAGCGCGCCATACAAGGTTTCTGGCCAGACGCCACTCGCAGCTAATGGCCGTGGCCCTTGGCAAGAGAGACAACGCAGCTAGAAGCCCTGTAGGGCGCGCCCTTCGGGAACCCACAGAAAGCCCCGCTACGGCGTTGCGTTGCTTGCTAATATGTTCAATATTCACTGCACAACGCGCCTTGTATCAAGGCTTTCTGTGGGTTCTGATATACAGCGAAATTACCGGACAGGACGCCGTCTATGTGTCAGCGAGTCCCGTGATAAGAGGCGTGATGAGATGTGTGTCGAGAGGCCGTCAGAGCGCGGCAAAGCAAACCGCAATAGTTGTAAACGCCTGGGGCCCGGAATATACCCATTATCATTGAGCTGAAGGCGTTTTACTGCTGTATCGGTGAGGGATGCGGGCTGAGGTTCCTTAACTATTTGACTACTTTAAGACCCGGCTTGTTGGCGGACGTCTTCTTGCCGCTTACCCGATTGCCGGGCTTATCGGCTTTTCCGGGCTTATCAGGAGGTGTTTCAGGATCGGTAGACTCGTTTTCCCAACCAAACACCATCCCCTGCCCATTTTCCTTGGCGTACACCGCCATGACCGCCTCGATGGGCACGTAGATCAGCCGGGAGTTCCCACCAAAGCGCGCTTCGAAGCTTAACGCTTCGTTATTTATTTCCAGGGCCCTGACCGCGCCGGGATTAATATTCAATACAATCTGGCCGTTCTTGACGTGCTGCTCCGGCACATCGACTTCACTAACCGTTGCATCGACAACCACGTAGGGAGTGCACTGGTTATCCAGTATCCACTCGTTCAAAGCACGCAACAGGTAAGGTCTACTTGGCGTCATCAGGTGTCTCTGGCAGTCGAGGTTGGCGTGATTAAGTAATGAGTCCGGCCGGGGCGCCGATCGCACACCCGGCCGGGCGCAATTACTAGCCCCGCATTTCCCGCTCAGCCTCGGAAAGGCTGGTCTGGAAAGCTTCACGCTCAAAAAGAGTATGCATGTATTTAAGCAGCGGCTTTACTTTCTTCTCAGGTAACTCGATACCGAGAATCGGCAGGCGCCACAAAATCGGCGCAACACAGCAATCCACCAGGGAAAAGGCTTCGCTCATAAAGAACGGCTTTTCGGCGAAAATAGGGGCGATACTGATTATGCTCTCGGCAAGCTCTGTGCGCGCCTTGTCATGGCTACCACGACCGTGCTGGATTTTATCAACAGCCACACTCCAATCCTTCTCGATGCGGCAGATATAGGACCGGCTCTGCGCCCGCGCAACCGGATACACCGGCAGCAACGGCGGATGCGGGAAACGCTCATCCAGGTATTCCATCATCACATTGGGCTCATACAACACGAGTTCCCGGTCTACCAGCGTAGGCAGGCTATTGTAAGGATTGACGTCAGCTAACTCGGGTGGCTTGTGGCCGCGATCACAATCAACGATCTCGACGGCAACGCCTTTCTCCGCCAGCACAATGCGCACACGATGACTGTAGTGATCTGCCACATCTGAAAAAAACGTCATTGAGGACCGCTTCGCGATTACGCCCATGTATTGCTCCTAACCAAAATGTCCGGCCTCCTGATAAGAGGCCTAAAATAAAAGTGCGCGACACGAGGTCGCGCAATAAAAACCAAACTGTGTTGATCGCAGGGATTAACCCTGCACCGCCCTTCTAACTGACGGAAAAACGGGACGGTGAGCTTAATGCAGCCCTTTCCAATACTCCCGATTCAGCAGGTAGGCAAACACGCCAAAGAAAAGGATAAATAATAATACATAAATACCCATGCGCTTGCGCTTGTCCTGAACGGGCTCGCCGACATAGGCCATAAAATTGACCAGGTCATACATCGCCGCGTCATATTCGTCCGGCGTCATCGAGCCTTCCTGAACGATCTCGAATTTGCCACAATGATCCTCAGCGACAGTTTCGCCGGTCAACGGATCGACCCTCGCGTGCCCTTTTATAGGTCCCGCGGCGCACTCGGCTAAGCCTTGCAACTCAAGCAGCACATGAGGCATACCCACATTGGGAAAGGTCTTGTTATTGACGCCCCAGGGCCGACTGTCGTCTTTGTAAAAACTGCGCAGGTAGGTATATAGCCAGTCAGGAGAGCGTACTCGTGATACCAGGGTCAAATCCGGCGGCGCTGTACCAAACCATTCCTTGGCATTCACCGTCGGCATCGCTATCGTCATCAGGGAACCGATCTTCTCATCGCTAAACACGAGGTTCTCGAGCATCAGGTCATGGGGTATTTCCAAATCATCGGCGACTCGCTGGTAACGCGAATACTTGGCCGAGTGACAACCCATGCAATAGTTCGCAAACAACTTTGCGCCACTTTGAAGGGATGCCTTGTTATCCAGGTCGACCTTAATGTGGTCCAGGTGCACTTCAGTGCCAGACGCTACCGCCTTGAGTGGCAGGAAGGTCAACACTCCAATAAGCGCGACCAACAATAAGAACTTCACAGTGCCGATCCCACCATTCATGGTGACGCGCTCGGGCACCGGCTTGGTGCCCTCCATCTTGGTCCAGAACGGCATCGCCAGGAAATACGCGAAGTAGATAATCGTGGTCAATATCGCCAGGTTAGTACGACCATCAGTCGGCGCCCATGTCCCCAATACCCCGAGGATCAAGAACGACACAATAAAGGCTATCAACATCACCTTACTGGTCATGCCTTTGTAGCGAATCGATTTGACCGGACTCCTGTCCAGCCAGGGCAGGAAGAACAACACAACGATCGCCGCTCCCATCACCATAAAGCCCCAGAACGGATCCGGTACGGCCCGCAGCATCGAGTAGTACGGCGTAAAGTACCATACCGGCGCAATGTGCTCGGGCGTCTTCAGGAAGTCTGCATGTTCGAAGTTGGGGGGCTCGATGAAGTAACCGCCCATTTCCGGCGCGAAGAAGATAATCGACGCAAAAATCGCCAGGAACACAGCCACGCCGAAAATATCATGCACCGTGTAATAGGGATGGAAGGGAATGCCGTCTTTGGGATTACCGTTTTCATCCTTGTTCTTCTTGATTTCCACTCCATCGGGATTATTGGACCCAACTTCATGCAACGCAATGATGTGGATGAACACCAGCATCACCAGTACCAGTGGCATGGCAAACACGTGCAGTGCAAAAAACCGCGTGATGGTCGGCCCGGCGATAACGAAATCACCCTGGATCCAGGTCTGCAGCGCCTCACCCACATACGGAAGTGTGCCAAACAAGGATACGATAACCTTGGCTCCCCACAGTGACATTTGACCCCACGGCAGCACATAGCCCATGAAAGCCTCAGCCATCAGCGCCACATAGATCACCATTCCGATAAGCCACAGCAATTCGCGGGGCTTGCGGTACGAGCCGTACATCATGCCACGTAGCATGTGCAGATAGACGACAGCAAAAAACGCGGAGGCCCCGGTCGAGTGCATGTAACGAATCAACCAACCCAGTTGCACATCACGCATGATGTATTCAACGGAGGCGAATGCGCCTTCTTCCGAAGGTTCGTAAAACATGGTCAGCCAGACGCCGGTCAGGAACTGGTTTACCAGTACCAACAGCGCCAGCGAACCAAAGATATACCAGCCATTAAAGTTCTTGGGGGCGTAGTACTTACCCAGGTGCTTATCCCACGTGGAGATGACGGGGATACGCGCATCAACCCAATTAAGCAGATCTACTAAATATTTCAACATTATGCATCCCCTCCATCTTCACCGATCACGAGGATATCGCCATCAAACCTGTGAGGAGGGATGGGCAAGTTTGCACCCGCTGGGGCACCCGCATACACGCGGCCTGCTAAATCAAACCTGGAACCGTGACAGGGGCAGAAGAAGCCGCCTAGCCAGTCCGCACCTAAATCCCCGCCTATTTCCGGACGATATTTCGGTGCACAACCCAAATGGGTACACACCGCCTTGAGAACCAGGAACTCGGGGTTACTGGCACGGGTTTCGTTGCGCGCATATTCCGGCTGCTGGGCCAGGTTTTCGGAATCAGCGTCCTTCAGGTCACTCTTGGGGATAGTCTTTAGAAGATCGAGCGCCTCTTGCGTACGACGCACCACGTAAATGGGCTGGCGACGCCACTCGACGGTCACCATCGCGCCGGGCTCAATTTTGCTTTTATTAAAGATAACCGGCGCACCTGCTGACTTGGCTTTTGCACTGGGATTCCATGAAGCTACGAAGGGTACTGCGATACCAACCGCTCCAGCCGCACCTACCACAGAGGTAGCACCGATCAGAAAAGTTCGTCGACCGGTATTTACAGTTTCAGTGGTCATACGTTATTAACTCCCCAAAGAAGAAGAACCTGTGAGCCGGGCATAAGCTATTGTTATTCTGAAGCCCTTGGCAGGCCAAGATAATAAAGAAATTGCCTAGTTGATACAAGACACAGCCTTTATTTAGCCTAACAAAAAACGCCCGAACCATTGCCGGTTCGGGCGTTTCCTTGAATAGCGCAAAAAATAACTGAACGCTTAACGCTTGGAGAACTGAGGTCTCTTCCGTGCCTTGCGCAGGCCAACCTTTTTACGTTCAACCTGACGCGCATCCCGTGTCACAAAACCGGCATGACGCAGCGAAGGCCGAAGGCTTTCGTCATACTCCATCAGCGCTCGTGTGATACCGTGACGAATCGCGCCGGCCTGGCCAAAGTTGCCTCCGCCTTTCACTGTCACGCGGATATCAAACTTGCCCGCCATTGCAGTAAGTTCGAGTGGCTGGCGAACGATCATGCGAGCCGTTTCACGGCCGAAATACGTATCCAGTGGTTTCTCATTGACGACAATCTTACCGGCGCCCGGGACGAGGAATACACGGGCCGTAGATGTTTTACGACGACCGGTTCCATAATATGAGGTAGCTGACATGGTTTCTCTGCTTGCTCCTGATTAAAGTTCTAACTTCTGCGGCTGCTGACCCGTGTGAGGGTGCTCAGCGCCTGCATAGACTTTCAGTTTACTGTACATCGCGCGTCCCAGGGGA
>CAXMOT010000145.1:0-3100 GCA_964195105.1 uncultured Gemmatimonadales bacterium | reverse complement strand
GCCGAGTTTCGGCAGAAGAATGAGCCGTCGCGCTACCGGAATCGTAGCTGGATCAGGTATGTGATTACCGTGGCAGGAGCGCAGGCACTGGAATGCCAGAGTGCGCGCCTCGATTATGAGCACATCGTCGAGCGCCAGTTAACCCCGATCGCAGATACCATTTTGACTGCCATCGGATCTTCGATGGACGCGATCACGGGTCAGCAGCAGGATTTGTTTTAGTGGCCATTCCCTGATAGAAAATACAGATCATCCCGGCAAGTAGAGAGCGCTTGCCGGGATGATTCGATACTAATTTGCGCCGTCGCGGATGTTGCTAGCCTGATATCCCTATTCCGATATCGTAATTCCGATATCGGAGACAGGTTTACAGCTTATGCAAAGCCGTCTGGCGCAACGGTACTAGTCGTGCAGGAACATCATGTCACCACCCGGAGCGGCGGTATGACATGCGATGCAGCCCTTGGGTTTACCCTTGGCAACCTTGCCAGCCAGCATCATGCCCTTCGGGTTGGTGTCGAGACTACCGTCAGCCTTGAACTTGGCCCAGAACCAGTCTTTGGTTTCGGGATCGTAGCCTGGACGTTTCAACATCACGGTGACGGCCTTGAGATACTTGGCCGGGTCGTTAGCGACATTGGCGATACTAACGCCTTCGCCGCCATAGTTACGCTTGACGATGATCTGATGCAGTTTCCCCTGCACCGCGATCTGGCCCTCGATAGTATCGAGAATAGCGCCATGTGGGTGTTGGCCGGTATAAGGCCGTGACATAAGACCACCCTTACCGGCGTAGCCCGCGTCAACCATGGTTTGCCAAAGGTCCTTGGCATAGCTGACGTCCTCTTCACCACCAAAAGGTGCGGCGGCATTGACCGTTCCGGTCAAAAATACAAGTACTCCCATACACAATAGTTTTATTACTTTCATAAGGATCCCCCCAGGGTTTTAGTTACATGTAGCAGGGGATTGGACAAGCTTGAGGGCAGGAGGTTGCATGGATTTCCGGAAAAAGATGACTTTGTCGGTGTCGAGCTGCATCGGCAACAGCCTTTGGCCCTCGCCAGCGAGCTCACATAGGCCGTTTTTTTCAGCAAGATTTAGCAGTAACAGTTTGCGGTCGAGGTCGCCGAGCAACAGGTAACCAGGCATTGATGGATGCATTTTCAGGTTTTGCTGGGCTAGTGAGCGATGCCACTCCAGCGTCATATCAGCACGCGCAAAAGCCGACAGGCTGCCATCACTGTGGCTGCGAAAAATCTCGTTGCCCTGTCGCAAAATGCCGGTGGGCTGCGAATTGCCGCGCAGTGTTCTTTCGATTTGCCGGCTGTCGGAATTGACCACCACCGTGCTGCCATCAAACAGGTTGAAAGCCACCTGCGCGTTGCCGAGATCAACTGCCCCGAAAACCGTTTCCTGCGATGTGGCGATTGTTTGCAGCACCCGGCCGTCGTCACTGGCGAGTGCATAAACCTCGTGTGCCTGGCCGCCGGTCCACAGCGATTTCGAATCGTCGCTGAGTGCAGGTGAATAAACCCAGCCGTCGAATGATTTGCGCCAGGTGACGGCGCCATCGCGCAGCGTAACGGCAAACAATTCACCATGCACGCTGCCAGCATAAGCCTGGTCAGCGATGCTGGGAGTGAACAGGGTGTGTTGCTTTTCGATGTGCCAGGCAATGGCGCCATCGGCCAGTTGCAGTGCATAAAGTCCCTGGGTGCTTCCCACTAACAGTAAATCGCCAGCTACCACCGGAGCGAAGGTTTCGACATCCTCCAGACTGCTCCACACCGGTTGGGCCTGTGCGGAATCAAAACGGTAAACACCTTGATGTGATACGTATATCGAAGCGCCGTCTCGCAACGGGTTCTCGGGATACTGTGCCGCACTGGTCCGGGCGTTAATCAGCAGGCTGACGATTGCCAGAATCAATGCACATCCACGCTTGATTGGCATGCCTCAGTCCCTCGCCTTGCGCGGTTGTAACTCATCATAATGTGGCAGCGATTCGACGGCTTCGCGCCAGGCGACCCGGTCTTTCCAGAAGATGTTCTGGCTGGGGCGGATTTCAGGGTCATCGTCCAGCGTGCCGGCCGGGATGATCACTGCGCCACCCGTTTGTGCCTCCCAGGGCAGCGATGATCCGCATTGCGGACAGAAGCAGGTCGCAAAATGTTTGGCGTCCGGATGTTCAAAGCGAGCGACCTGATCGGCACCCGTCAACCATTCGAACTGGTCGGGTGCGACAATAATGTTGGCGGCATGCGCGCTGCCTGTGAATTTGCGGCAACGCGAACAGTGGCAATACTGGAATACGTATTCAGGGCCGTGAAACTGGTAGCTGATAGCGCCACAAAGACAGCTGCCCTTGAACGATTTGCTCATGCGGTTTTCCTCATACTGATAAAGTTTGGTTGGCTGCTAGTGGATATTCGACCAGCAAATCGGGTGCGAGTTGCGCCAGCATTTCACGCAGGCTGTTATCAGCAAGGTTCTGTTTAAACAATGCAGCATCGTAGACTTCGAAACTGCCGCTGCGAATCGCGAGGAAACTACGGTCGGCCTGCCGGTCTATAAACTCGATCAGCGCGAAGCGCTTGATGCATTGCTTGAAAAAGCCGAGGTTATTAACGACCTGCAACTGGTCCGCAGGGGCAGCTACGTCCTCGGGGCGGGTGGCGAGCACGTTGATGCGTTGAAAGCGTTCGATATCGATCAATGAGCGTAGCTGGTAGATCTGCATTTTTCCCTGGGTTCCGCGCGCGATCAGTTCGGGGTAGGTCCCTTTGGGGACACTGTTATCCAGAAATTCGAAGAAATAGGTCGGTGTCTTATGCGAAGTCCATTTGAACAGCAGTTTGGGCATCCCCGCGTAGGCTTCGATGCAATGCCCCAGGAAATCTTCGACTGCCTTGTAGCGGCCGCGCACCTGGCCGCGTTCCCAGCCGCGCTCAACGGTTGCCTCGGGCGGGGTCACGACAAAATACATGTACATGGTATCGATGTAGCGCACGTAGGTTTTGTGCAATACACGCGTGATTTTCTCGCTGGCGAAACTGTCGAAGCGAAAACGGTCGACCATCAAATGCGGAATCGACTG
>CAXMOT010000144.1:0-14078 GCA_964195105.1 uncultured Gemmatimonadales bacterium | reverse complement strand
AAAAGCAACCGCTTCGCCTCCCCATACTTCCGCGCATACGCGCGTCAGTGCCGCCGTCAACGTCGTTTTACCATGATCAACGTGACCAATCGTGCCAACGTTTACGTGTGGCTTGGTGCGTTCAAATTTTTCCTTAGACATGTTTGCCTCTCTTGCCTATCCAATCAGTAATGTTAATTTTTAAGACTTGCTAATAATTTGTTCTGCAATATTTGAAGGAGCTTCGGAGTACTTCTCGAATTCCATCGTATAGGTCGCGCGCCCCTGGGTAGCAGAACGGAGGTCGGTAGCATACCCGAACATTTCTCCCAAAGGAACCTCGGCTCGAATGACTTTACCCATCGGGGAATCCTCCATGCCCTGCACCAGACCACGGCGCCTGTTCAGGTCGCCCATGACGTCCCCCATGTTCAGTTCCGGACACACAACCTCTACCTTCATGGTTGGCTCCAGCAGCACCGCGCCGCCCCTGCCAGCCAACTGCTTGGCCGCCAGGGAGCCGGCAATCTTAAACGCCATTTCGTTTGAGTCCACTTCGTGGAACGAGCCATCATACAAGCTTGCTTTCAGGCCCAGCAGCGGATAGCCGGCTAACACACCATTGGCCATCTGCTCTTCAATACCCTTCTGCACAGCGGGAATGTATTCCCTGGGAATCGTGCCGCCAACAATCTCATTGACGAACTCCAGACTCTCTGCGTTGGCATCTTCGGCCGGCTCAAATTTGATCCAGACGTGACCGTATTGACCACGACCGCCGGACTGGCGCACAAACTTACCTTCAATATCACAGGTATTACGAATCGCTTCACGATAGGCCACCTGGGGCTTACCGATGTTGGCTTCCACACCGAACTCGCGACGCATACGGTCGACGATGATGTCGAGGTGCAACTCACCCATACCGGAAATAATCGTCTGGCCGGTTTCCTCATCAGTCTTAACCCGGAACGAGGGATCTTCCTGGGCCAGTTTGCCCAGTGCAACGCCCATCTTTTCCTGGTCAACCTTTGACCTGGGCTCAACCGCCACAGAAATCACAGGATCCGGAAATTCCATACGCTCCAGGGTAATCTGGTTGGTGAGATCGCAAAGCGTATCACCCGTGGTTACGTCCTTGAGGCCGATACCGGCAGCGATATCCCCCGCCAGCACCTGCTTGATCTCCTTACGGTCCTTGGAGTGCATCTGCACCATCCGGCCAACCCGTTCCTTTTTGTGCTTAACCGGGTTGTACACGGTGTCACCGGAATTCAGGGTGCCGGAGTAGACCCGAAAAAAAGTCAGGGTACCAACAAATGGATCAGTTGCGATCTTGAATGCCAATGCCGAGAACGGCGCGTCATCATCAGCGGACCGGGTAGCAATGGTCACACCATCGTCCAGCGTGCCTTCGATCGCTTTTACTTCAGTCGGGGCCGGCAGGTACTCGACTACCGCATCCAGCATGGCCTGAACGCCCTTGTTTTTAAATGCGGAGCCGCCCAGGACCGGAACGATTTCGTTTGCCAGGGTCCGCGCACGAAGTCCCATCTTGATTTCATCTTCGCTGAGCGCGCCGCCGTCGAGGTATTTTTCCATTAGCTCATCGGTGGCCTCTGCCGCGGCCTCAATCATATACTCGCGCATTTCCTCGCACTGGCTTTGCAACTCAGCAGGAATATCCTGGTATTCAAAAGTCATTCCCTGGTCTTCTTCACTCCAGAAAATTGCCTTCATCTTAACCAGGTCCACGACACCCTTGAATTCGTCCTCGGCGCCGATGCTCAGCTGCAATGGTACCGGGTTCGCACCCAGGCGATCCTTAAGTTGCTCAACCACACGCATGAAGTCTGCGCCCGCGCGATCCATCTTGTTTACGAACACCATACGGGGAACAGCGTACTTGTTCGCCTGGCGCCATACAGTCTCAGTTTGGGGCTGCACACCGGAAGAACCACACAACACAACGACCGCACCATCCAATACGCGCAGGGAACGCTCTACCTCAATGGTAAAATCCACGTGCCCCGGAGTATCAATAATATTGATGCGGTGATCTTCAAATTGCGCCTGCATGCCCTTCCAGAAACAGGTGGTGGCCGCAGACGTAATAGTAATACCACGCTCCTGCTCCTGCTCCATCCAATCCATGGTCGCAGCGCCATCATGCACTTCACCTATCTTGTGTGACAGGCCGGTATAGAAAAGCACGCGTTCCGTAGTCGTCGTCTTACCCGCATCTACGTGGGCGCAAATACCGATATTGCGATAACGATCAATAGGCGTTATGCGTGCCACGACTCTATTCCCTGAATCCCGCTTATCTAGAATCTATAGTGGGAGAAGGCTTTGTTAGCTTCGGCCATGCGATGCACGTCTTCGCGCTTCTTAACTGCCGAGCCCTTGCCTTCAGACGCATCCATAATTTCTCCCGCCAGGCGCAGGTCCATGGACTTCTCGCCACGGCCACGCGCAGCGTCAACCAACCAACGCATCGCCAAAGCACTCTGGCGATCGAGCCTGACCTCAACGGGAACCTGGTAAGTTGCACCACCAACACGTCGAGACTTAACCTCGACCATTGGCTGGATAGTGCTCAAGGCCTTCTCGAAAACTTCCAACGGCTCGTTGGTGCCCTTGCGCTCGATCACTTTTTCCAGAGCACCATATACAATGCGCTCTGCGACTGATTTTTTGCCGCTGACCATAACGTGGTTAATAAACTTGGCCAGCACCTGGCTACCGTACTTGGGATCTGGCAGCACTTCTCGTTTTGCAATGACTCTTCTTCTTGGCATGAACTTTTACCTATTACCTATTACAATTCAGGATTGTCCAGGACGCCCTACCCGACAATTAATGCAGGGAGACACCTGGCCTTACTGTACGATACGACCGAAACTACTTGGGTCGCTTGGTACCGTACTTGGACCGACCTTGCTTACGGTCGCTCACACCGGATGTATCGAGACTGCCACGAACTGTGTGGTAGCGAACACCCGGCAAATCTTTAACCCGACCGCCACGTATTAAAACCACCGAGTGCTCCTGCAGGTTATGACCTTCGCCCCCTATATAGGAACTGACTTCAAAACCGTTGGTTAAGCGAACGCGGCACACTTTACGCAATGCTGAGTTCGGCTTCTTCGGTGTGGTCGTGTAAACGCGTGTACATACACCACGGCGTTGTGGACATGCCTGCAATGCAGGAACGTCACTCTTTACGACCTTTTTCTTACGTGGCTTACGGACCAATTGGTTGATCGTTGCCATGAACTAACTCCAATTATCAATAAAAAATGGCGGGATAACCCACCCCTATAAAAGGATGCGAGATTCTAAAGACCTCACACCCATGAGTCAAGCGCTTGCAGAGGCTAAATACTGCCTATGATCCAGACAGATTCAACGCTTCTGTTAACGCCTGTTCAACTTCATCCGCACTGACTGTCGCCGCACCTTCTTTTACAGCCGCTTCGGCCAGCTTTTTAGCCTTCCGATCGCTGTGATAGGTAAGGCCTGTACCCGCAGGGATCAAGCGCCCTACTACGACATTTTCCTTAAGGCCGCGCAGATAATCTTTCTTGCCGGTAACCGCCGCTTCGGTAAGCACTCGCGTGGTTTCCTGGAAGGAAGCTGCCGATATAAAGGACTCTGTCGCCAGCGATGCCTTGGTAATACCAAGCAATAAACGCTCACCTCGCGCCAGCGCCCTGCCATCCTTTTCAGCACGCTCGTTCTCCTCGAGCAACCGGTTATATTCAACCTGGTCGCCCTTAATGAGGTTGGTGTCGCCGGAATCCAGGACTTCTACCTTGCGCAACATCTGGCGCACAATAACTTCGATGTGCTTGTCGTTTATCACAACACCTTGCAAGCGGTAAACTTCCTGGATTTCTGCAACGATATACTCAGCCAGCGCGCTAACGCCCTTCAAGCGCAAGATATCGTGCGGGTTGAACGGGCCATCAGAAACAACTTCACCCTTCTCAACCTTCTCACCATCGAACACGTTCATCACGCGCCATTTATGGATCAATGCTTCATAGTGGTCGCTGCCATCCGGCGGCGTAATGACCAGGCGCTTCTTGCCTTTGGTCTCTTTACCGTAACTGACCATACCGCTAATCTCAGCCAGAATTGAGTGCTCCTTCGGCTTGCGCGCTTCGAACAGATCGGCTACCCGCGGCAAACCACCGGTAATGTCACGCGTCTTCGAACTTTCCTGCGGAATCCGCGCGATCGTGTCGCCAACCGCAACATCTTCGCCATCTTCCATATTCAACAACGCGTTCGCTGGCAGCAACAAGTGCGCCGGCACATCAGTCTCCGCGAGACACAGGTCCTTGCCATTGTCGTCGACCAACTTAACCATTGGCCGCATATCCTTACCCGCCGCAGGGCGATCCTTGGGATCCAACACCTGGATGTTGGACAGGCCAGTGAGATCATCCGTCTGGTGCTTAACGGTAATGCCGTCTTCCATATCCTGGAATTTCAGCTTACCGGCCACCTCTGTAACGATGGGGTGGGTATGGGGATCCCAGTTCGCGATGACCTGGCCCGGATTGACTTTGTCTCCGTCTTTGACCGCCAGCAGGGTACCGTAAGGAATCTTGTAACGCTCACGCTCACGACCATGCTCATCGGCGATCGCCAATGAACCGGAACGAGACACCACCACCAGTCCACCGGTCTTGCGCTCGATAGACCTGACGTTGTTCAGCCTGACTTCACCGCCGTTACGCACCTGCACGTTATCGACCGTAGAGGAACTGGATGCCGCACCGCCGATGTGGAAGGTACGCATGGTCAGCTGGGTGCCCGGCTCACCAATTGACTGCGCCGCAATAACCCCAACCGCTTCACCGATGTTGACCAAATGACCGCGACCCAGGTCACGACCATAACACTTGGTACATATTCCGTAGCGAATTTTACAGGCAATCGCCGAACGCACCCGGACTTCATCAATGTTGTATTCGTCGATTAACTTAACGCTCTGTTCATCGATCAGTGTGCCAGCCTTAAACAACACTTTCTTGCTGCCGGGAATCAACGTGTTGCAGGCAATCGTTCGACCCAGAACCCGCTCCGTCAGCGGCACCACAATGTCACCACCCTCGATAAGCGCGGTAATCAGCAGGCCATCTTCCGTACCGCAATCTACGTCAGTCACTACCAAATCCTGGGCCACATCTACCAGGCGTCGAGTCAGGTAACCGGAGTTCGCAGTTTTCAGGGCCGTATCGGCCAAGCCCTTACGCGCTCCGTGAGTAGAGATAAAGTACTGCAATACCGACAAGCCTTCGCGGAAGTTTGCAGTGATCGGAGTCTCGATGATCGAGCCGTCCGGCTTGGCCATCAGGCCCCGCATACCCGCCAACTGGCGAATCTGCGCGGGAGAACCCCGGGCGCCGGAGTCGGCCATGATATAGACCGAATTAAAGGACTCCTGGTCTACCTCATTACCTTCCCGGTCGATGACCTTTTCAGTACCCAACGTCGCCATCATCGCGCTCGCAACCATCTCGTTGGCACGCGACCAGATATCAACCACCTTGTTGTACTTCTCACCCTGGGTCACCAGGCCGGACGCAAACTGGTCTTCGATCTCTTTAACCTCAGTTTCGGCCGCGTTAATGATGCTCACTTTCTCATCGGGAATAACGAAGTCATTCACGCCGATAGATGCGCCGGAAACAGTCGCATAATGGAAGCCGGTATACATAAGCTGATCGGCAAAGATAACCGTTTCCTTGAGGCCTACGTTGCGGTAGCAACTGTTGATCAGGCGGGAGATTACCTTTTTGGTCATCGGTTGGTTAACCAGCTCAAACGGCAAGCCTTCGGGCATGACCTTGAACAAGATCGCACGACCCACCGTCGTATCAATTATTTCCGTGACCTCGCTGCGCTCACCGTCCTCGGCAAACAGCACCTGGGTAACACGCACTTTGACCTTAGCCTGCAGGTGAACATGCTTGCTGCCATAGGCACGCTCCAATTCTTCTGTGTCGGCAAAAATCATGCCTTCACCCTGCGCATTGATGCGCTCGCGGGTCATGTAGTAAAGCCCCAGCACCACATCCTGCGAAGGTACGATGATAGGCTCACCGTTGGCAGGCGACAGGATGTTGTTGGTCGACATCATCAGCGCCCGCGCTTCGAGCTGCGCTTCAATAGTCAGCGGCAAATGCACGGCCATCTGGTCGCCATCAAAGTCGGCGTTATACGCGGCACATACCAGCGGGTGCAATTGAATCGCCTTACCCTCAATGAGCTCGGGCTCAAATGCCTGGATGCCCAGGCGGTGCAAGGTTGGGGCACGGTTCAACAACACTGGATGCTCACGAATAACCTCGGCCAGGATATCCCATACCTCGGCTGTTTCGCGCTCCACCATTTTCTTGGCGGCCTTGATGGTGGTCGCGAGACCACGTAATTCCAGCTTGCTGAAAATAAACGGCTTGAATAGCTCCAGGGCCATTTTCTTGGGCAGTCCACACTGGTGGAGCCTCAGTTTGGGCCCGACCACGATCACGGAACGGCCGGAATAATCCACGCGCTTACCCAACAGGTTCTGGCGGAATCGACCCTGTTTGCCCTTGATCATATCGGCCAGCGACTTCAAAGGCCGCTTGTTGGAACCGGTGATAGCCCGGCCACGACGACCGTTATCGAGCAGCGCGTCTACAGATTCCTGCAACATACGCTTCTCGTTGCGCACGATAATATCGGGCGCGCTAAGCTCAAGCAGTCGCTTCAGGCGGTTGTTCCGGTTAATAACCCGACGATACAGGTCATTCAGGTCTGAGGTAGCGAACCGACCACCGTCGAGCGGTACCAACGGACGCAAATCCGGCGGCAGAATCGGCAACACACTCATGATCATCCACTCGGGCTTGTTGCCGGAGGAAACGAACGCCTCCATCAGCTTCAGGCGCTTGGATAACTTGCGAATGCGGGTCTCGGAATTAATGCTTGGGATCTCTTCACGGATTTCCTTGATGTCCGCGCTAAGATCAAGCTGCTTCATGATCTCCTGGATCGCCTCGGCGCCCATTTTGGCCACGAAATCGTCCCCGAATTCTTCGAGGGCTTCGAAATACTGTTCGTCGTTAAGGATCTGGCCCTGTTCAAGGGTGGTCATTCCCGGATCAACAACAATGAAGGATTCAAAATACAGCACGCGTTCGATATCGCGCAGCGTCATGTCGAGCAACAACCCGATGCGGGACGGCAGCGATTTAAGGAACCAGATATGTGCCACAGGGCTGGCCAGCTCAATATGGCCCATGCGCTCACGACGCACTTTTGACAACGCTACTTCCACGCCGCACTTCTCGCAGATTACACCGCGGTGCTTAAGGCGCTTGTACTTGCCGCACAGGCACTCATAGTCCTTCACAGGGCCGAAAATCTTGGCGCAAAACAAGCCATCACGTTCCGGCTTAAAAGTACGATAGTTGATCGTTTCCGGCTTTCTAACTTCACCAAACGACCAGGACCGAATCAGTTCCGGCGATGCCAGGCCGATACGAATCGCGTCGAACTCTTCTTCATGCGCTTGCGCTTTTAACAGACTTAACAGATCTTTCATGTGTATCCTCTCCAGAAGGAGTGTGGTTACCAGGGCGCGCCGGAACGCGCCCTCAAGTTTTGCTCAAATAGGGCGAGCCCTAGTCGCTTTCCAGCTCTATGTCGATGCCCAACGAACGGATCTCCTTGACCAATACGTTGAATGACTCCGGCATACCAGGCTCCATGCGATGATCACCGTCGACAATGTTCTTGTACATGCGAGTACGACCATTCACGTCATCCGACTTGACAGTAAGCATTTCCTGCAGCGTATACGCCGCTCCGTAGGCTTCCAGAGCCCACACTTCCATCTCACCGAAGCGCTGCCCACCGAACTGCGCCTTACCACCCAACGGCTGCTGGGTAACCAGGCTGTACGAGCCGGTAGAACGAGCGTGCATTTTGTCGTCGACCAGATGGTTCAACTTCAGCATGTACATGTAACCCACAGTCACCTTGCGATCAAACTCATCGCCAGTGCGGCCATCATAGAGCGTGATCTGGCCACTTTCAGGAAGGTCCGCCAGCGCCAGCATGCCCTTGATTTGCGATTCATGGGCACCATCAAACGCCGGTGTTGCCATCGGCACACCCTTGGTCAGGTTGCCAGCCAACTCGAACAGCTCATCATCGGTGAACTCCTTGATGTCCTCCGTCGCGCCGCCCAAACTGTTGTAGACCTTGTCGAGGAACTTGCGCACCTCGGTCGCTTTTGCCTTGGCTTTCAACATGCGATCGATCTTCTCGCCCAGCCCCTTCGCCGCCAACCCCAGGTGGGTTTCGAGGACCTGCCCGACATTCATTCGAGACGGGACGCCCAGCGGGTTGAGTACGATATCAACCGGATTGCCGTTGTCATCATAAGGCATGTCTTCTACCGGCATAATTGCGGAGATAACACCCTTGTTACCATGACGCCCGGCCATCTTGTCACCCGGCTGGATGCGACGGCGTGTTGCCAGGTATACCTTGGTGATTTTCAACACGCCCGGCGCCAGGTCGTCACCAGACTGCAGCTTGCGCTTCTTGTCCGCGAACTTGGCCGCCAATGCATCGCGACGCTCTTGCAGCAGCGTCTCAGTCGTTTCGAGCTGCTGAGCAGTCTTTTCGTTGGTCAGGCGAATCTTGAACCATTCGTCGTGGGCAAGCTCTTCCAGATAGTCACTGGTAATCTTGTCGCCCTTATTGAGACCCGGCGCACCTTCGACCTGCTTGTCAGACAAAGCCTGGTGCAGACGCGAGAAGGTCGCTTCCTCAACGATACGGTATTCCTCGTCAAGATCCTGCTGGTACTCGGCCAGCATGCTTTCCTCGATCGACAACGCGCGTTTGTCCTTTTCCACGCCATCGCGGGTGAATACCTGAACATCAATAACCGTGCCGGACATGCCCGTCTTGCAGCGTAGCGAAGTATCTTTTACATCAGACGCTTTCTCACCAAAGATGGCTCGAAGCAGCTTTTCTTCCGGTGTCAGCTGGGTTTCGCCCTTAGGCGTAACCTTGCCGACCAGAATATCGCCCGGACCAACTTCTGCACCGATATATACGATACCGGACTCATCCAGTTTCGACAGGGCGCTCTCACCGACGTTGGGGATATCCGAGGTGATTTCTTCGGAACCCAGCTTGGTATCACGCGCCACACAGGTCAGCTCCTGGATGTGGATAGTCGTAAAGCGGTCTTCCTCTACCACGCGCTCGGAGATAAGGATTGAATCCTCGAAGTTGAAGCCATTCCAGGGCATAAACGCGATGCGCATGTTCTGGCCAAGCGCCAGCTCACCAATATCCACTGACGGGCCATCGGCCAGGATATCACCACGAGCAATCACGTCACCTTGACGGACCAGCGGACGCTGGTTAATGCAGGTGTTCTGGTTGGAACGGGTGTATTTGGTCAGGTTGTAGATATCAACCCCCGCATCACCGGTTTCAGTTTCTTCTTCAGTAACCTTAACTACGATCTTGGCAGCATCGACACTGTCGATCACACCACCGCGAGTCGCGACCACACAGACACCCGAATCACGCGCTACGAAACGCTCCATCCCGGTGCCTACCAGGGGGGTTTCTGCACGCAGGGTCGGTACTGCTTGACGCTGCATGTTAGAACCCATCAGGGCGCGGTTAGCATCATCGTGTTCCAGGAACGGAATCAGCGAGGCAGCGACCGATACCACCTGGCGTGGTGATACGTCCATCAAAGTGACGGTTTCGGGCGGCTTGACCGTAAATTCGTTCTGGAAGCGCACCTGTACCAACTCTTCTGTCAGGTTGGCCTTGGCATCCACGGCGGCACTCGCCTGTGCGATAACGTGCTCTGCTTCTTCGATCGCAGAGATAAACTCGATATCATTGGTTACCTTACCCTTAACAACTTTACGGTAAGGACTTTCCAGGAAGCCGTAATGGTTGGTGCGGGCATAGGTTGCCAGCGAGTTAATCAAACCAATATTCGGGCCTTCCGGCGTTTCAATAGGACACACGCGACCATAATGGGTCGGATGCACATCGCGCACCTCGAAGCCTGCGCGTTCGCGGGTAAGACCACCTGGCCCCAATGCCGACACCCGACGCTTGTGGGTAACTTCCGACAACGGATTGTTCTGGTCCATAAACTGCGACAACTGGCTGGAACCGAAAAATTCCTTCACGGCTGCAGCAACCGGCTTGGCATTGATCAAATCCTGCGGCATCAAGCCTTCAGATTCAGCCATGCTCAGGCGTTCACGTACAGCCCGCTCGACCCTTACAAGGCCTACGCGAAACTGGTTTTCCGCCATTTCACCGACAGATCGGATCCGGCGATTTCCCAGGTGATCGATATCGTCAACGACACCGTCACCATTACGAATATTCACAAGCGTCTTGAGCACATCGATAATGTCGGACCACTCGCCCAGTTCGGCTCGCGCTTCCTTGCTTGCCGCGTCCGAACGCTGGCCGAAATATTGGCCATCATACAAAATGCCGGGGCCGGTCGTTGCCTCGCGCTTGATGCGACGATTCATCTTCATGCGGCCTACCGCTGACAGATCATAACGTTCGTCGGTAAAGAACAGGTTATGAAACAGGTTTTCGGCCGATTCTTTGGTCGGCGGCTCACCCGGGCGCATCATGCGATATATCTCAACCAACGCTTCGAGCTTATTGCTTGCCGAATCAGCGCGCAGGGTATCGGATATAAACGGCCCGCAATCCAGGTCGTTGGTATATAACGTCTGGATCTTTTTAATACCCGCCTCTTCCATGGCGGCGAGAGCTTCCTCGTTCAGCTCGGCATTACAATCGCACAGCACTTCACCGGTTTCGGGATTAATAATATCCTTCGCCAGCACTTTGCCGACCAGGTAATCGCGAGGCACTTCGAGCGCCTTGGTTTTTGACGCCTCGAGCTCACGAATATGGCGCGCGGTAATACGGCGCCCTTCTTCGACAATTACGTTACCCTTGCTGTCCTTGACATCAAAGTACGCAGTTTCACCACGCAGGCGATTTGCCACCAGCTCGAACTTATAGTTGCCGTCCTTAATATGGAAAACGCTGTTTTCAAAAAACAGCTCCAGGATTTGCTCCGAGGAATAACCCAGGGCGCGCAACAATATAGTCGCAGGCAGCTTGCGACGCCTGTCGATACGTACGAATACGAGGTCCTTGGGATCGAACTCAAAGTCGAGCCATGAACCACGATAGGGAATAACCCGAGCAGAGTAGAGCAGCTTACCGGACGAATGCGTCTTGCCGCGGTCGTGATCGAAAAACACGCCCGGCGAACGGTGCAACTGGGATACTACAACGCGCTCGGTACCATTGATAACGAACGTTCCGTTATCGGTCATCAATGGTATCTCACCCATATACACTTCCTGTTCCTTGATATCCTTGACAGTCTTGTTGGAAGTTTCCTTATCGTAGATCACCAGGCGAACCTTGACCCGCAGCGGTGCCGCGTATGTCACGCCGCGTAACTGGCACTCCTTAACGTCAAAAGCCGGTGTTCCCAGTTTATACGACACGTATTCCAGCGCCGCACTTCCCGAGTAACTGGTAATCGGGAAAACCGATTTGAATGCGGCATTCAGGCCGATATCATCCAGCTCTTCGCCGGTTTTGCCTGGCTGCAGGAATGAACGATAAGAGTCCAGCTGGATTGCGAGCAGATAAGGGATATCCATTACCACAGGCAATGTACCGAAATCCTTGCGTAGACGTTTTTTCTCTGTATATGAGTAAGCCATCAGTGTTCCTCAGTGTTGTCACTAATGTTCTGACACACTCCAAAGCAGACGCTTTGAAGTTTTTGTACCGCGTCACTCGAGAGCAAACGAGCGATTTACCGCAGTTAAAACCGTTTAGCCAACGGCGAAAGGCTGGTAGCGTGACACACTACCAGCCGATATCTTGCCAACAGCTAAATTGAGTACAAGGGACCGAGCTACTTGAGCTCTGCCGTTGCACCCGCTTCTTCAAGCTGCTTCTTGATTTCTTCCGCTTCGGTTTTGCTGGCCGCTTCCTTCACTGTGGTAGGCGCGCCATCAACCATGTCCTTGGCTTCTTTCAGGCCAAGACCGGTGATAGTTCGAACTGCCTTAATGACGTTGACTTTCTTTTCGCCGATAGATGCGAGAACAACGTCAAATTCGTCCTGCTCAACAGCCGCAGCAACTTCACCGGCAGCCGCAGGTGCAGCCGCAACCGCAGCCGCAGCAGTTACGCCGAATTTTTCTTCCATTGCCCCGATCAGCTCCACGACTTCCATGACGCTCATCTCGGCAATTGCACTTAAAATATCTTCTTTAGAAAGAGCCATTACTCTTTATCTCCTGTTTAATACTTTTTAAGGTTGTCCGCTGATTTAAAAAATCAGGCGGCCTGTTCTTTTTGATCACGAACAGCTGCAAGGGTACGTACAAGCTTGCCGGGAACTTCGTTCATAGTACGAACAAGTTTCGTGACAGGTGCTTGCATCACGCTCATCAGCATGGATATCGCTTGATCCCTGGTCGGCATCTTCGCCAGCACATCGATTTGATCTGCTGCCAGTAATTTGCCGGATATGGACAACGCCTTCACTTCCAGTTGGTCGTGAGTTTTGGCGAAATCCTGGATCACGCGAGCCGCCGCACCGGGGTCTTCCTGAGAAAATGCCAGCATAGTCGGACCGATCAGAGCTTCATTGATACACTCATATTCAGTACCTTCTACCGCACGCTTCAGCAGGGTATTGCGCACTACACGCAGGTAAACACCCTCTTCACGCGCCTGCTTTCGCAGACTTGTCATTTCCTCAACCGTTAGACCTCGATAATCGGCCAGCACAGCTGACAGAGCATTACCAGCAGCTTCGTTGACTTCAGCGACAATCGCTTGTTTGTCTTCGAGTCTTAATGCCACTCGTGTAACTCCTTAAAATTGTTGAGAAAGTCTCAACTGTCTATATTCCCCTCCTGATCGAAACCAAGGCTTCAAACCAGTCGGGCCGTATTGGTGCGCCAACCTTTCGGCCGGTTCACCCCATCTGCGCAGGCTGGGGGATTAAGCTGGCACGTAAACCCAAAGGACTGCGCGCCGGCGCCTGCGGTCTTTGATGGTCACGACTGTCGACAGCTGTGACCACAAAGTTCCTGCTGCGAGCCCACGAAGGGGCTCGCGAAATTAGTTGCTAGATTTCCAGGGAAGCCTGGTCGATTTGCAAACCGGGACCCATTGTCGTCGACAATGCAATTCGCTTCAGGTAGATGCCCTTGGCTGAAGAAGGCTTGAGCTTCCTCAAATCTGCAATAAGTGCTTCCAGGTTCTGCTTGACGGCATCGGCTGTAAAACCAACCTTGCCCACCGAGCAATGAATGATGCCGCCTTTATCAGCACGAAATCGCACCTGGCCGGACTTGGCATTGTTAACCGCCGTCGCAACGTCAGGCGTCACGGTGCCGACCTTAGGGTTAGGCATCAAACCGCGGGGCCCGAGGATCTGGCCCAGGGTGCCCACAACGCGCATAGCGTCGGGCGAAGCGATGACCACGTCAAAATTCAGGTCGCCGCCCTTGATCTGCGCTGCCAGGTCTTCCATGCCAACCACATCAGCACCGGCCGCGATAGCCTTGTCAGCATTTTCACCCTGGGCGAAAACGGCTACGCGCACGTCTTTACCAGTACCATTAGGCAATACGGTAGAACCACGCACAACCTGGTCGGACTTACGGGTATCGATGCCGATATTGACCGCTACATCGAGGGATTCCGTAAACTTCACGGTGGATAATTCGGTCAGCAGATCCAGCGCTTCGGATATCGGATAAAGTTTACCCAGCTCGACTTTCTCAGCAACCAGCTTGGCTTTCTTGGATAACTTGGCCATCAGACTACACCCTCCACTTCAAGACCCATACTTCTGGCGGTACCTGCGATGGTTCGCACCGCGGCATCCATACTGGCCGCATTGAGATCCGGCATCTTGGTTGTTGCGATTTCTTCAAGCTGGGCACGATTCACTTTACCCACCTTAACGGTGT
>CAXMOT010000143.1:0-25286 GCA_964195105.1 uncultured Gemmatimonadales bacterium | reverse complement strand
TCAGGCGACCTGGCGCCACGCAGGGAATGTGCAGACCTGTGGCGGGCCAGACTTCACCAGGCACTTCCCAACATCCGCTTGACCCTGTTAGTGGGCCAGTATGCGCAACGTTATTATCTGGGCAAGGAATTTACGGGCGTTACGAATACAGTCACACGCTGGCGAGACTTTTTCCCCGACTATTTACCACTGCCACACCCCTCACCGCGTAACAATATCTGGTTAAGCAAAAATCCCTGGTTCGAGGCCGAAGTGGTCGTTGAATTGAGGCAGCGGGTTCGCGAGCTTTTGGGCTAAAGCGAGACCCGAAAACCAGGTCGACTTTCTGGCAGTAGTGGAATCACTTAATCGCAGTTTCGAGCTCGTAATATTGGCTGGATAATCCATGGTGCGCGAGAAGACGGGGCCGATTTTTAAGCGTTGTATCTGTCTGCGGGCGTACGATTTGGCTTACGCGTTTTTTGCGCTCCTTTATCGCATTTCCAACACCAGTAGCAGCATCATTAATTGATAGCGTTTGATCGAGTGCCGAGAAAGGGCATGAGGTTCGGTCGGTGTTCAGGAATCGCGCTGGCGTACGTATTGCTGAATGGTTTCAAACTTGCGAATAACGGGGTCCTTCTTCTTCAGGTCTTCGGGTAAATTCTCGATGCCTTGTTGCGCCGCAATCTGGTTTTTGTAAACCCCGTAAATAATGTTGTAGACGTTACGCCCGTCTTTTTTGCTCATAAAGTAGGCTTTTTGGGCATCGTAGAGCGGGTAGATATCGAAAAACTTCTTAACGAATTTCTCATTGGGCAGGGCTATCAACTGCAGTGCATAGAAACTGGGATCCTGCTCGCGAATCCAGTCCTCAACATACACCTGGGTGAAGATACGGTTCTGGATGTCTTCCAGGTTCCTGCCACTTACACTGACGTGCTTGTAGGCCTGCATGGTTTCTTCGCCAGGCAGATCCGCAATGTCCAGTGGTGCGCTGGGCTTGTCCAGTTGCTGGCGTAACTTTGCGATTGTAATCCTGGCCGATTCCAGCTCCGAGTGAAGCGCGTCTATATTAGTTTCCAGCTGGCGTGGTTTGCCGGAGGAGGATTGCTGCTCCCTGGAAAGCTTTTCCAGTAGCGCCGATTTGTTTTTTGCCTCTCCCGTAAGCCGTTGTGATCGGGCTTCTGATTTGGCCAACTGCGCGCGTATAGAGCCCAATTCCCCGACCAGTTGGTTGCGGTCCTGCTGTAAGCTCGCGAGTTGCTTGTTTTGTTGCGCAACAACGTCCACAGCCTGCTGATAGTTCCTGCCAACTTCGTCCCACTCTTGTTGAGACAGGTTGTCCTGTTGTTTTACGTTGTTCAGCGTCTTGTTGAGGCGATTGGTGTTGGTCCTGGCGACGCTGAGTTCCCTGGCAAGCCGGTCGCGCTCCGCCATGATCGTATTCAGTTCGACTTCCAGGGTATGCTGCGTCGACTGCGATGATTCGGTGCGATTAACCTGTGATTTGAGGCGTGCGATCTCATCACGCAGGGCCGATGTTTCGTCTTCTTTAGCGAGCAGCGAACGCTGAATCTCGTCGCGTTCCGAGCTCACCGTGTCGAGTAGCTCACCCAGCGCGCCTTCACCGTCTTTGCGGGCCGCCAATAGCTTATTGAGATCGCTGATGCTGGTTTTCGCGCCATCCAATTCCTGTTTAAGGCGATCCTTTGCTGCGATGGTGGCGAGAAATTGCGTTTGCAGTGATTTCTTTTGCTGTTTGAGTGAGCTGCTGCTGGTGCTTGCTTTGCTCTTTAGTGCCTCAATCTCGCCGCGCAATCGGTCTGCTTCAGCCTGTTTATCCGCCAATGAACTGAACACCGAATCGCGCTCCGTCTCAATGGTCGTGAGTATGGATTTGAGTTTTAGCTCGTCATATCCGCGAGAATCCAGCTGGCTCTTAAGGTCAGATACGTATTTGCGCGAGGCTCCCAGCTGGCGATACAGGGCGTTGATCTTGCCATCAACCTCAATATTCTTTTTTTCGCGTTCAGAGGCCAGCGAATTAAGTCGGTTGATCTCCCTGATATTACTGTTCACTGCCTCAGACAACGACGCCACTTTGGCGCGTTCCTGTTCGCGGGTCAACTCGTCTACTCGCGCCGCGCTTGCCGCGTCGGCCGCGCTGTCTTGTTCAAAACCGTATTTCTCAAGCGAACCCGCGGATGGTGAAACTCCCGAGCCCAAGGTGGCCAGTTTCTCCCTTGCCTGTTTGAGCCCTTGGCCGGCAGCCGCCTCATACCATTTCCGGGCTTGTTCAATGTCGATTTGCGTGCCACGGCCGTTTTCATAAAGCACCGCGAGGTTATATTGGGCCTGCATCACACCCTGGTCAGCGGCCTTGGAAAAGAAGTCCAGGGCTTTGCCGTAATCGAGTTCAACACCCTGGTCGAATGCGTACATGATGCCCAGGCTATATTGGGCATTGGCGTGGTTCTGCTTGGCCGCTTCGTTGTACCAGCCGACCGCCATACGATTATCCTTGCTTACCCCCAAACCCTGGGCATACATGAGGCCGAGGTTGTATTGCGATTCGACGACGCCGGATTTGGCGGCACGTTCCCACCACATTGAGGCTTTTTCGTAACTCTGCGGTATGCCATCGCCGCGGAAATATCGCACCCCCAGGTCATGTTGGAGCAGCGGCTTACCCTGTAGCGCGGCTCTTTCATACCAGCGGAGGGCCTTGACGGGATCTTTGCGCACGCCATACCCAAAGTCATACATGATCGACAGGGTTTCCTGGGCATCGGCGTCGCCTTGTTTCGCCAGTGGAAGCAAGATTTCCAGGGCCTTGGAATAATCGCGATCCTGGTACGCCTGGTGCCCATCTTCAAAGGTCGGGGCAGCAGTGACAGCGCTGGCCGCCAAAAACCATATGGCACAGCTAAGCGCGCGAAACAGGGTCGTAATTCCAGGGTAGATTATCGGCATCAAAGGTTAGTCCAGTATAAAACGTAAGCAAGTTTGAGCGCGGAACCAATAGATTGTTTCGTTGAGTATAGGGACTCCAATAAGCGAGTTCAATAAACCTGCGCGGAGAGGTGTTTGGTACTAATAGCCCGCATCCCTTACCGATACAGCAGCAAAACGCCTTCAACGCAATGATAACAGGCGTTTTCTGGATCCCAGGCGTTTACAGTGTGTTTGGTTTGCTTTGCCGCGCTCTGACGGCCTGTCAGCCTGCTGCCTCGAGGCCGGAAACTGTTTCGCCACTTAGCGGCGATGCTGTAAGGCACAGTAGTTTACGCATGCTCCATTGCGTCCTGCTTATTACCCTAACGTCTATAAACCCAACGATGTCGTTCGCTTCGATGCAAACGGGCCTTCCCCTCACTAATAACACTTCGTCCCTGTTTTCAGCGCATTTGGATTTGAGGGGCGTTATATTAATACCAAACAAGAAATCTGCAATAAAAACAAAGGGCTGAAGGTCTCATGCGTCAGGAGGTTGAGTAATCTGTGGAATTGCAGCAGGATTAGTAAAATAGTTGGACAGGCGTTTGTAGACGATCACTGACACTGTTGTAGGAGAATTGTGACGAGCAGCCCGCGGGCCAGGAATAAATTACATTAGGATGAGTGTGTTACAAATATGAAACAGTTTTTGGTAGAGTGTAAAAAAAGCTGACACTCAATAAATTTCATTGGAATTAGGGACATAGCCGGGATTTAATACGTGTTACAGGCGCTGTATTACCTGAGGTGTTAACCGGGGCTTACAATTCCCTCGGGTAAGGCGCTGGCCGGTTGGGTATCATCCGCGCCGGTGCGCCCATGGCTCAGGTTTACGTTTGGTTTTGTGGTATAAAGCGGTACAAACTTTGCTATTATTTGATAATAGAATTAATAAAAGATTTAGTAACAGGTTTCGGGTGTTGAATAACATATTACGGACATCGAATAAATACTTACGGGATTGAAGGCGAAAATTGATGGAATCGGATAACAACAAAGCTGAACTGCCGGAGCAATTACTGACCGAAAGGCAGGCAGCCGGTAGGCCCCCATCAGAAAAAATAATCGCGGAAAAACGTCGCGCCCGGGCAATGGAAACCCAGGCTAGAATTGATCGCGAGGCGGCGACACCCACCAGCGTCAATCGGCAGTGGATGTTCGGGGCGGCTATAGCACTCATTCTCATTCTGGTCGCATTGTACTTCGTGGTGTTTTGGGAGCCTGGCCGTGAGGTGCAGCGAGACGCTGATGCCAGCCAGCCAGTCGATATTGAGTCGCGAGACGTCGTGCCCGCACGTCAGGAGTACATGCCACCGCCGTCGCCCGCGTTGCCTCCCCATTTAAGCGGCACCGGAAGCCCCGTTAGTGTCGTTGCTCCCATCGGCAGTGAGTCGCCGAAAACCCGCAAACTGCCCGCGCTGGATTACAGCGACGATGAGGTACTTGATGCGCTTGGCAGCCTGTCGCCAGTGCTGGACTGGTACATCTGGCTGTATACCGATGAGGTCGCGCGCAAGTTCGTTACGGCCATAGATAATCTGGCAGCCGGCAAGGTCGCCAATAAATCCATTTCAATCCCGAAGCCGGCTAAAGCGTTCAAAGGCACCCAGGTAGCGGACAAACAGTTTATTGATCCGGCAACCTATGAACGTTACAACGCCTATGCTGAAATTTTTGAAGCATTGGATAATGATGACCTGGTCGCGGTGTATTCCTATTATTTTCCATTGCTGGAGGAAGCGTATCTCGAGCTTGGCTATTCGGAAGACAGGCGCTTTCATGGCGCCATGATCCAGGCTATCGACATGATTTTGAGCGCGCCCGTCATCAACGGCGAAATTGAATTGGTGCCGCGCACTTCTGTGCTCTATAAGTATGCGGATCCATCGCTTGAAAGCCTGCCCGAGGTTCACAGGCAACTGCTGCGTATGGGACCGCGCAATACCATGATTATCCAAGCCAAGCTGGGGGCGCTCAAACAGGCACTGATTCGCTGATGGCACTTAAACAAGTAGAATAATCGCTACGTTGATCGAGCAGAAACGCAATGGAAAAGCCAACGCAGAGCCTGCCTGAATTCCAGGCACCCGAGCTGTACGATTTCATCATAACCCGCGCACGTTCCCTCGAGTTGGCGGCACCCCTGTCCCCGGAAGACCAGGGTCTCCAATCGATGCCGGACGCCAGTCCCACCAAATGGCACCTGGCCCATACCAGCTGGTTTTTTGAAACCTTTATCCTGCGCGAGTACGCGACGGGCTATGTGCCGTTTCGCGACGAATTCGCCTACCTGTTTAATTCCTACTACCAGTCGGTGGGCCCCCAGTATCGGCGGGCGCAACGCAGTATGATCTCGCGGCCGACCTGTGGCGAGGTGCTGCAGTATCGTAGTCATGTCGATGTACACATTACCGACCTGGTTAACACTTTGCGGGGCCCGAATCGCGCCAAGGTGCTGGAACTGCTTGAGTTGGGCAACCAGCATGAACAGCAGCACCAGGAGCTCATACTCACTGATATCAAGCATGCGCTGTCTTTTAACCCGCTGTATCCGGTTTATCGTGAAGCCGATGAGGAGACAGTAGTTGATGCGCCAGACCTGGGCTGGCATGAGATTGTCGGCGGCCTGCATGAAATTGGTCACGCGGGAAAGGGTTTCAGCTTTGACAATGAAGGCCCGCGCCACAAGGTCTTCGTTCAGCCCTTTCGGGTCGCATCGCGGCTTGTCACCAACGCCGAGTATGTGCAGTTTATCGAGGCGGGCGGTTACCAGGACCCCGGCCATTGGCTATCGGACGGTTGGGATTGGGTTAATGCCACTTTTAACGTGAATACCGCTCCTAACCAGAATACAGATTCGGCCAGAAACGGACACCCGCTTTACTGGACCAGGCTGGACGATCAGTACCGGGAATTTACCCTGGGCGGACTAGTGCCGCTGAATCCGGCGGCGCCGGTCAGCCATGTTAATTATTACGAAGCCAATGCCTATGCGAACTGGGCCGGCAAGCGTTTGCCAACGGAGGCGGAATGGGAGTGCGTAGCTCGCTGCACGGGAACTGCGGCGAACCCGCACGGCAACTTTCTCGATTTCAACCGGCTACAACCTCAACCTGCCGCGGGGACAGGCATCCAGCAGTTGTTCGGCGACCTGTGGGAGTGGACCAGCAGCGCTTACAGCGCCTACCCGGGTTATGCTATTCCGGAAGGCGCAGTCGGCGAATACAACGGTAAGTTTATGTGTAATCAATTTGTATTACGGGGTGGCTCCTGCGTGACCCCTCCGGGGCACGTTCGGGCCAGTTATCGAAATTTTTTCCCGCCTGCGACACAATGGCAGTTTTCGGGAATTCGACTGGCGGAGGACATTTAGTGAGCCAGGAAGGCATTGTAAGGAAAATAGTGGAAGATGAATTAGTAGCGGAACAGCCGGATACGGAATTCCTGACGGATGTGCTGGACGGTCTCGGGCGTGTCCAAAAGCAATTACCATGTAAATACTTCTATGATGAGCGAGGGTCGCAATTATTTGGCGCCATCTGCGAAACTGAAGAATATTACGTGACCCGCACCGAACTTCAAATCATGCGGCAGAGCGTTGCCGACATGGCGGCGCTGGTCGGACCGGATGCGAGTATTTTGGAGTTTGGCTCCGGCGCCGGTATCAAAATCAGGCTGTTACTGGATGCGTTGGAGTCACCCGACTCCTATGCTCCAGTCGATATCTCCCAGGAGATTCTCGAGCAGTCGGCAGTAGAATTGAATGAGCAGTTTCCAGATATTGCGATTGAACCGATATGCGCCGATTATACCAAACAACTGCCGCAACCAAAGCGCTTTTGTGCCGCCGATCCCGCCAGGCGCCTGGTGTATTTCCCCGGTTCAACGCTGAGCAATTTTGACCGACCCGATGCCGAACGTTTTTTAGCCCGGATCTCCACAATCCTCGGTAGTGGAGGTGGCCTGCTGATTGGCGTGGATTTGGTAAAACACCATGACATCTTCCAAGCTGCCTACAACGATGCCGCTGGTGTGACGGCAGCATTTAACAAGAACCTGCTGCACCGCATTAACAGCGAACTCGAGGCGGATTTCAGGCTCGATCAGTTCGAGCATCGCGCCCTGTATAACGAGACACAGGAGCGCATCGAAATGTATTTGGTGAGCAATACCGAGCAGCGTGTAGCCGTAGCTGGCCGTGAGTTTAGCTTCGAAAACGATGAGAGGCTCCATACCGAGAATTCCTACAAGTACTCTGTGGATGGGCTCCAGGCAATGGCGGCGGCAGCCGGTTTCGAATCCTGCGGTTGTTGGGTCGATGAAGACGAGCTGTTTAGCGTGCATTACCTGCGCAGTCGCTGAGCCGCTAAAGAAGGGAGGCCCGGTATGGCTTAGGTGCACTATCGGGGTGTTATGCGAATCCACGTTCGCGTATCAACCGGATATCGTAATCATGCGAACCGGGTGGTTCGTTTATTAAACTGCCAAGTCTTAAAATAACAATGAATACTGTAACGCCTGGATTATATAAACATTACAAAAACAAGACGTACAAAGTTATTTGCGAAGCAACTCATTCTGAAACCAATGAAACAGTTGTTGTGTACCAATGCTTATACGGTGACCATAGTATGTGGGTACGCCCCAAGGAGATGTTTCTTGAACTCGTTGAAGTTGAAGGAGAAAAAGTGCCAAGATTTGAGTTTGTTTCAGATACTCCTGACTAATTCGGCTTTTCCGTAGTAGATTAACCCTAAATCCGACAGGCTCCTGGGTGTACTCAACCCAACAGGCGGCATCAGCCGAATCACTTTTTCGCTGGCGCTACAAATTGACCCGCTGTGTCGGGCATCAAACAGAAACCAAACGATGAACATACGTAAAGCTGAAGCAACAGACATTGACGACATTGCAAAAATATACGCTGCATGTTTTCCAAATGAATTGAATTCAAAGCTTTGGATAGAGACCTCTTTCAAAGCTTACCCTCGCAACGTGTATTACGTGATCGAATCTGAAGGTATCGTTTCAGGCTATATTTTGTGGTGCGTAAAAAACGGCTTCAGGGAAAAAACGATAGCCGAACTGGAGCAAATCGGCGTTCATCCCGATGCGTCGGGAAAGGGACTCGGGCGGAGGCTTATTGAAAGCTCATTCAGCCTGTTCAAAGCTCATGTGAATGATTTGGGACATACTATCGGTTCGGTTATGGTAACGACTACAGAGGGGAATTATGCCGAAAACCTGTATAAGTCTACGTTAGGTGTATCCGCGGCAGCACTCATTACGGGCTACGGTTCAGGTAATGAAATCATATTGTATAACAATCGCGTCGATTAGGACGCTCCCAAGCTCGCTCCTGGTACGCGGACGTTGAAATCCAATCTTTAACTACACGGCCTCAATTCAAGAACGGTTCATAATGGACGATAGCCCTCAGTACTATTCACCGCCTCCCGCCCACGAGCAGCATTTGCAAAAAATGATCGTGTTCCTGGGGGTGTTTTTTGTCGGCCTGGCGATTCTGGTTGGCGGCTTTATTTATTTCGCTCCGCGAATACTCGTTCACCTGCCCATTGAGGCGGAGCAGCGGTTTGTGAAACCCTACGAACAACTCACGGGCTACTGGCAACAAAAATACGGTGAGGAAGCCACTGAAGAACGGCTTAACATTGAACATTACCTGCAGACACTCAGCAATGAACTGGGAGAGGCCAGTGATCTGCCGGCCGGAATGCAGTTAAAGGTACACTTGATCAACAGCGATGCGGTTAATGCATTTGCCACGCTGGGCGGGCATGTTTTTGTGTGCCGGGGGTTGATGGAATCGGTTGCCGACGAGAACGGGCTGTCCATGGTGCTCGCTCATGAGATCGCGCATATCAAACACCGTGATCCGGTGGTCGGCATGAGTCGGGGGCTGGCATTGCAGCTCATCTACAGTTTTGTTACCGGCGATTACAGCCGGGGCTCCGATTGGGTATTTTATGGCGGCGATTTGGGTTTGCTGTACTTCAGTCGCGAGCAGGAGAGCAATGCCGATGTCCAAGCGCTGTCAGCACTGCACCGGCATTACGGTCATATCAGGGGCCATACGCAGATTTTTGAGATTTTGAGCGAGGCGCAGGAAGAGGAGGGCGTAAGCGATGCTGATAGCGAATCCGCTTCATTGGATTGGCTTTCAAGTCACCCGGACCTTACCGATCGGATCGACGTTCTAAACCAGCAGGCCACGGACAATCAGTGGCGACAAGGTCCTTCAACGCCGGTTCCCACTGAGGTGGCGGCCTGGTTGGAAGAGCTGTAATGCGGTGCAGGTTGTAACAAGATTATAAGGGTTTGCCAGAAACAAAAAACGAGGCGAATAATCAGCCCCGTTTATTGTTTCCGCTTCTTGCCAAAAGCTACTTAACTTGCACACATTAGGCAGGCTTAATAAACGCTTCGCTTTTGTCCTTAAAGTTGCCGCAGACAATCACAATAAAGTCGACCAGTGTCCAGATTCCGAAGCCACCAAACGTGAGCAGCATAAGAATGCCGGTACCTATTTTGCCGACATAAAATCGGTGGATACCAAACATGCCGAGAAAAAAGCACAGCAATATGGTGGGAACAAAACCCTTGTCGCTCACTGGTGCTGAAATATCTTCACTCATTTATCTTCTTCCTTATGTTAGTTTTTGACCAGGATAACAAATTATAGCCCCGCGACCGTCCTTAAAAGAACCCGTCAAGAGCATGATAGTGATAATAAAGGTGTGCAGCCCATCGATAACAAAAAACAATAATGCCCAACCCAGCTGGCCGTTAAAGTAAAAGTACAACGTAATGACCAATAGCGAAAAATCGATAACGCCCTCGACATACCGACCTAGATAGAAGTGATGGATGCCCATCACGCCAAATATTGCCGATAAGCTAACCGCCACCACATAACTTTTTTCCGAAGGTACAATACTCATAGTCGACTACTAAAACTCCTGCGCCTGAACATAATCGGCCCGTCCGATTACTGCATGCCAGCATTACTAGCTAGCACCACAGAAGTATAGGTAGTGTGGAAGAAAATGCACGTCATGCAACGCGACTGGGATAATTACCATCCCCGAAATGGGCGACCAGGCAGTCTATGGCAAACGGGAATGACACTCCATGAAAGGAACGCCACGCTCGATAGTAATAGCCATTCAGCCCACGCATATTACTGTACTACGATTTGGAAGCGTCATCATCGGCTTCATGCAACATGCGGATAATGGAATCTTCGCCAAGCGGTTCGACTCCTTTTACTTTCAGGCTGTCATTCCATTCCCGGGCAAAGTCCCGCTGTATCGTCAGGTTAATCATAGCCGTCAGCAACATGGATATTAACGCGCCGAGACTGGCTAACGCCATATCCTTGTGCGCATCCCACGGATCCCCCTGGGTCCCCAGGAAATCCACGCTGGCCTCACCGCCAAACACCACTTCCGCTCCCCACTCTATCAGTTCATAGATCATGGAAGAGGACATGGTCAGGTCCAGTGGCAAGAAGTAGCCCCAAAAGCCTCGTACGTTGGCGATGCGGATGAAGATTTCCCGAATCGGATAGGCTAGCATCAGCCCGTAACTAAAATGGATAGCGCGATCGAAGTGATTGCGTTCCAGGCCAAACAGGTCCGACAGGCTGAGACCAATCAATTGCTGGCTCCATGCATCGTAGGGAACGCGCATGTAGGTATAGTGAGCGCCCAGGGCATGCAGGCAAAAAAACAGAAAGAGAAGGGTATAGGAGATGCGCGATAACGGGAATATACGATGAGTGCCCGCGACCAGCGCGACAAAGACTACTACCAGCACATTTTCCAGCAGCCAGGTGGAGCGTTCGTAGGGATCTACCGCGAGCGCCAGCCATATTGCTGCGCACAGGACACCCAGGACGGACAAGTACTGAAGATGAGAAATCCTTATCATGGTGTGGCCATCACATTACCCAATATTTTTTGCGTGCCAATACACCTCGCTTGCTAGCAAACGAAATGCCAAAAATGATCCCCCGTTAAACCATGGACAGCATAATCTGTCGCTTTACTCCGCTTCCAGGTCACCTTGATATTGACGGTGGTAGCCGCTGACCGAGTTAGCCCAATGCGCCATTTCGGTTATCCAGCGGGTTTGCTGTTCAGGATCTATTGTGCTGATGAGGTTGTTTGTTTCCAATGGATCTGCGTCCAGATTAAACAACTGCCCGACTTCGGGTGTATGGAAGTAAATAAATTTGCCGCTTTTATCCATCCGTGAAGCACAGTACCCGGGTTTCCAGCAAGACATAAAGACAGGTCGGTCCGCGACATTCTGCATCAGGCTGTCCCCCCAGAACCGACCAGTATCGATTGCCAGCCCGAGTAATTCAACCAGGGTGGGCGCGATGTCCAACTGGTTCCTGAAGCCGGTTATAGAAACAGGTTCCGGTATCAGCGCCTTATTATAAAAGAGGATCGGGATATGGGCCCCTTCGTCGTAGGGTAAATCCGGGCTTGCCAGGCCATGCTCCTTAAAACCCTGGCCATGGTCACCGACAAAGATAAACAGGGTGCTGTCGAGTAACTCTCGCCGGGCGAACGCCGCAAGCAACTCCTTCAGGAAGGCATCCTGGTACCGAACCGTATTCAGGTAATCGCTCCAAAGCTTGGTTCCCGGGTACCTGGTTTTCGGAAATGTGTCAGGCACCGCGTAATTATGGTGACTCATCAGCGTCAGGACACCCAGCAGGAAGGGGCTGTCCTGGTTGTCCACCCAATCCATCATTGGCGACAGCATTGCGCGTTCCTCGACTCCGAAATAGTTCGTCTGCTGCCACTGGTGTGTCGCAAGGTCTTCATGGGATGTGAAATGGTCGAAGCCAATGTCCGCCACCAGCGCTGCCCTGTTTTCAAAGTGCTTCCTGGCGCTCTGGAAGAATGCCGATGTATAACCAAGGGGTTTTAACAGCCGGGGCAAACAGAACGGCGGCAGGGGCCTGTGGATTCGTTGCGACAGGGTAAAACGGGTATCGGGCGGATAGCCACATAAAATAGAAATGAGCGATGTGGTTGTGTGCGGAATAACCACATAGCCTTGCTCTACCATGAGCGCGTTTTCGGTAAGGTTATCTAAAAAGGGTGTCGTGTCCAGCGCCGGGTTGTAAGGTGTTGTGGCATCTGCGCGTACCGATTCGAGGATCACAATGACGACGTTGGAAAAATTCGTCGCGGGCGTTGTCGCCAGGCTGATCGGCGCACGGGAGGAAGGTGCCACATGGGCGTATTGGTACTCGTCTCCGGCATCGTTGCTGATTTCATTTGCGAACTTCAAAATCATGTTTTTCTCAATGCCGCATAATCGGACGTCTGTCGGATTGGTCGTGTCAGTCGAGTTCGAGAGAAATGCTGCGCTCAGCAGAATTACTAACATGCCTAACGCCGGGTTTAATTGTGCGGTAGGATCCGACCGCCACGTGAATACGGCAAAACCAATGCCTAATGGCACAGACGCAGCCAGCGCCAACCACCAGCCAGGATTGGCTTCGGCCCTGAATGCGCCAAACAGGCTTGTGGATTCTGCGATCCCGTAGGCAAGCACTCTTGCATCGAGCAGTGAGCCGGTGCTTAGAAAGTACTTGTGTTCGATGATCGCCAGCGCGACGGCGGGAAAAAGTAACAAGCTTATGGTGAGTCGAAGCAATCTTGCCAGCTGCTGGTTCGAGGCTCGCGAGATTCCCCACAGCAACAAGCCAATAGATACGACAAACAACAGGTCGGCAAGCACCAGTTGAGTGAAGAGAAACCATGAAAAGTCTGGAATTATACTCCCCAGCTTGAGGAGTTTGGCCGGAATGAAAACCAGTAGCAAAATGCCGATAAACAGCGTGTTGGCGTTATAAAACGCGTTCCTGTAACCAGGTATGAATTTGAAAAACCGATTTGTGTTTAGAATTGGTTTCTCCCTGAATCGATATTACTCCGCCCTGAGAATGAGGTTGTGCGCAACCGGTTGTATCTTACCATGATCTGCGAGTATTCAAGCCAGATAGCCTCGGGGGTGGCGGAGCCATCTCGATAAGGGCGTTTATAACGGGTCGCCATGCATGCCTCCCAACGGGATTCGTCACAGGAAAGCCACTCAACAATCCATCTGGTAAAGCGCATACTCTCGCTCCGCTGCTGCCATCTGGTCCATGACAAAATACCTGGCTGGACTGTCCTCGGCCGCGAGAGCGAGGATCGTGTGTTCATAGTCGCCCTGGAGGATCAGTTGCAGGGTCTTATAAACCAGGGCGCTGCCGAGCCCCTCACAATGCGCTCGCGCCTCGGGTAGCACGCCAACCATGTAGTACAGTGCCCGGTGTGCTCGGGGTTTTCGAAGGAGTCGTAAGCGGTTCAGCCAGTCGTCATGCCCGGCGAGCTTGCGCAGCGCGTCAACCGGATCCGGATGTGCGAAGCTGAAGCCCGCTAACACACCATTGGGCGCACGCAGCCCCGTGAGAAGGTCGGTGCCTGCGAAATGCAGATAGCCGACCACGAGTGTTTTGAACTCCTCGATGGAGATGGGTGTGTAGCCATCGAAGGATTCGAACGCGAGACTCACCGCCCGATGCAGAGCCGCTATCTCCTGTGCGTCCTTGAGACGCAGGTGTTCGAACCGGTAGCCGGCGGCCAGGGCCGACTCGTACCGGCATTCGAAGTGAAGCGCACGGCCGGCAAGGTATTCCCGGCTGGTGGTCACGCTCAGCCAACGCTTCTTCACGGCGAAACCCAGGCGTTCGAGGTATTCCGGCAACCAGGGCGCGTTGCGTGGCTCTCCGAAAAACGCCGGTTCAGTGAACCCGCGCGTCATCACCCGGTAACCGTGCCAGATATCGAGGTCCATCGTGGCCCAAATCTGCCGGGCTTGCGCGACATCTCGTAACCACTCAATGGCCGGTTCCAGCAGCGCACAGAAGAGCTCGTAGTCTGGCTCCACCTCGAGGAAGCCGAGCGCCCCCACCGGGCCCCCGGAGTCGACTAGGTCCGCATTGACCGTTGCCAGCACGTGGCCGACCATCTCACCACCACGACGCAGGGCGAAACCGCGATATCGATTCCCCGGAGATCGATAGAACGGATGGCTCGGGGCTAGCTGCGCACGGATCACCCTTTCAAGCGGCGCGATCCACTGCGGATCCCCGGCGTGGACCCGCCGCGTGAGGTTGAGATACTCCCGCGCCAGGCGTGGATCGTGATCAAACTCGACCACCTCAAGCGGGATCACAGCAATTGCTCCCGAAACGCAAGTAGTGCTGACGCTATCGTCGCGATCACAAAACTCTCGGCAAAGCGTCGTAATTTGGCAGTCCGCTGGTTTGGAACCCTGATAAACCGCCATCCGGCCCAAAGCGTGACCAACCAGGCTACCAGGGGTAGCAAAATGATCAGCCAGGATAATGACAACATAAAACGCAAGCTCGCGGCGGCGCCTAACCCGATAAATTGAGTTGCCAAAACGACAGCCACCGCGCCCTTCATGCCCAACAGCCGGGTATAGGTCACGTAGGCATCTTCATCTTCCGGCGCGCGAATCTTGCGCGCTAGCTCCCAGGCGAGAAACGGCATCCACAGCATGAGCACGAACGTCAGCACGGGCGTCCATGCGAGGCTCGATAACGCCAGGTTGTGCTCTGCCGTAAACAGGAAGAATCCGTAGCCCAGGCTCAACGGGACAATCGGATTGTGGGTTGCGAGTGTCAATGGCAGGCTGTCCCGATGGGCCTGTTCCGCAAAAAAGCGTTTAAACATGAGCAGTGCATAAACCGTAATCACGCCGGCAGCGATCAGCGAGAGCGGGTGGACTGCATTGGCGCCGAGATAAATCACAATCACAACGGCCAGGCTGGTTTTGATATCCCTTTCCCGGACGCGACCTGAAGGCAGGGGCCGATCGGCAAATAATACCCGGTCGATATCCGCATCCTTGAGTTCATCCATCAGGCGCAGCATCAGCGGAACTGCCAGGTAGCTCCACACGCCAAGCACCAGGTATGGCGACCAGATCGACGTGTGGATCCCGTGCAGGTGGCGGGCAAAAGCTGCGATGGCAAGGTAAGTTGCGGCCGCCAGGACCAAATGCAACCACAGCGGAAACATCTCCGCAAAATATACGCGCATGCGGGCGAGGTAGCCGGACATCACAGCAGCCTCTTAACCAATCCGAGCAAGGCGAAGCTGGCCAGCGTGCCCGCGCCAACCGAGACCGAAACATTCCACCAGGCTGCCGGTTGCGTCTGCAGGCGCTGCAGCGGGCTGTCGGCCAATGCGAACGCGGCCAGCGCAAAAGGTACGCTCAGCAACGTGGCGGCGATGCCCCAGGGTTGGTAGAGCTCACTGGCCAGCACTCCGGGTACCATCACCACCAGCGACTTCAGCGTATTGATCGAAGCAAACTGCAACGCCGGGCCATCGGGTGCCTCAAACTGCCGGTGCAGTGTGCCGATCACTGCCAGGTTCGCACTCCACACTGCGACGAAGGGGAGATACAGGATTTCGCTACCGAACACCTCGAAGGCCGTGACCAGTAGTAATCCCGGCGCCGCGATCGCAAGCAGCACGTCGGCATTAAACAATCGGGAACCTGCGAGCCGTGGCCTACCCACCAGCCAGGTGTAGGTCGCGAACATCACGACCGGTGCGATGACCCAACGCCAACCCCCGAACAGCCAGAATGCGTAACCCGCCAACGTCGCTCCGATCAGGGCATCCGTAGAGAGGGTAGTGTCGTTTCTATAGATGAATACCACCATGCTGAGACAGGCGATGGCGCCGAAATGAACACCCAGTTCCATCGCGTTCATACCGAGATATACCTTGAGCAACAGGACCACCAGGACCGGTACTACAAAATTGTCCGATCCTCGTGCAGCATCGGCCTCGGCCAGCATCATCAGCAGTCCCAGGTTGATCGCGGTCAACAGGGATTCCAGGCGTCCGACATCGGTGAACAGCAGTACCGGCACGTGCACACATAAAAACGCCATCAACAGAAAGGCGCCTGAACCCTCCCGGGTCTTGGTCCCTCCGGGCACATCGAATGTGTGCTTGCCGTAGAATACGCCGACCAGCGCTGCTGCCGTATCCGCCACCGCCAGGATGAGAATGCAGATGCTGTATACCACCACATCATTTCCGGCGATGGCATACACCGTGGTCACCCCGAGCAGAAACCAGAATTCCCCCATCGAGTGGCGGGGCACCGCCTGCAGAACCTGGCCGGGACCCTCGTGCAGCGTCGGCACGACGCGCAATATCACAAAGACGATCATGCATGCGATGCCGAGCGCGAGCACCGGCCATAGTACGTCGAATAGCCACGGCAGGGTCAGCGCTACGGCGCCACCGCCCAGGTGGAATAGCTTGCGGATGGTCTCCGCTGGCATATCGGTGGTTGTTTGCAGAATCCGCAAAGCAACGCCCAGCAGGGCTGCCAACGCGCAAACCATGCCGATGCCCAGCCATGGCGCGATACCCGCCGCCGTAATCAAACGAGTTCCTCCACGACAAACCCGGTGTAGAAGAAGGTCCTGGCCGCCTGCTGCAAGCGTTCCGACAGTTCAGGTATTGGCTTGATACGCGCGTCGAGTGCTGCCGGGCGATGCCTCGGTACGAGCATGTTCCAGTAGGCCAGTCGCCCACCCGGGCAACCAGCGCGCGCCACCTGCTCGAATACCCGATCGGACTCCTGCTCCGACAGATACTCGAACACGTCCGAAAAGTTGAAGCGGTGAATGGAGCCATCCGGTGTTTTTTCGAGAAATTCCTGCACATCCGCCTGGTACCATTCCAGGCGATCCAGGTTGCTGCGGATCACGTCAAAATTCTCCTCGCGCAACGCATGTGGCAGCAGTTCGCCGTAGCCCCCGTTAACGATCCAGTACAGATAGGCATTATCTGCGGGGTCCAGGTCCACCAGTGCGTGCCTGACCATCCCCATGATGTGATCGGCCACGCTACCCTCGGCATATTTGAAGAAACGCGGATCCCGACCGAACCGCCCCATTACAAATCGCGAGCAGGCGATCCCCAGCAGCCAGCGCCAGCGCCGGTTGTTCCAGTGATCATCGTAGAACGTTCTGCGCGCTTCGCGTGTCCCCGGCAGGAACAGGTCGTCCCGCTCCCGGCGGGAGTGGGTTGGGTTGATCACGAAGCGATGCAGCATGTCGAGGTAGCGCTCGAACTTACCCGCCTGCCCGATGCCAGCGTCGATCCCCCGGGGCTGCGCATCCCAGATTTTTCGCGTTGTTGCCGACAGTTCCGGCGCGAGACGCGCATACAACGCCCGGCGGCGATCACTCGGGCGAGCCCCCATCAACTCGAGAAGCTCGGCATGGAGCAGGTTGCGGTAGGCGGCCACTCGCAGTTCGAGACAAGCAAGCTGGCTGGCTGATAGATCGATAGCGACGACTTTTGACGGATTGTTCGCGAGCAGCGACAGCGTATTGTCACCCGCAGAGGCAATGGATAGACACACATCGCCGGGCTGCACCTGCAACGCCTCCAGCACCACATCGGCATCTTCCCAGCACTGGGCATAGCGGATGATGGTAAAATCGACTTCATCGACCAGCCCGGTATGAACGTCCTTCATATGACCTCCCCGGCATCGATCCGTGCGACCGCTCCGGTGGCGCCGTTCATTTCCACGAGGTCTCCCTCGCACAGCCAGCCGGTGAGTCCGGGAATGGAAACGATGGTGGGCAAGCCCATTTCCCGGGCAACGATGGCGGAGTGCGAGAGCATGCTGCCGCGCTCAACCAGCAGGCCGCTGGCGGCGGGAAATACCATGATCCAGCCCGGATCGGTGCGCTGCGCTACCACGATGGTACCCGGAGCAATCCTGGCGTCGCGGGGATCTTCAACGACCGTGACCGGACCGCGTACGATACCTGGGCAGCAGCCGATACCGTGCAGTGCTTGTCCCGCACCTGGCGCCACAACCGTGGCCGGCAAGATGAACTGATCGCCGATGTAGGGAATGCCCCGGGTCTGGAAGCGTTCTGCCGGGGGCGCCATGCTCCGATAGCGATCGAACTCCGCGCGCCTGAGTGCAACCAGCGCCTTGAGATCCATGGTGACCGCAGTGCCTTCCACCACCGCCAGCATTTCATCGATGCTCAGGTAAAAGATGTCTCGCGGATCCTCGATCAGGTCCAGCGCGGCAAACCGTCGACCCATCTCAATGCCAATGCGCCGCGCCGCTCCGAAGGCTCGAGTGCGCTCGAAGCGCAGGTTCTCCCGGCATCGCACCCGCCTGCGGGTTTGCCCGAGTACCCAGGCAAAGATACCTCGGCGCAGGGGATGGCCCCGCAGCGCACGCCCCACACTCGCCTCGGCATTGGCAAGAATCTCCTGCTCGGCGTTGCTCGCGGGTGCCGGGCCTTCAGCGATACGTTGCGCATAATTGGCAAGGGCGCGGAACAACGGCAGCGGGTCGTCCCTGAGCGTGCTGCTTTCGAGCTTCAACTCATCCAGGCAGCGATCGCCGAAACGGTCCAGGTACTCGTGGTAGATTGTCTGGAGTTCAGGCAGGCCAGCCAGGCGATCCTCGATTTCTGCTCGCGCGCCGTCCTTGAGAAGTGCGATAAGATCGTGATCGCCGGCGGCAAGCGCCGACATCTGTTGGATCTGCGCCGCGATCTCTATGCTTATCAGGCGGCGATCGCCGCACAGCAGGTCATTGTGGAGGGAGCCGGACTCGTCCGAAAGCCACCGCTGGCAGAGCCGTCGCAGGCTGCCGTGGAAGATCGCGGCAAAGAAATCATTGATGGTTGGCGCGTCCCAGCGCTGCAGCAGCTCGCTTTCCAGGCGCTTGTATAGCTTCTCAAGTTCATCGGGCGAGCAGGCGGATAGGTCAGCCGGATGGTCGGGCAGGATCGCATGCAGCCGCGTGTAAAATGCCGTCACCCGGCGCTCGATTCCCAGGAGATTCACAGCCATGCCCCACAGGGAACGTAACAGGTGCAGCAGGTCGCGCGCCTTGGCGCCCAGCGCTGCCTGTTCCAGCTCCGCCTCGATTTCCTCGGGCAGCGTACCCTGAAATCCCAGCATCTCTTCGGTGAAGCGCCGGTTAAGCTTGTATCCGGGCAGCAAGGTCAGCAGGCGGTAAGCGTTCGCCAGGTTGTAGTAGACCCGTCCGTTAAGCAGCCCCAGCAGGCAGGTAAATACTTCCGAGTGTTCGTCGATTACCCGGTCCGGCACGCGCATCAGCTGGCAGAACTCGCGGTAGACCTGCGCGTAGCCGCGCCGAATGAACGAAAAAGTAAAGGGCGTGGTTACCCCGCTGTAACTCTCGATGATGTTGGTGTTGTCCCATATGTGTGGTGGGTCATCCGGATCCGGTTTGTCCGCCAGTGTCGTGATGGGTCGGCTTTGTAGCAGGTACAGGGTGTCGTCCGCCCAGGTCCATTCGATGTCCTGGGGCCGTCCGAAGTGACGCTCGGCATCCCTGGCCAGTCGGGCGACAGCGGCCACCTGCGTGTCCTCCAGCGTAGCTTTGTCGACCAGGGTAGTCTCAACGGGCACGGTGCTTACACCGTCGAGGTGATCAGCATCGCGTCTGCAGGCGGTTTTCTTGGTAGCGATGCTTCGCTCGAGCACATCCCCATCCAGCCCTACATGCCAGGTATCCGCATCCGCTTCTCCTGATACCAGCGCCTGTGCCAATCCCCAGACGCCCGCGACCACTGCCATGCTGCGCCTACCCGACACCGGATCGGCACTGAAGGCAACTCCCGAGACATCCCCGTCCACCAGTCGCTGGACGATGACCGCTGGCGGCGAGGGCAGGGCGTCGACTCCCGCCTGGCGCCGGTAGGCGATGATTCGGTCGCTAAAACCGGAGCGCCAGACGTCGGCAATCCGCTGCAGCAAATTCTGCCGGGTGACAAACAGGTAACTTTCGAGCTGTCCTGCAAATGACAATGCGGCACTGTCTTCATCGGCGGCTGAAGAACGTACCGCCACTACCTCATTCCCCGGGCACAGAGTCGCATAAGCAGCTTCGATCTGTTCTGCCACTTGCGCAGAAGGACGCAGGTCAGCTAACTCTGAGGCCACATCAGGACCCTGGGCCACCGTCAGTTGTTCCCTCCGCGCTGTGTCCAGGCTAAGGTCAAAAGCCGTTGGCAACACGACGAACCACCCTGGAATCGGCAGCCGCGCCTGCGCCAGTGATGCCAGCGACCGCGCCTTGCCGCCAACAGGGCTGTCCGGCGTTACCTGGGATGGCAGCAGCAACGTTTTCATGAGGGGCCTTTCAGTGTTTTGCCACGGGCCAGCCTCGAATGGGCTGCCGCATATTCACCCGCCGCTATCGCGCCAATCAGGGACAACTCGCCCGCCAGGCATAAGGCCGCGGCGATCTCCGCGAAGGGCCGTGCACCACCTTCACCCCTTACGCCAAGGATATCGAGGCAGGCGCTCTGGCTTGGCAGTTTAGTGCCGCCGCCTACTGTGCCCACGATCAGGTTCGGCAGCGTGACGCAGGCATGCAGGTCGCCGGTTTGGGTAAGCTCCATGTCGGTGATCCCCACTGCGGCCTCGGACACACAGGCCACATCCTGTCCGCAGGCCAAAAACAGCGCCGCCAGCCCATTCGCATAGTGGCCCTGGTTGCCAACCGTCCCCGACATAACCGCACCCACCGTGCCGACTCGTGTGCACTCCGCCACCTGTGACGGCTCGACATGCAACCAGCGTTTAACGAGTGCGGCGGGCAGGATTGCCTCCGCAACCACTTTCTTGCCCCGCACCCGTTGAAACGACAGCGCACTGGCTTTTTTATCGCCGGAGAAGTTGCTCTCCAGGTACGCGGTTTTCGGACGAACCGGTGAGTGCTTGATGATCCATTCGAGGGCCGCGTTGGTGGCGATGGTAACCATGTTCTGGCCCGCAGCGTCACCCGTCGAGTAGATGAAAAGGAAGTAGATCTTGGCGCCTTCGATGCACAGTTCGATGTCCTCCAGCTTGCCGAAGCGGGTCGTTGCGGTCGCCGCAGCCTCGATCTCTTCCAGATTGCGGAGCGCCCAGTCGGTAAATATTCCCAGCTGTTGCAGGTTGTCGAATACAAACACGGGAGCGCGACTGACGCCTTCGCTGAGCAACATTACGCTGGCGCCTCCCGCCTCGGTAATCAGGCTCGCACCGCGGCTGTAGGAAGCGACCAGGCTGGCCTCGCTGGTGGCCAGCGGGACGTAATAGTCGCCCTGGGCAAACAGGCCATTGACCCGCAACGGCCCCGCCAGGCCGACAGGTACCTTCACCGTCCCGATGAGGTGTTCAATGTTGCGCGCGTACGCAGGCGACTGCGCAATGCTCCACTCATCGAGTAGCTGCTCCTGAACCGCTTCATCCGCACCAAGCAATGCCCACCGGGACTTCACCGCCTCAAGCGATACGTCATCCCGGCCCGGCACCTGTGCGGGTTGGCTATCCGTTTTCGGTCGCAGAAGCTGCGCCAACTCGGCCAGATCGTGCTGTGCCAGCAACGTAGCCAGAAATGCCTTTGCGCGTTGATATCCAAGCGTCATGATCCCATCCTCTTATACGGCCTATGTCGCTGTCCCGGAACGCCGGCTCGTTGGCTTCAGAAACACCAGCAATCTCGGCAACAGCAGCAGGTCGGCGAGCAACGCCGAGACGACGATTATCATCGTGACAACACCGAAATGGATGCCGGGCGCGAAGCTGCCGAACGTGAGCATTGCCATACTGCCGACCATCACCAGGCTGGTGGAGATCACCGGCCCCCCTACTTCTTTTATAGCAGCGACGGTCGCCTCCCGGGAACCCGCACCCGCGTTTATTTGCCGACGCATGGCGACCAGCAGGTGGGCAGAATCATCCACGATGATACCAAGCGCAACCGCCGCCACCATGACCGTACCGGGATTCAGGCCGATGCCCAGCAGCGGCATGAGGCCGACCCCCACTATCACGGGCAGCAGGTTTGGGAGTATGGCGATTCCGGCAATTCGAGCCGACCCGATGAGCACGGAGAGCAGCAGCGTCACAACGACGATCGCAATCGAAATAGTCCACAGCTGGCTCGCCAGCAGGTGATGCTCCATCTGCACAATTAGCGCACCGTAACCCGTGGCTTCCACGCTGAGCCCAGAGTTCGCAAACCGGCCATCGATTTCCTGGCGAAGCAGAACCAGCTGCGATCCAAGGTCGGCAGCTTTGCTTAGTGGCATCCGGCAGGAGATCCGACCAACGCTGAAATCCGGTGCGATCCAGCGCTCCAGTTCCCCCTGGGCGGCAAGCCCATCAAGCATCATCCCGGTCATCGCTGGCAGGCCGGGCAGCCGGGATACCCGGTACTCACCCTCGGAAAACATCCGGGTCGTTTCTTTCAGCAATTCAACCGCGGAGATACACACCGTGGCGAGGGTTTCCCGCTCCATCCACCGCTCAAACTCATCGAGTGCCTGCAGCACCTCCGGTTCTCGAAATCCCGCATCAGGCGCCCGGACCAGGAACTCGAGCGCGGTAGCGCCGCCAAGCGTCGCGTCGACATGTTCGGTTGCCTGGCGAAACGGATCGTCTGCCCTGAACCAGGACATGGGATCCACCCCGACCTCGATACGAGCGGCCGAGGCAATGCCCAGGAGCCCGACAAATAAAGCCACCGGAATAACCAATCGCTCGACTCGAGCAGGCGGACGGGCAAAACAGGCCACCAGGCGTTGAATTAGCGTAGCAATATGCAATGGCAGCGTACCCTGGTGCCTTGCCCGTCGCTCTTCACCCAACCGCATCAATGTCGGCACCAGGCTCATGGTGAGCACAAAGGCCGCCATAACCCCGAACGCCGCGACCAGGCCAAATTCCCGCACCGGCCGCAGGGAGCTTATCAGTAGTGTCGCCAGGCCAGCCGCCGTCGTAACACTGGTGAACAAGCATGGCTTCCATAGACGCATGAGCGCGGCGCTGGCAGCCGCTCTACCGGAATGGCCAGCGCGGCGCTGGCGTTCATCTTCCGCCAGCACGTGAATGGTGTCCGCTACGCCAATTGCCAGGAACAGCGGCACCATGGCGGACGATAACAGGGTTGTTTTAAGCCCAAGCAGACCCATCAGACCCAAGGCCCAGGTTGCCGCGGCAACAACGACCAGTAGTGGAATCAGTGCTAGCCACAAACTGCCGAATACCAGCCAGCAGACCGCCAGCACAAATGGCACGATCAGCGGATAGACGGTGGTAAGGTCCCGCTGGTTGTAGACCAGCGCCCGATGATCCAGCACCGGCGTGCCTGTCATCGACATGGCGATACCCGACCGGGCTGCTTCCACCTCGATCAGCTCCTCTAGCGCGTTGACCAGCGCCCGCTTGCCGTCTGTCGTGTTCCCGCTGCGCGCTACCTCCACCACGATGGCCGCGGTCATTCCGTCTTCAGATACCAGCGTCGGTGTGATTAGTCCACTCCGGGCAGCGCTTTCCCGCCGGGCCTGCCAGTCGGGCGCGGCGTCCTCGAAATCCTCGCTATCGAAATCCGCGACCGGGTCCAGGTCAAAATCCAATAACGAACGTACTCGATGCACGTGCGGCGCCTGCTTCGCTTGCCGGGCCATCCGCTGAATGGACGCAAACGTTGCTTCGGTGAACACCTCCGCGTCCAGCGCCAGCACCACCATTTCATCAGCGGCAAAACGCCTGGTGAACTCATCATAGGTGGTGAGTGCCGGATCATCTTCCAGAAACCACACTTCGATTGCGCTCTGGAAGCTCACTCGCGTGGCCAGTGCGGCTGCGCCTGCCGTGATCAGCGCCAACAGGCTGAGCGTGATCCACGGATGGCGGATGATAGACGCGAGTACCGGCATGGTTTAGGCTACTCCAGCATGAGAGACGTGATCGTTGCGATCCAGAACCTGCTGCCCCAGCCCTGGTTGGCCCGTACGTTCGGACGACTGGCCCGTTCCGAGCGCCCCTGGCTGCGTGCTGCGTTGATCAAACTCTGGATGCGCCTGTTCAATGTTTGCCTGGCAGACGCAGCGCGCACGTCTCCCGGTGACTATGTCTCGTTCGAGGATTTCTTTACCCGCGACCTGCGTTTGGATGCGCGGCCACAACCGGACGACCCGCGTGCTCTTGCGGCGCCGGCGGATGGTTATATGCATGAGTTCGGGGGGCTGCCTGACGGTCGGTTGGTGCAGGCCAAGGGAATCGATTACCCGCTCGGGGCACTGCTCGGTGACGACGAGGCGGCGGTACCGTTCCGGGACGGCTGGTACGCCACAATCTATCTCTCGCCAGCAGATTACCATCGGGTTCACTCTCCGTGTAACGCGGTTCTGCGCAGCGCTACCGCTATTCCGGGGCAAGCGTACTCCGTTACGGGCCGCAGCGAACGCACCGTGCCCGGGTTGTTTTGCCGTAACGAGCGATTGGTCTGCATGCTCGAGACCGGGTTCGGGCAGATGGCGCTGGTCATGGTGGGGGCTATGCTCGTCAGCGGCATTGAAACCATATGGTCCCCGCGGCAACGAATCGAAACACTGCAAATAACCCGCCATCAGCGCAGGTTCAGCCGCGGTGAGGAATTCGCCCGTTTCACGCTTGGCTCTACAGTCGTGCTGATATTGCCGCCTCATTCGGTACTACCCGAACAGACCCTTGAAAAAAACCAGCGCATCAAGGTAGGACAACTGCTGGGCCTGATAGAGGGGGTATAAACCTCCCTTGTATCAACACCCGCAGCGGGTTTAATCCATTTCGACAGCACCAGCGAAATGCTTTTCGCTATGCCCATAACAGCACCTCCCGGGTGATATTAGAAATCACACATTTATAGAAGTAGCACACTGAACAGAATAGAAAACGGTGCGGATCAGCTATTGATTCAAGTCAACTGGCGTCCAGATTATCCATACTATTTACCCAACTGATGGACTCAACTGCGTGAATAAAGCATGTTGGTGGAACAACGGTTATGAATAACGCCGCTGTTAGCTCGTTATTCAGGCTCGTTATTTTACGGGTGAAACTGAAAGAGCTGAAAAGTTAAAGATGGAATTTCGGAAAATGGCGTCGATGGCTCCTCGGTTGTTCCGTGATTGGTTGTGGGAATGGCTGTTGTACTGATACAAACCAGAAACGTGGCTTTTGTCCTGATACAAATCAAACGTATGGCTTTTGTCATCATGCAGAATGCTTCCGTGTGACTATACTGAAACGGGTTTTAAACTTTAAAGCTGAAAGTTTGATAGAAATGTTGCCTTTTGGCAGGGAGATCTAAATGAAGAATTGCTCATATATGAC
>CAXMOT010000142.1:0-2996 GCA_964195105.1 uncultured Gemmatimonadales bacterium | reverse complement strand
TAGCCGACAGTATTTCGTGACGACCCCGATCGTGCCGAACGTGACCGGTCAGGTCATTGAGGTTCCCGTAACCGGCAACGAACTGCTGGAGAAGGGCGATGTGCTGTTTCGACTCGACCCCGTGCCGTTCCAGAACGAGATTGACATACTGAAACCTCGTCTGGCGGCAACACAGGCTGATTTTAATCGCGCCAAAGAACTATATAAACGCAAAGTCGGCAGCCAACGGGACCTCGATCTGGCAACCGCCAACCTGAATGAACTCAAAGCACAACTTTCCCAGGCCGAATATAGCCTGGAGCAAACGATAGTTCGCGCGCCGGCACAAGGCTATGCAACCCAGGTCGTGCTGCGCCCGGGCATGCGTGCGGCGAGCCTACCTCTACGACCGGTTATGGTTTTTGTCAGTAGTGAAGGTAATTTTACGATTGGCTGGTTCCGGCAGAACAGCCTGCTGCGTCTCGAGGTGGGTAACGAAGCAGAAGTGGCATTCGATGGCATTCCTGGAACAGTCTTCACCGGGGAAGTACAAATGGTGTTCCCTGCGCTGGCCGAGGGGCAGGTGCAAGCAACCGGTAATTTAATCAATCTGCAGACCCCTTCCCGCCCGGGTCGAGTGCCGGTGCTGATCAATATTACCGACGAACGGTTTGCGGCCTACGAGGCGCAGGTTCCCGGCGGATCCTATGCCCAGGCAGCGATCTACAGTCACCATTTTCACCATGTAGCGATCATGCGTAAGATCCTGCTGCGGATGTCGGCTTGGATGAACTACCTGTTTCCATTCCATTAAGCGGAACATGCGTGACGGTTGATAGCTTTGAAGCGTGCAGATTGTTCGGTGCGTTATCATGCAACTAGATTAACCAGGGCTTCACGAACGAAATGATCTCGAGAAAAAGCCGCTATCGCTGTGGTCTGGCGCAGCCGTATTACTTTCTTTTCGTGATGTTGCTTGCGATAGATATCCACGCGGCTTCCTACGCGAAAATCTTCAAGAAAGTGGATCCCGCCGTGGTGGTTATTCACACCCGCGAGCAGGTAATGATTGAAGGCGGCGCTGGCTTGATTCAAACCGCGCAGGGAATCGGCTCCGGGGTGGTCATTGCAAAGGATGGACTAATCCTCACCGCGGCTCATGTGGTACAGGTGAGCGACAAGATCGCCGTAGAGCTCACCGATGGCAAAAAATACCCTGCTCATGTCGTCGCTTCCTCTGCCATTTCCGATGTCGCGCTGGTCAAGCTGGAGGAGCTTCCCGATCAACTCAGTGTCGCCAAAATGGGGGACTCCGACAAAATCGAGATTGGTGATGAGGTGTTTGTCATTGGTGCCCCCTACGGGATCGGGCATACCCTGACCGCCGGCTACCTCAGTGGCCGCCGCATGGAAAGCCTGCTGGATCCAGAGCTGGGACTGGTCGAGTTCCTGCAGACCGACGCCGCCATCAACAAGGGTAATTCCGGTGGCCCGCTGTTTAATAACAAGGGCGAGGTGATGGGTATCGTCAGCCATATCAAATCGGCATCCGGAGGCAGCGAGGGATTGGGATTTGCCACCTCCATCAATGTTGCGCGCAGGGTGTTGCTGGAGGAGAAATCCGTGTGGACGGGACTCGAGGTTATTCCAATCGATGGGGAACTGGCCGCGGCATTGAACGTAGCGGGGGGCGGATTGTTGGTCCAGCGGGTCGCCCCGAATTCATTGGGTGACTTTTTGGAACTGCGGGGCGGGACTATTGCCGTCACGATAAATAATCAAAAGATCCTGATCGGTGGCGACGTGCTCCTGTCCTTGAATGGAATTGCTCTCAACGAAACCAAAGACGCACTCACAGCTCGCGATGAGTTGCTCAAACTCCCTTTCGGGGCGCGTATCGATGTAGAGGTGCTCCGCGAAGGCAAGATCACAAAATTATTTACCACCAAACGCAAGGCCGATTAATGACTCTCCAGCATCGGGAGCACGGCATAGCGCCTATGCCACCAAAGCACCTGGCGCAAAATCCAAGACTGGGATTCCCCTTCTTGTTAACTTGCCTGGTCGCGATACTGTTGGTGCCCAGTTACTTTGAGCGACCACTTGCTGGGGGGCTGGCGCTGTCCATGGTGCTGTCAGTGCTGCTGTTGTCGGCGCTCTACCTTGTTGCCTATCGGCTTCAGGAATTGCTCATTGGCATCGCAATCGCCGTGCCGCTGTTATTAACACTATGGTGGGACACATTACTGCCAGCGCCCTGGAACGTCTACGCAGCTAACGGTCTATGCATCCTGTTCATAGTGTACATCGGGTTGCTGATTGGCCGTTTCCTGTTCGAAACTGATCGTATCAACCTTGATATGATCCTCGCCTCGATTTGTTTATACATGCTGTTTGGACTCGCCTGGGCTTTTATTTACCAACTTATCGAGGTCGGGCACCCCGGCTCGTTCAAGGTTGCCGAGGTCGAGGCGACGCACCTGGAGAGCGTTCGTTATATGCGCAGCCAGTTCGCCTATTATAGCTACGTAACGCTATCCACTTTGGGTTATGGAGATATTACGCCGCTCACTCGTTTAGCCCGAAGTTGGTCCGTAGTCGAAGCCCTTACTGGCCAACTGTACCTTGCCATGGTGATAGCCCGGCTGGTGGGCCTGCATATTAGTCATGACAAGAGTGGCAATTCGTAATACCCCCGGGAATGGGTCACTAAAACGAACAAGAGAGCCGGCGCCAGATACTGGCATTGGATCGGCGCTTAAAGCTTTTATCGCGGAGCCTATGGTAAGCAGATTTTTTGTAACCAGCTCCAACACCTTGACTTTGAAGACCGTTCTGGAATGATTAAGCTAACTATCCCGGCCATGTAGCCCGGAGTCCGGAGACCCCAGCACCATGACACTTTACGAATTGATCGTTATCTCCCAAAGCATATCCGATAGAATCGATGTGCAATGGGGCTTTTTCATCACCGTCCATATGGCACTGTTCGGCGGCATCGTCTATGTCGATCGACC
>CAXMOT010000141.1:0-18741 GCA_964195105.1 uncultured Gemmatimonadales bacterium | reverse complement strand
ATTGCTCGCAATGACTAATTAACCAGGGGCTCCCTAGCCAACCCGGCCGCCGCCTTTACGCCGAATCTGCACAACGGCAGACCGGGATGGCATGTTTTTATCAAAATCCGGCCAGTGCATATCTGCGCCGCTGGAACCGGGTTTCGAGGCGACATACTCGGCAGGCACACCCGGATGCTGGACCGCAACAAACAGTGTCTCGCCATCATCGGAAAATTGTGGGCCGGTGAGTTCTGCCCCCACCGGGCAGCGGAAAAACATCTTGCCCATACCGCGCAGCGGGCCTTCTGTTTCCACTCCCCACAGACCGTCACAGGTACCCGATAGCAGTATTTTTTCGCCCTGATCCGAGCTCACCCAAAGCCTGCCCTGGGGATCCACAGCCCCATTATCCGGGCTGGCAAGCCAGCCATTGGCAGTGGTCGCCGGATTCCACGATGCCTGGTGGGCGGACTCGGCGGGATTTCCGCCTCTCACCAGGATTTCCCAACGCGTTCGCAGCGCGGCAAAATTGCCCTCGGGCTCGATCAGTTCAATAATATGCCCGAATGCATTGGGACCGCGCGGATTGGCGGCATCTGCAGCATCGGCTGCACGCGTGGTGTTGTTGGACAGCATGACATAGACCTTGCCGGTAGCAGCGATCGGCTGTACATCTTCGGGCCGATCCATCGGGGTCGCGCCCAGCACATCAGCCGCGCGCCGGGCTTCGATCAATACCTCGGCCTGGGAGTTGAAGCCGTTTGCCGCGGTCAATGGGCCCTGGCCAAATACCAGTGGTAACCAGTCAACCCAGCCATCGGTGCCAAACCGCGCCACGTATAAAACACCGTCATCGAGCAGATCCCGATTGGCTTCCTTGCCGGCAGGGTCATAGCGTCCCGCGGTGACAAACTTATATAGATAGTCGAAGCGCTCGTCGTCGCCCATGTAAACTACTATTCGACCATCCGGGCCGATCACGCTCTCGGCACCTTCATGTTTAAAGCGGCCCAGTGCGGTACGCTTTTTCGGGGTCGAGGCGGGATTCAGCGGATCGATCTCCACCACCCAGCCGAAGCGGTTGGGTTCATGGGGCTCGGCGCCAATATCAAAGCGCGAATCAAAGCGCCCCCACTGTTTCAGATTGGTGGGCAACCCGTAACGCCGATGGTTTTCCGCCTCAGGGTGTTCGGCCGCCAGGTTACCGCCGAAGTAGTCGGGAAAATTCTCTTCGCAGGTAAGGTAGGTACCCCAGGGTGTCATGCCGCCGGCACAGTTGCCCAGGGTGCCAATAATATTGCGACCATCCGGATCCTTGCTGGTCTTGAGCCGCGCATGGCCGGCAGCGGGGCCGCTCACCAGCACAGGCGTCGAGCGCGTAGTGATGCGCCGGTTGTATGCGGAGTCGCTGACCACCGACCAGCGCCCGTCCTGCCGCACCACCTCAACGATCGAATTGCCTATCGCGGCCTTTTCTATTTCACATTGCTCCGCGGTGAAGATGAAGGGAACACCCCACTCAAGCTCGGGATCCATCCGCGCGATGTATGCAGTCTCATGGTTGATGCACAGCAGCGCCCGCGCTTCCCCGGCGGCGCCCGGCTCGAGCTGGAGAAAACCGATATAGTCATTGTTGCAGCCGAACTGGCGCTCTTGGGCGGCGGCACTCTGGTTGCGCGGATCAAACCGCGGGCTATCCGCGAACAGCGGGTCGCCCCAGCGGATAAGGACGTCTGCCTCATGATCCGGTGCGATATGATGAAACTCATCGATGCCATGTTCGATCTCGGTAAAGTCAAACCGCGAAACCGCACTGCTTTCGCCGCCGGGCGAGGACCCGCCAGCCCCCTGCTCCTGGCAACCCGCCAGAGACCCGGCCCCCGATGCGACTGCGGCAGCCAGCGCGCTTTTGACAAATCGACGGCGCGAATAGCGCTGGCCCATAATCTGCTCGAGCGTTGTTGCGCCGGATTCAACGGTGGGATTGCTGGGTGCCTCTTGGTGATTTTCACTATCGGTCATCGGGGGCTCTGACTATTAAACGGTTTTAAAAAGGTCTCGCCTTTGTGCCTGGGGCACCATATCAGCATAATGTTACAGTATGTGCCCGACATTTCGAGTGATGAGCGACAGCAATCCACAGGATTGACTGGCTAGTCGGGAGAGCCATTGCCACGCGTTCCGATTAAGGTCAATTACCGCTCCTGGATTATATCCCGCCACGAATAGCGCGGCTCATAGCCCAGCAACTCAAACGCCGGCCGGTTGCTCAGCAGCGATTCATAGTCAGTCATGCCATCCCGAATCGGCACATCCGGAAATACCGCCGCCATCAAGTCACGCGAGGGCGTATTCATGATGGTATCCGGCGCGGCAATGATTACGCTCTCTGCTGTGTTGTTGTTAGCTTCCAACGCCAACCGCGCAGCCGTCGCGACGTCACGCGCATCGACATACCCCCACAGGTTAAATTTGCGCAGTTCGGGATCGGCCCAGTAACCGGGTACGGCGGCGTAGTTGGCCGGATGATTAGTATGGGTATAAAGGATATTCGACAGGCGCAATCCGACAGAAGGCAGGCCATGGATGTCGTAAAAGCGCCGTGCCAAATCCTCACAGACTACCTTGGACATGGCATAACTGTTGCGCGGCAACAGTTCGCCCAGGCCATCGACCGGCACGTAGGCAGGATCGACATCGACGAAGGGATAGCCCAGCACCGTCTCGCTGGAGGCCCAGACCACGCGCTGCATTCCCAGTGCCGCCGCCGCATTGAATACGTTATAGGTACTCAGGGTATTGTTTTTGAAGCGATCCGCGCCGCTGACAAAGTCGGTGTCCGGATTCGGGTTAGCCGCGAAATGTACGACGGCATCGTAGCCCTGCATGGCTTCGGCGACCGCGGCGTAATCGACCAGGTCGATCACCTTAAAAGCCGCAACGGCTTCGACCGGCTCCTTTACATCCAGGTTTAATACCTCGTAGCCCGCCGCCAACAATTCATCGACTATATAACGTCCTGAGCCGCCACTGCCGCCCGTCACCACTATCTTTTTCATTTCTAATCCTCGTTCTCTCGATACTCAAAGTAAGCAAAATCTGCCTCTATGCGCCTTCCCGACAAGTCCTGGCAACACAGGCCATAGAACGCCCCGGTGAAGCAGGCATGAAACCGCCCGGCCTTGTTCCCGACATAATCATCGGACAGGATGCTGCCATCCAGCACCGGTCCCGCTGACTGCCATTCTCCCTCCTGCACCGCGAAATAAAACTGCAGCGCGGCGCCATTGAAATCCGCCTTCAGGAACACCCGTTTGACCTCGGTGATGTCGATCCGTTCTGTCGGTTCGCTGGTGATAAAGTTATCACAGCTGATCACGGCGATGAACGTCCTGCCCGCATCATTGCCGACGTCATCACCCACAATATGCAGGTAGTGATAATGCCCCGTATTGTAATAGCACACCAGCCCTGCCATTTGCTGGAAGCTGTCCGGCTCGAATTCGATGCAAGTGGTCGCCACCGTATGGTGCGCCTGGACCCGCCGCCCAAGCAGGCTTTGCTCGAAACAAGAACTCAGCGACTCGCGGCCATACAGGCGCAGGTAACCCGGGCGATCCGCCTGGTTTACCCAGTCGGGGGTCATCGGCACGCGCAGCGCCTGGAAATTTAAATCGATTTGGGAGCCGCCGAAATCAATACGCCGGGAATCCGGTTCAAAGACAAACTCCGCCAAATCGGGCGCCTCGACCTTCGCCCTCGCCTCCCTGCCGCCACATGCCAGGTAGAGCCAGTCATCGTCGCGCCACTCCACCCTTTCAATCGCCGTTTCCCGGCCAGTGATGCAACGACCCAGTTTCGTCAGGGGGCGACCGGTCAGGAATACCGCATACCAGTCTCCTGCCGGGGTCTCGACAAGGTCGCCATGACCGGTCTTTTGCAGGTAGCTATCCGGGTTGTACTTCGCAGTTATCACCGGATTCTCAGGATGAACCTCGTAAGGCCCGGTAATGGCCTTCGAGCGCGCCAGGGTAATACAATGCTCGTAACCGGTGCCGCCCTCGGCCGTAAGCAGGTAATACCAGGCATTGCGCCTATATAAGTGGGGGCCCTCGGTGCCGCCGTGTTCGGTGCCGGAGAAAATATAATGGATCTCCCCGACAAGCTGTTGCGCAGTCCGATCGTACTCCTGCAGCACAATGCCACCGAAGAGTTTATTATCGCGATGATCCGCAAGCATATTGAGCAGCCAGCTGCGGCCGTCGTCATCGTGGAACAGGGAAGGATCAAAACCGCTGGCATTCAGGAAGATCGGTTCCGACCAGTCACCGAGGATATCGGTGCTGGTGACGACATAGTTCGGCGTATCTTTCCAACCGCCATCGAAACTGTGGGTATTGGTATAGACCAGGTAAAACACGCCATCGTGATAACTCAGGCACGGCGCCCAAACGCCGCAGGAATCGGGTACTCCGCGCAGATCGAGTTGGGATACCCGGTCGAGCGGGCGGCTAACCAATTGCCAATGCCGCAGGTCCCGGGAGTGGTGAATTTGGCAGCCGGGAAACCACTCAAAGGTGGAGGTCACGATATAGTAATCGTCCCCGACCCGGAGAATACTCGGGTCCGGATTAAAGCCGCGTAATATCGGGTTTTCGATTTCGTTCATCTTGCGTGCCAAACTAATGCCAATCGCTCCGCTATCGCCATTTAATATTGCAGCCAATGCCAGGCTTCTGGTCTGTAGACACCGTCTGGCCGCTCAACAGCGCATCCAATGCCTGACGCAGGTCCGCGCCATCGTTAGGCTGGTCATTGCCCGGCTTGCTGGAGTCCATGCGACCGCGATAGACGCAATGCAATTGCGCGTCGAACAGGAAGAAATCCGGCGTACAGGCCGCCTGGTAGGCCTTGGCCGTATCCTGCGACTCGTCATACAAGTAGGGAAACCCAAATCCATTCTGTTTTGCCACCCCCGCCATCTGAGCGGGACCGTCGCCTGGATAGTTGAGCGCATCGTTACTCGAAATCGCCACGACTGCCACGCCCTTCGGCAGATAGTCGTTAGCAAGCGCGACGATGCCCGGCAGGACATGCTTCACGAAGGGGCAATGATTACAGATAAACATCACCAGGGTCGCCCGCTCTCCGGCAAGCTGCGCGAGGAACAGGGGCGCGCCTGTTACCGTATCCGGCAACTCAAATGCCGGGGCCTGCGTGCCGAGTGGCAGCATCGTCGATTCCGTAAGCGCCATCCAGTACCTCCCAATTTCAGGTTAATTTATTCCTCCGCCAATTGAGCTCATGATAAGCGCTGTCGGGATCGCTTACCAACCCACTTTTTACAATCCTTACCGGTACAGAAGGATATCGCTAATATGCAAACCCGGAGCGCTAACTGACAACACTATTGCCGATTAATTGCCGTGCTCGTTTACGACAATTTGGTTGTCGTTAAAATTATTTGATTGTCATTTAGGCAATAGCATTGTTACTAATCGACCAATGGCTTATATTAACAACCAGCTTGTCAATATAATGTGGTGCATACGATGAACAACGCGTCCCGGGGTGACATTTATACTGTGATTTGGCTGGTGCGGCGGCTGTTCCAGCGCATGGCCAGCGAAAACGACGCCATGCATAGCGCCTCAGGAATAACGGCCAGCAAACGCGGCATACTTGAATCATTAGCCCGTAAAGAGCCTCAATCAGTTCCACACATGGCGCGAGAGCGGTCGGTATCGCGGCAGAACGTTCAGGTCATCATCAACGACCTGTTGGCGGAGGACCTGATTGAAACCCGGGATAACCCGGCCCACAAGCGTTCAGCCTTGATCCAGAGGAGCGCTGCAGGGCGCCGAATATCGGATGAAATCAGGGCGCGTGAAATAGCGGTAATCGCAGACATGGTCACCGAATTCGATACCCCGGCGCTAAGAACGACCGCCCGTACCCTGCAGGGCATGATGGATTATTTTGATTCCAACACCTGGGAGTCAATGCAACGCAGTGCCGACGATGAGCCAGGCTGAGCAAACACGTAAATTGACTTAACCTGGGTGCGCCGCTACGAATCGGGCAACGGAATAAATTCGTCATCACCGGGCACTGGCGGGAAGCGATTCTCCCGCCAATCCAGTTTTGCCTGCTCCAGCCGTTCCCTGGAACTCGATACAAAGTTCCAATAAACATGGCGTTGTGACAACGGATCGCCGCCAAACATCACCAGCGAGGTATCCTCCCGGGCCACCAGCTCAACCTCGTGGCCAGCCTCAAAGACCAGCATATCCTGTGACTCAGCGACCAGGCCGCCACAGCTGACCGAGCCAGACAGCAGGTAAATCGCACGCTCAACGTATTCGCCGGGCACGCTCACACTCGAACCCGTGGGTAGCCACGCATCCACGTAAAACAGCGGTGAATAGGTTTTTACGGGCGATGTCCTGCCGAACGCTTCACCGGCAATCACCCGCAGGCGTTGCTCGCCCTGGAGCAGTTCGGGAATATCCGCGGCGCTGTAATGAAAAAACTCAGGCTCGACCTCCTCCGCGTCCTCAGGTAAGCCGACCCATACCTGCAACCCATTCAAACGCTGCCCACTGGCGAGTTTTTCCTCACTGGTGCGTTCTGAATGCACAATGCCCCGCCCGGCCGTCATCCAGTTCACTTCACCCGGCTTGATATCCTGCACGACACCGAGGCTGTCGCGGTGACGAATCTCGCCGTCATAAAGATAGGTAACCGTCGCCAACCCGATATGAGGATGAGGCCGCACGTCGATCCCCGCCCCCGGCGCAAATTCAGCGGGACCCATGTGATCGAAGAACACGAAGGGTCCGACCTTTCGCTGCCTGGGATGCGGCAAATAGCGGCGCACCGAGAAGCCACCCAAATCGCGCTCGCGGGGTTTTATCCGCAGGCTGATCCCGTCGGCTGGCGCCACTGTATAATCATCTTTCTCGTTAATAGCGCTCTCTCCCATCATTCTGATCCTTATTCATCTCGGTAACAGGTGTCATTGCGAGCCAGCTCGCTTATTGCAAGTCGGGACAGGGCTCCGACGCCCACCCCCTGTTCAAGGAACTGCCGCGCCAGACCGAGTCACCGGGCTGGAACTTTAACAAATACGTGGTAGACGCCAGCGGCCAGGTGAAGAAGCACTTCGGCAGCAACACCGGACCCGACTCCGACGTGCTGCGCGAGACTATCGAACAGACACTCTAACCTGGCGTTCTAACCCGGGCACTCTTAGCCTGACGCTTTAATCCTTAAAGTACTGCAAGTGTTAGGCTATAAGCGGTCTGCTATCCGGGAAACTGGCCGGTCGCCCTGGCAAACGCGGGACGCGACGTCACCTCTTCGTACCAGCGCGAGATATTGGAATAGGTTCCGATCGACGCACTGGTTTCCCCTGTGATAGTAAAGTAGCTGCTAGCAAAGGTATCCGCGATGCTCAACTGGTCGCTGGCGAGGTAGCGGGACTCACCGAGTTGCCTGTTGATCGCCGGCAACTGGTTGTCAAGAAAGCCCTTGGCCTCCAGTAGGCTCTCCTCATTGGCCGGTTGCCCCATAAATTTCGGCTTGATTATCTCTTCCCAAAAATAGACCGCCAGCCAGCGACCCACGTGATGACCCACCATATCCACCCATTGATCGATGTTAGCGCGCTGCAGGGGCGTGCCCGCATACATGGATGACTCGGAAACGACCGCCAGGTAACGGCAGATCGCGGCGCTCTCAAACAGGTAGTTGCCATCATGCTCGATGGCGGGAACCTTGCCCAGCGGGTGGCGGAGAATGTGCTCGGGCGTCTTATGCTGGCCCTGCTGGGCATCGAGCATGACAAACTCATAATCGAGCCCCAACTCTTCTGCCGTAAACAGTACTTTCAAAACATTAAAGGTTGGAAATCCGTAAATCTTCATAGCCGTTCTCCGTTATACCACGTTGGTTTGATGAGTTCCCGCCGCGACCTGCGGCAGACCATTATCCTAGAAACCTCAGTTGGGCGTGAAAAAGATGTGCAACATATTGATGTGCATGGGGAATTTGAAAAACTCATGGTCACCTTATTGGTGATGAGAGCTTTTTCAAATTTTCCAGGTGCGTCAAGAGGTTGTGCATACTTTCGTGATCCAACTGAGGTTTCTAGGATTATTGCACTGGCCGACCCTGCGCTGACACTGGCGGCCCCAGCGCAGGATTGATGAGTAACATATCGGTTACAGCCTGGGCGCCAGTTACAGACTGGATGCGCAGGCGATTACCACCGATTACGATATCCTGCCATTGCGGTTCAACCACGCTAATATCGGCCTCATCGAGCAACGGGTTTAGCCCCGGCGCACCGGGGCGCGGCCAGCGTTGAGCCAACTGCCCGACCATTTGCCATTGGCCGTCAACTTCCTCATAAACCTGCCCGCCCAGGTTCCCGTTCGTGACCATCAGCAACACAAAATTAACAACACCCTCGCGCAACGGCAAGCGGCTAATATAGCAGGTAAAATAGCTGTTCGCGCACTGGTTTTGATAACGCAGCCGGGAAACCTCAAGCGACGCATACAGCGCCTCGGGCACTTCAAGTTCTGCCGGCAAGCGTATGAGGTGGTCTGCCGGAGAGAACTCCAACGGCTGGCCTTGCTGGTCAATCGACGCAATAGCCTGCGCCAGGCGCTCGGCATCAGGCAGCGTCTTGAAACGCGGATCCTCCAGCATCGCTTCGATTGCCGCGCGGCCAGGCTTGCCTAGCTGGTTATTGATATACCTGTAATCGAATTCGTCAGCAACGGACTCGCCCCCGAGCAACCGCGAGACCTGGCTGTTGGCAACGATCGCACTCACATTCAACAACGGCGTATTAGTGGCCATAAGCACGCCAATGATTACCGCCAGCATCAGGGTGTTGATCCTGCCAAGGGTCAGCGTCCAGGCGTTCCATTTCGCCACAATACCCAGCGCATAACACAGGGCATAACCGCTAAATACCAGGCTAACGATTACCCCCCATACCCGCGCCACGCTCCAGCCGTACTGGTCAATGCGTAGCCACAGCGCATAACCCGTCAACAGCAAATACACCGGCAGCACGATGAGCGCGCCGCGAATCAGTAACACCCATACTCGGGCCCGTTGCAGGTCATCACCGTATTGAATGGCGGCATTGCTGAAGAACAACAGGAAGGCCACCAACCACAGCATCAGCAGGCTGGCCCGGTTGGTATCCCACAGCGGCTGCACGCCGGTAAAGGGCAGCACCAGGAGAAAGCACACGCCGATCAGCGCAAGCAACGGCAACATCCCACCGATCACGGTGCGCATCAGGCGCCGCAGGGTCGTCACCACGGTGAGTTGCTGGCGCGCGACAACCGCGCCATACGCCAGCGCGGTGCCCGTTAGCGGCAGCGCAAACCACTCTTCCCGGAGCGTGTCCCAGAACAAATCGATCTCAACCAGCTTGAACAGGCCCGCGCCAAGGAACAGCAACAGCCAGGTCAATAGCGCATACACGCCTGCCAGGATCACGATGAAAAAGTTATGCCATGAATACTTGAACATCACCGGGTAGGCAAAGCGTGTATTGCGTTGCTCCAGCACGGTCCGGAACACAATGGATAACAGGCACCAGCCAAGTACCTGGCTGGCGATGTAGGGCAGCGCAACGTAACCATCGCACTCCGTTGATTCAAAGGCTGTGCATTGACTGCCCGTATAGGCGGCGACTCCTGCAAGCACCAACCCATAGCCCGCGAGCAGGCACCAGGGCCACGCGTCCCGGATGTCTTCTGCAATAACCACCAGCATCCAGGGCAATGCAATCAGCAGGGAGAACGCCATGAACTGCAGGTATTGGGGGGTCGCGTCAGGCAGCCATTCAAGCAACGCGTAAAAAGCGAGGCCCTGTAAAAACCCCACACCGACCAATACCCAGCGGGTCAATGGCTGGATATGGTCTTGCCAGTCTTCGGTGGTGATTGTCTGCATCCAGGGTACCTCTGAATAGTGGAATGCGCGCTCTGACTTACAGCCGAATCGCCAATCGCAGCGCGACTTTGAAGGCATGCTTCGGCCTGTCAAAAAGACGCTACAAAGAGGAGCGGTTCGTCTGTAAGCCCCGTTGGATGATGCCTGAAGCGACCATCTGCCCGTTTATTGCCATGGATGGCATGTATGCGGGTTTTGTTAAGACTAAGGCCATTAACGGCGACCCGCGCCTTGCGTCTGTACGCTTCAGGACACACAGAGACGCCAACTACTTATTCAGATGCTCCCTAACCCAAAGCGTTACTCACTTTTTCAGCACATTCACCCTGCAGTTCAACGCCCAGTCTAATGTTCTGCCGGTTTCGCGGCCAGACAAATCGCGCATGGCGAAGAAAGAGTTCCGCGTGCCACACCTGTGCCAAGTCAAAACCCCGCTTATACCTGACAATTATCATTTCACTCGCCGCTAATTAGGTTCAAAATAACACTGTATGAAAACAGACAAGAGGACTACATCATGTTCCTGAAAGATATCTCGTCGGGTCACCTGGTAGAAATATTGAGCCTCAATGATCTCTTCAATCTCCACCATGACACCGTTATCGGTCGTTATCATTGGGGTGAAGAAATCCAGGATCCGGAACGGTTCGCCAAAGCCGGGCTTGCGTTCCCGTCAGGTGAACTCCTACCCAAATGCTGGACAGATCCCCACTACCGCGACGAAGAGCTTAAACGCTCGAAGCGCGCCTGATCCAGCAGGCAAGGTGGCAAGGGTGTTTTGACTCCTTAACCGGGGTGCGGGATCTTCCTGACGCCCCAATGAAGACTTTTTCCATTGCAAGTCGCCCAACGCGGTGCCAGATTCCCGCTCAGTGTGCTATAAACGCCAAATACATTTCTCCTTTCCGTAAAGAATGAAAAAACTCAATCGATTCCTGAAATCTCGCGCCGAAAAGCGCGGCGCAAAGTGTGCTTTGCGCCAACTGATGGCGCTATCAATGTTAACTTCGGTGCTGTTAATTCCTTTGCCGCTAACTACTTCGTTGGCCAGCGCTGCCGAGACACCCTATTCCGAAGCCTTCAAAGCCTACGATGAAAAGCACTACGACAAGGCATTTGCGCTGCTGCTGCCACTGGCTGAGCAGGGCCAGGGGCAAGCCCAACTGGCCGTTTCGTTGCTGTATGAACGTGGCCTCGGCGTTGACCAGGATATCGACAAGGCCATGTACTGGTATGAGAAAGCCGCCCTGAGGGGTGATCCGGTGATACAAAATGAGCTGGGCCTGAAGTATTTTAATGGCGATGGTGTTGCCAGGGATTATGACAAAGCGGCCACCTGGTGGTTAAAAGCCGCGGCACGCGACCACGTGGAAGCGCAATATGGCCTCGCGTTGATGTATGTGAATGGCACCGGGTTCACCAAAAATATGGTCATGGCGATGAAGTGGCTGGACAAGGCCGCAGTCCGGGATTATGGGCCCGCCCATTACAGCCTCGGGGTTATATTTGCCACCGGCACCGGTGCACCACGAGACTATACCCGCGCGTTCGAACACTTCAGCAAAGCCGCATCCCAGGGCATTGTAGAAGCTCAATACAACCTGGGGGTATGCCATGAAAAGGGCCGCGGCACGGCGGTGGACCCGGAACAAGCCAACGCCTGGTACCAAAAGGCCGCCGCACAGGGATTCGCCAAGGCGCAGGCCAAACTCGATCCCAAGGATATCGCCACCGCAGCGCCGATCGCAGATGTTGCCACGACACCTACCGCGGCTCCTGAAACCGTGTCCGGGACAGGCGCTCAAACCGTGCTCAAACCTGCGCTCGAGCCATCCACAGCAACACACGATATAACCATCGATGCAACCACGCCCCACCGGGAAGACTGGTTAGCACAACAAAACCCCGACGCCTATGCGCTGCAATTAGTGGTGGTAAGCAGTCTGGCGTCGGTCACACGATTTTTTGATACATATCAAATAACTCCGCCCAAAGCTTATTACACTATCAATAGAGACGAAAAGGTACTGTACCGGATCGTATGCGGCGTTTTCGATTCACTAGCCGCGGCTCAGGCAGCCAGCGCCGATATGGGCGAGCAACTAAGCGGGCTTAACCCCGTCATTGTACGCTACGCCGCAATCCAGGCAGCGCTCAACGACTGATTAAACTGCCTGTCAATCCAGCGCCCTGAACGTCTCTTTACACTTTTGATACGGGAGTATATTTTCATGGCGATTTACCAACACATCCTGGTCCCTGTCGACCTTTCGGACGACTCCGACAACCTCATAGCGCGCGCATTCGATATAGCCGAAAAAATGGACTCAACCATCAGTCTACTTCATGTTGTTGAGCAACCCGCCACTTACGGCGGCGCCTGGGGCACGTGGGACACGACCGGCCTCGAAGCGCAGATACTTGAGCAATCCAATAATAAGCTCGCAGAAATCGCAGCGAAACATGGCATCGCCAGTGAACGTTGCCACCTGGAGCATGGCTTGCCAAAGATCCACATTCATGAATTTGCCGATAACCACGGCGTCGACCTGGTGGTTATCGGCAGTCATGGCAGGCAAGGCGTGCAATTGCTGTTGGGTTCTACCGCCAATGCCGTGCTGCACGGTGCGAATTGCGATGTATTAGCGGTCAGGGTTTAACGGTTCGGTTAAGCGCAGCGCCGGCGAGTGGCGTTCCAGCCTTAACCGGCGAGCCAGCGCGTGCCTACAGGGAGTTGCCCTGCCCTAATGGCCCTTAACCTTTTGTTTCCCGCAGCGTTCACAGCGGTAAATCGTGACGAGCTTACCCTCGCGCACATCGAACTGTTTGTCTTGCCAGATTTTCCACTTGTGATGCCCATGCTGGCATAACCCCTTCGGCGCGGCCCTGGGCTTTTTGAACGGTAGTACCTTGGCCATACTTCTTAGAAAATCCTGATTGATTAGAAAGATCACTGTCTTTGTGAGAAGCGCAGCGCAGTCTAGCCGTAAAACCAGCCACGCGCACCCTGTTGGTTGCGGTGAACGAATCACCTGCAGGTGATGTGGATCAATTTCCAGCCGGAATAATTATTTACACTTTAAGGAACCCCCCGCGTTATTCAAACGGGGCATGGTGCCGCCCTATAATTTGATACCAAGGCCGGACAATGAGGTTAGCCACAACTTACTTGTTGTGGTAACCAGCCCGCACTACGGCAATCGCTGAAACCGATTCAGAACTGGCGCTGCAGAAATCGAATTACCGGCGCACAATAAGCGCCTGTCTGGAAGGACGCAATTACACCGTAAGGTAGCAATGAAATTGGTATCAGGAGCAGATACACGATGAATGATTCAGGAAGCACGATGCGGAATATACTAGTGATCGCGGACCAGGACGACAAGCAATTATCGGCTATCCACAAAGGCTTCGAGTTTGCCAGCATCAGCGGTGCCAACCTCGACATTGTGAGTTTCTGCTTTGCAAACCTGGGCGGCACGCCGACACGCGGGGAAATGGATTCCGATGCTGTACGGCAGCTAATCGTGCACGAAAAAGAAGCGCAACTGCATGATGCAATCGCCACGTTACGCTCGCAATTTACGCAACTCGAGGCACGGGAAATAGCGGCGGAGGTGGTGTGGGAAAAACAGTTGCACGAGTGGATCACGCAACGCGCAATCGACCAACCCTACGACCTGCTGATCAAGACCGGGCATCGCAGCGAATCACCAATCTACACCCCAACCGACTGGCACCTGATGCGCGAAGCCCCGGCGCCGATTTACCTCGTATCCGAACGACCATGGAAGGCAAAGCGCCGGGTGCTGGTTGCCCTGGATATCGAGAGCAAGCATGCCGAAAAGCAACAACTCAATCTGCGTCTGCTGGATGAAGGGCGAATACTGGCTGACACTCTCGAGGCAGAGCTGGACTGCTGCTTTGTTGTCCGCGTACCCAAGCTGCTACAGGAGTTTGATGTCGTCGACGTCTCCACCTACACCAGGCGTGCCCGTGAGAAGTTTTTACCCCGGGTGATGGAGATGGTCCGTCCATTTGGAATAAAAGCGGAAAATATTCATCGTGCAGCGGGCGACCCCGCCAGGGAAATCCTCAAGTTCACCAACAGGTTCAAGCCCAGTTGCGTGATAATTGGCAGCGTGGGCCGGCACGGCGTTGCCGGAAAACTAATCGGCAATACCGCCGAACAGGTGATCAAATCACTGCACACCGATATGCTGGTAGTGAATAACGCTTAATGCACACCGCACATCCAAACCAGAAATCATTCCCGAATAACTGGCCGAGCCAGAAGGTTCAGATTTCGCCGTCGCCGCGCAACTTATCGATAGCCGATAACAGTTGCTTATTGGATGGTCGCACCTTGTAATCATCCGATACGTGCGACCACTTAACGATGCCCGCCTGGTCAATAATAAACGCGGAGGACTTTGCAATAACATGGTGTTGCTGGCCCGCCCAGTCTTCGAGATCGACCCCGTGGCCCTGCATCATTGCGTACCCCTCCTCGCCTATCTCATGCCTGACATTAAACTCGGTCAACGCAGCCAACTGCGGATCGCTCAACACCGGAAAAGGAATCTCGTAGGTTTTCTGCACTTCTTCGGCGCCGCCGACACGGTCAACGCTAATCAAAACCGGCAGTACGCCGCGCGCCTTGAAATCGTTATACCCCACCGTCAATTCACGAACCTGGAAATTACAGTACGGGCACCACCCGCCACGGTAAAAAATCACCAGCAACGGCGCGTCTTCCAGTAACTCATTAAAGCTCGTCGGCACGCCCTCGAATGTCTTGATAGCGAAGTCGGCAACCGCATCACCGGGACTTAAACCCAGGCCTTCCGGCACCTGGCCCAACTCTTCTGCCGCGCTCGTCGCTACCTGTTTGACAGGCGCGGCCTTCAGGGTGTCGTCGGCATAACCCGGTAGCGCAAACGCTCCAGCCAGGCCGATTAACACTGTCGCAATCTGGCGGCTAATTGAGTTTGATAATGAAATCCCCATGACATCCCCTTTCTTCGCGTTAGCTTTATTATCAGTTTTTTACGGGGTCGATGACCACGTAGACTTATCAGACTCGCAATTCCTGAAATGATTCACCCCGGAGATTCGACGTAAACCGGAACCAGCAAGCCGATATCGAAAACTTTATGATGAATTTGCAACATAAACTGTTTTCAGGATTCGTGAATCTGGTAAACTCCCTCCCCTCATTTGCGCGCCTGTAGCTCAACTGGATAGAGTATCGGGCTTCGAACCCGAGGGTTGCAGGTTCGAGTCCTGCCGGGCGCGCCATTAAATCAAAGAGTTAGCGACAATCAGTCGCTGTTCTCTCGTTCAATTTCCGACACTTTTCCGACAACTCTCAATATGCCTTCGGCTCACCAGTGTGAGGGTGGGCGAATTGACACTGTTTCGGTTCGCTATAGATTCCACGGCTGTTATTAGCTCCTTCAGTTCGGCGGCCGAGTAGTGCGTCGTAATATCACCGCCCGCATGACCCAAAAGTGCTTTGCGAGTTTCCAGAGGGATGCCCTCCCCTCGCAACCTGCGCCCAAACGTGTGTCGAAGATTATGTACGCCTCTCAGAAGGCCGGACTCTACGGGAAGTTCCGCTTTCCGCCAGGCACGCTTCCATGAAGTATTGTGCAACCTTTTGATACCATTCCCTCTGTAGGCAAACACATACTCATTGCGTATTCCCCGTCGGCATGGACTTTCCAGAAATGCCGACCCCAACAGCCTACGTAAATTATTGCGTTATCTTAAAAATGCTATAAACTTCCAAAAAGTGGAAGTATCTGGAATTTATTTAAGCTATTCGAATCGCTTGATTGAAGCGACAGGTTACAGGTTATGCAAACGTTAACCCGGCAGCTGGTAGACCAAGGCCTGGGCGATCGCATTTTAACTGACGTTCAGTTAAGCCGATTGATCGATGGTTCAAGCCAGCGCCGCCATCATCTGGTAAACCGCGCCATGAAGGCCGATGAGCTCATTCGTTTGCGCCGCGGCCTGTATGTGCTCGCGAGTAAATACCGGAGCCAGCCCTGCCATCCTTATGAGCTAGCACAGATGCTGGTACCGGGGAGCTATGTGTCGTTGGAAACAGCCCTGGCTTTTCATGGCTGGATTCCGGAGGCGGTCTACACAACATCCAGTATCGTGCCTGGGCGGAAGAAAAGAGTTTTTGAGCACGAACAGATGGGCAGGTTTACGTTCCGTCCGCTGGCTATTCAGCGGGGTTACTTTCTGGAGATGGTCCAGCGCCTCCAACTGAACGGCCAATCGGCGCTGGTGGCTCGCCCGCTGCGCGCCCTTATGGACCTGGTGTGCCTTAGAAAGGCTGAGTGGCAGGGGTTGGCGTGGATTGAGCAAAGCTTGCGCATTGATTCAGAATCATTAACCACGGCGACAGGGGCGGATTTTCGCTCGCTGAAGCATGTGTACAAGCACAAGAGAATGCAGCACTTCCTGAATAATCTGGAAGTGTCCCTGGGACTGGAGTTGGGACATGATTGAAATCATTCAGCAGCGCCTGGATAGCTATAAGGCCGCCAATGCGATTGAGGAGCAGCAGGCGACCAAGGAGATTATCCAGGAGATCGCCCTGTATGCACTATGGAGAGCCGGTTTTTTTGAGAAGGCCGTCTTTCAGGGAGGCACGAGTCTGCGGATGCTTCATAAACTGCCACGCTTTTCGGAGGATCTCGACTTTATGTTGAAGGCGCCCGATCCTGCTTTTGACTGGTCTGGTTACTTGAAACAGTTGCTGACCTGTTTCGACGAATACGGCATACATTCAGAGGCCCTGCCAAAAGGGAGAGTGGAGCAACGTATTAAGAAGGCTGTGATCAAGGACAACTCTATAACCAATCAACTAAACCTGTCTTTCTATCAGGGGCACAAGGACCAGAAGATCAATATCAAGCTGGAAATCGATGTCGAGCCGCCTGCTGATTCCGGTTATGAATACAGCTATCTGGACTTCCCTGTCGATTATGAAGTCTGCCATCAGGACTTGAGTAGTAACTTTGCGTTGAAGATTCATGCGCTGCTATGCCGCAAATTTCTGAAGGGGCGAGATTGGTACGACTTTAATTGGTATATCAAACAGGGCGTGTCTCCCAATCTGCCGCATTTGAAGAATGCGTTGGTACAGTTTGGGCCCTGGAAGGGCCAGGATGACCTGGTTACGGATATGAACTGGTTAAAAACGGCTATGCAGGCGAAGATCGAAAGTATCGATTGGAAGGCGGCCGCCGCAGATGTCGAGCCGTTCATTAAGCCTATTGAGCAGAAAAGCCTTGAGCTGTGGAGTGTTCGGTTTTTCTCCAAAAAACTGGAGCAGTTAACTTAGTTGGGCTTACCGCACCTTTGTTGTTCAGTATGCAAATACACCTCGGCCTGAAGTGCCTCGGTGCTCATTTAAAGAAGGAAATCACGCTAAGCTTGCTCAAGAGGCCGAAATACAAAACGCCACATCCTCTGATTGGCCGCCTACCGCTGAGCAGACTTTTTTGAAGTAATGTGCGCTTACCACCCAATTTCTCATGGGCACAATAATTCGTTCCGACATCGGCCCTGCATTGTCATGCGTTACTAGGCAAATATGGCAACGGACGCCGAATTTAAAGCCCTTTAAAACAATAAGTTAGGTTTGTGCACTTAGCTCCGAACCCGAGGGTTGCAGGTTCGACAAAAGCGCTCGTTTGCGATCGCGTTGAACGTTGGAAGCGAAGCGACGACGGCCCGAAGGGCGAGCAACCTAGTTGCGAGTAATCCTGCCGGGCGCGCCATTTAATCTACGTTTCAGCGATAGTGCCCACTTACCCGTTTTCCCATGTGGGAATTTTGTGGGGACTTTTGCGATGTCACTCGTATCAGCACCGCTTCGGGCCGTGTTTTACAGACTCTATTCGATGCCTCAATAAGCTTTAGGATCTCCGGTCCACAGTAATGTGTGGTAATGCTGCCGTTGGTATGCCCCAGTAGCACTTGGCGGTCCTCGAAGCACACACCGGCGGCTCTCAAACGCCGACCAAAGGTGTGCTTGAGATTGTGAACGCCCCGCTTCCATTCGGGGGACACTGGCAATCCCGCACGTCGCCATGCAGATTTATAACCGGAGTTATTCAGCCGCACGCGCGGCTCTCCCGTCCGAGGAGACGGAAAAACCCAGGCACTGCCATTGCCCCGTTGGCGATCAACAATCGAGCGCGCAACATCGTTCAAAATCACCAGGCGCTCTTCCTTGTTTTTCACCCAGCCTGCCGGAACCAAACCAACAGCTACTTGATACTAAGGGGTTATTTTCGAGAAATGAAAATTAGCGAAGGTGTAGTCTGATGAACGAACTCTCTATAAACGGTGAAAGCCCAGATCAATAAAGAAACCTGACTTTAATGTACGGACATACCAAAGCTAGTTTTAAGATTCCGCTAACGGTTTTCCAATACAGCGTTCAAAGATCAATTCAAGCGGATTATAGTTACAGGTGACTGCTGCGATATTGGCTGCTATCCATTCTTCACGCTCAACTGACCTCCAGTAGATCTCAAACTCAGCCCGGTTAGACTTAAACCTATTGGGTAGTACATACTTGGTACTCACTGCAACAGGAAACCACTCCGTTTCGTACTCATCCAATTCTGGCATAACATCCATATCAACAATCAATCCATCAACTATAACCACATCAGCAATGGGCAGATCACCATAGTCATATCTCATGGTTCCATCAGCATTGACATAGACTGTGTGCTCACC
>CAXMOT010000140.1:0-3893 GCA_964195105.1 uncultured Gemmatimonadales bacterium | reverse complement strand
CACCCTACCGGAATGCCTGGAAGTGACCGCATGGACCGAAGGGCCGGACGGTGAGCTGGATGAAATTATGGGCGTGAGGCATAAAGAGCTGCCCATCGAGGGTGTCCAGTTTCATCCGGAATCGATTCTGACGCAGCATGGTCACGACCTGCTGAGAAACTTTCTAGAGAGCAGGGTGTAAGGTTTGACGATGAATATGCAGGAGGCCATCCAGGCCGTTACGCAGGGGCAGGATCTGTCGCTTGAAGACATGAAGTCGGTGATGCAACTGATTATGACTGGTGCAGCCACACCCGCACAAATTGGTGGTTTCCTGATCGGCCTGCGGATGAAGGGCGAAACGATTGACGAGATCACGGCCGCCGCCATGGTAATGCGTGAGCTGGCCACCCGGGTCGACATCGAAGCCGAACACATTGTTGATATCGTGGGTACCGGGGGTGATGGTGCCAACCTGTTTAATGTGTCCACCGCCAGCTCCTTTATAGCTGCCGCGGCGGGCGCCTGCGTCGCCAAGCATGGTAATCGCTCGGTTTCCAGCAAGAGTGGCAGCGCCGATTTACTCGAGGCGGCGGGTGTTAACCTGGCTCTTGATGCTGCGCAGGTCGCGCGCTGCATCATGGAACTCGGTGTGGGTTTCATGTTTGCCCCGGCGCACCACAGCGCGATGAAACATGCGATCGGGCCGCGCAAGGAAATGGCGGTGCGGACCATCTTTAATATTCTCGGTCCGTTGACCAATCCAGCCGGCGCGCCTAACCAACTGCTCGGTGTGTTTGCCCGGGAACTGGTGCGACCGCTGGCGGAAGTGCTGCGGCAACTGGGTAGCAACCACGTGTTGGTGGTGCATTCAGAAGATGGCCTGGATGAAATCAGTATCGCAGCGGCAACCCATGTTGCCGAGCTAAAAGATGGCGAGATCACTGAATACAGTATCAGCCCGGAGCAGTTCGGTATTGAGCGTGCGCCACTGGATAGCCTGATGGTGCCCGATGCGAAAGCCAGCCTGGCGCTGATCAAGCAGGCGTTTGGCACCGGGGGCGGAATCGCGAGTGATATGTTGGCCCTGAATGCCGGAGCTGCTATCTATGCGGCGAACTTGGCGACGACGCTCGAGGAAGGGGTGCTGCGTGCCCAGGATATTCTCGGTAGCGGTCTGGCTGGCGAGAAACTTACTGAACTGGCAAGCTTCAGCCAGTGTTTTGCAGAGTAGGCACGTGTCCTAATGAGCCCTCCGACTATTCTCCAGGACATCCTGAATCGCAAGGCCGAAGAAGTCGCCGAGCGCAAACAGCAGCGTTCGCTTGGCGAACTTGAATCTATCGCCGCGGATATTGATCCGACGCGTGGCTTTGCGCAGGCGTTGGCGGCGCGAATCGAGCTGGGTCAGCCGGCGGTTATTGCCGAGGTGAAGAAGGCCTCACCCAGCAAGGGCGTGATCCGGGCCGATTTTAAACCGGCAGAGATCGCGCGCAGTTATGCCTCGCGTGGCGCCAGCTGCCTGTCCGTGTTGACCGACGAGGATTACTTCCAGGGTAGCGATGCTTACCTGCAGCAGGCCCGCGCGGCATGTGAGCTGCCGGTCATCCGCAAGGATTTTATGATCGACCCCTACCAGGTGATCGAATCCCGTGCCCTGGGCGCCGACTGTATTTTGTTGATCGTGGCGGCGCTGGAGCAGGAGCAGATGCTCGAATTGAACGCGGCGGCGCGGCAGATGGACCTGGATGTGTTGGTCGAGGTGCATGATGAGGTTGAATTGGCGCGAGCGCTGGAGCTTGATACCCCGCTCGTGGGGGTGAACAATCGTGACCTGCGTACCTTCCAGACCCGTCTCGAAACCACCCTTGAACTGCTCGACCAAATTCCCGGTGATCGTATTGTGATTACCGAGAGCGGGATTCATGTGCGCGAGGACGTGCAACTGATGCGCCAGCATGGCGTGCATGCCTTCCTGGTTGGGGAAGCTTTTATGCGGGCGCCGGAGCCAGGCGACAAACTTTACGACCTGTTCTTTGAAGAATTGTAAAAGGCTGTTAAATAAAGCGAAAATGGACGGTAATTAGCGCTGGCTGCCGTGACAGCGGGTAGTTGATTTTCGTATGATGGAGTACTCACTAAACCAAGGCGGTTTGCTCATGACTCAAATCCATCGATTCCTGATACTCACTGTTGCCATTGTCGCGCTGGCCGGCTGCCAGCAGGCCTATTACAACACCATGGAGAAGTTCGGGGTCCACAAGCGTGAAATTCTCGTCGATCGTGTGGAAGATGCGCGCGACAGCCAGATCGAAACCAAGGAGCAGTTTGAGTCGGCGCTGGAAGAGTTCAAGTCGGTAGCGAATTTCGATGGCGGAGACCTGGAGCGCGTGTATAACGACCTCAACGACGAATACGAAAACAGCGCCGAGAAATCCGCAGAGGTGACCGATCGTATCGACGCGGTCGAGGATGTTGCCGAGGCATTGTTCGATGAGTGGGAAGCCGAACTGGACCAGTACACTAACGAAAAGTTTCGGCGACTGCAGTCGTCTGAACTGAAGGATGCCCGCAACCGCTATGCTCGACTGATCAAGTCGATGCGTAACGCCGAGGCCAAAATAGCCCCGGTGTTGGCGGTCTTCAAGGACCAGGTGTTGTTCCTGAAGCATAGCCTGAACGCCCAGGCGATCTCTTCGTTAAAGAGTGAGCTGGCTAGCATGCAGACGGATGTAGGCGCGCTGGTAAGGGAAATGCAGCGCTCCATTGACGCATCCAATGAATTTATCGCATCATTAGGGACGAGTTAAACCTCAACTGGCCGCGTTATGGCGATTGCTTACGACATCGATCAAGCCAATCGGATTGTTCATGTCCTGATTACCGATTCAATTAGCATTGCGGATATAGAAGATACCTTCACCGCAATTCAAGCTGATCGCCAGTTTACCAAGAGCGCGGCAGTCCTGATTGATGCCCGGGAAATGCGCCGCGCATTCTTTGTCCGCGAAAGCGGTAATCTCGTTCATACCCTTGGTTCCCTGAAGGCAAGTTTTATTAGCTGTTATGCGTTTGTCGTCGGACAGGACTATGATCCCCGTGCAGGGCGCCGGTTCTTAATCCAGGCCAGGCGCGAAGGTATTAACCTGCAACTGTTCAGGGATCCTGGCGCGGCGTTGAAGTGGTTGCAGTTAGCAAAGTAATAAGCGCCGCACCTGCGCGCTTCCGTTGATCATCGGTGCTAACCATGCCGTCCAATCTGTTTTATCTCGCCTATGGCTCCAACCTGCATCCGCAGCGGCTCGCTTTGCGCATTCCCACCTGCAAGTTCGTCGCGACCACTGTGTTGACGGGCTACGCACTGCGCTTCCATAAACGCGGCGGTGACGGCTCGGGTAAATGTGATGCGTTGCGCACCCGCAACACCAATGATGAGTTGCCCTGCGCTGTGTTCCGCATGGCCGCGGCAGACAAACCCCTGCTGGACGAGATCGAAGGCGCCGGCTATCGCGTCGACACCCAATTGGTGGTGGTCGCCGGGGAACAGGTGCAGGCGTTTATGTACGTGGCCGAAGCCGATTATATCGAACCGCGGCTACAGCCCTTTCAATGGTATAAAGAGCTGGTCTACCACGGCGCCCGGTTCCATGATTTTTACCCGCAGCACCTTGACCTGATTCATCGTACTCCCGCCATTGAGGATGTTGATCCTGAGCGCTATTCGCGCAATCAACGCATTCTCGCGCTGATGCGCAGTTAAGTGCCAGCCAACGTGAACGCGTCGTTGCGACCCGATATGGGCAAGATTTTTTGTGTCTTGGCCAGTGCCTGTATTCTTGGCTTTGTATTACTCAGTAGCGCATGCAGCCAGGATGATCCTGCGCGGGAGCGAGCAATCCACTCCCGGGTGCACG
>CAXMOT010000139.1:0-5709 GCA_964195105.1 uncultured Gemmatimonadales bacterium | reverse complement strand
TTCAGTAGTCGATGGCAATAGCCTTGCTCTAGGCGGGCATGGATTTCAGCTGGGTGATAAGGGCGGTGGTGCCTGGACGGGGCTGGAGGCAATCAAGGCTGTATTGTTGGCAGGCGATGGGCTCGGGCCGGCTACCGTGCTGGCAACAATGCTGGAACAACAGTTGCAGGCCAGTGGGCTGGGTATAGTCGAAAAAATGGCGGAATCTTCTCCGGATGAATTTGCCAGGTTGGCACCGCTGGTCCTGGAGGCTGCGAGCGAGAAAGACGATGTCGCCATGGCGATCCTTTTCGAAGGTGGTGGCTACCTGAGTGATCTGGCTGCAAAACTCTGGCAAACCACGCCACCGAGAATGTCCATGATCGGTGGCTTCTCGGATGCAATGCTGGCGTGGATGGATAAATCGATAGCGCAACGAATGTCACCTGTTTTAGATGAGCCGGAGATGGGTGCAGTTTATTTTGCGCAACTTCAAAGTAAATTATCTTCAGATAAACGTAACTAGCGGCCTCGTGCGTAACCAGGCTAGCAGGAAGCAACTGTGGCGTGTCTGCCTTGATGCATGGCGTGTCGGGCTTATAACGCTGTTTTTAATATCCTGTGATATGGAAAAGCAAAACGATGACCTTCAAGCTGAGCCAGGGGCAATCATGAACATCCAATTGATACCGCAACCGCAGCATCTCAGTATGACCGGGGGACAACTGGTCCTGTCCGGGCAAACCCCCGTGGTTGCTGAGGACCCGCAATTCGAATTCTCGGCGACGCTGCTCGAGGCGAGCCTGGCCAAGCTGAACGGTGGCACCGCAGGTGGCGACACCGCTTCGGGCACCCGGATTCAGTTAACGAAAGATGATCAGCTGAGCGAATCGGCCTATAAAATTGTCATTGATATGGATGCGGTCACCTTGTCCGCGGCTACCTCCCAGGGAATGTTTTACGCGGTTCAAACATTGCGACAAGTGCTGTTTCAAGCCCGGGCCGATGCCGAGGGCATGGCGCTGCCATTGTTGAAGGTGGAGGATTCACCGCAATTCTCCTATCGTGGTATGCACCTGGATGTCAGTCGGCATTTTTTTGATGTTGAATTCATCAAGAAATACATCGACCTGATTGCGTTACATAAAATGAACTACTTTCATTGGCACCTTACCGATGACCAGGGTTGGCGCATAGAGATCAATAAGTATCCCGGGCTCACGGAAATCGGCTCGGTCAGGCCCGGGACGGTGGTGGGTCACACCAGCGATGCAGACGCTAAACTCGACGGTATCGAGCACGGTGGCTATTACACTCAGCAACAAATTCGCGAGGTTGTCGACTATGCAGCGCAGCGCCATATTACGATAATTCCCGAAATCGATGTGCCGGGTCATGCCGCTGCGATTATTGCGGCCTATCCGGAGTTTGGCTGCGGACCACTTGCCGAGGTGGAAACCCATTTCGGGGTATTCAAGCACGTGCTCTGTCCTACGGAACAAACGTTCTCCTTCCTGGACGACGTTTTTCGCGAAGTGGCCGAGCTATTCCCGGGACCCTATATCCATATCGGCGGTGACGAAGTCATCAAGGATCACTGGCAAGACTGCGCTCGTTGCCAGGCGCTGATGCAGCGGGAAGGTCTCGAAGACCTGGGCCAGTTGCAGGCCTATTTCATTAATCGTACCGAGAAAATCGTCAACGCATACGGTAAAAGCATCATCGGCTGGGACGAGATACTCGACGGTGATGTTAATCCTTCCGCGACGGTGATGTCCTGGCGTGGTATGGAGGGCGGCCTGCGCGCTTCATCCATGGGCCACGATGTCATTATGACGCCCGTCAGCCAGGTCTATTTCGATTTTTACCAGTCTAACTCCAGGGACGAGCCGCAGGCTATTCACGGCCTGACCCGGCTGCGCGATGTGTATCAATTTAACCCGGCGCCGGCTGGCGTCACGGCAGAGCAACGGCAACGGATATTGGGTGGCCAGGCCAATCTGTGGACCGAATATGTCAAGGATGGTGATGCGGTCGAGTACATGCTGTTGCCGCGCATGAGCGCGCTGGCGGAGGTGCTGTGGACTCAACCCGAGCAACAATCAGTCGACGGCTTTATCGACCGGCTGGAAACATTTGGCCCGTTCCTAAAGAGCCTGGGGTATCGCGTGGCCAATAGCCACTACAAGCCCGAAATCGACGCGGAATTAGTAGGTGAGGGCAAGTTCCTCATCAGTATGGCCGCCGAACGGGGCCAGGTTCACTACAGCCTCGATGGCTCGCTGCCCGATGCGCAATCACCACGCTATCAACAACCTTTCACGCTGGATCACAGTGCAACGGTACGCGCCCGCACGCTTCTCCCGGAGAGCGGGGATTGGCATGGCGATACGGTGGTGAGCCTGGACGCTCACCTGGCGCTGGGGCTGGATGTGCAGTTCGCCCATGAGACGGATCCCCAGTGGAACGCCAATGCGGATCGCACCATCGTCAATGGCGCGCTGGGCAGTGATCGCATTTTCCATTATGAGGATTGGGTAGCTTTCAACGGTAACGATATGGATGCGGTTATCGATTTCCAGGCCCCGGTTACGGTGCAACAGGTATCCATCGGTGTCGATGCCGGCCTGCATCGCGAGTTACACCGCCCTTCCAGTTTTGCGGTCTATGTGCCCGGCGACACGAATGATTGGCTGCTGGCGGGTAGCCTGTCCAGTACAGAGATTGAACAAAGCGGCAATCGCCTGGCCGTTAGCTTTGAACCCGTTGAGATAACCCGCTTACGCATTGTGGCGGTTAACGACAAAAACGCGTGGTCTGCAGAGAAACAGCGACTACAGCCAATCACATTGTTTGTTGATGAAATTACCGTTCATTAACAGATCATAAGGAAGGACAATCCTATGGAACCTACAACCGTACTGAGCGCAATAGACTGGTCCCTGATAGCGTTACTGTTGCTGTTTTCACTTGGCGTAGGATTTTTCGTCAAGGACCAGGCCAGCGAGGGTGGTGTCGAGGGCTTCTTTGCCGCCGGCAGGAACATGCGCTGGTGGTTCCTGGGCACCTCGATCGTCGCCACGACCTTTGCGTCGGATACCCCGCTTGCCATCGCCGGCTGGATAGCCAAATACGGTATTGCAGGTAACTGGTTCTGGTGGGGTAATGTCATCGCCACCGTCGCGATGACGGTGTTCTTTGCCCGCAAGTGGCGCACTTCCGGGGTGGTAACCGATGTGGAAATTGCCGAACTTCGCTACGGGGGGCACGCCGCCACGATTCTGCGAACGGTAAAAGCGTTCGTTAATGCGACCTTTGTTAACTGCATCATACTTGGCTGGGTGTTTGCGGGGATGGCAAAGATTTCGGAGCCTTTCATGGACTGGCAACACCTGCTGGGTCCCGTTATTTATGGCGGACTCGAGGCCATCTACCCCTCATTCCTGATTTTTCACAGTTTCGACAATACCATTACCATCTGGCTGCTGGTCCTGGTGACGCTGGGATACTCCACGATGGGTGGTCTGCGTGCGGTGATTATCACCGATATGGTGCAGTTTACCCTGGCTATGGTCATGGCTATCCTGGTCGGCTGGCTTGCCGTGCAGCACGTGGGTGGCCTGGGGCCGTTGTGGAGCCAATTGGCCGAACTCTATCCGGCGGGCGGCCAGGCCGCCAGCACCACGGGGGAAGTATTCCTGTCCCATGAGCAGGTGTCGTCGTTCATTCCTTCATTTGACCAGGGACTGGCTGGCTCGCTGGGCATTCCGTTTTCTGCATTTGTGCTGACCCTGGGATTCCTGTGGTGGACAAACGGTACCGTGGATGGTTCTGGATATATAGCCCAGCGCCTGTACTCCGCCCGGGACGGGGGAGAGGCGGAAAAGGGTGCGCTCTGGTATGCAGTCGCTAACTTTATGTTGCGCTCCTGGCCATGGGCCATAGCCGGGGTTGCAGCACTGGTTATCTATCCCAGGGGTGACGTCAACCAGCTGGCGGAAGATTTCACCGAGTGCCTGCATAATCCCGTCGTTTGCACGGTGGAGATGAACCAGTGCCTTGAAAACCGCTACAGCTGTCCGATAAAGGAATTCACGCTCCTGGTCCGTACCGAAGTCGTATTGGACGCGGCGGTCGGTACCGTACCTGCGGGGCAACGGGTTGAAGTATTTCGCGAAGACCGCGAGCGTGGTTACCCGGCGTTGCTGAAAGATGTGTTACCCGCCGGGCTGATGGGGTTAGCCCTGGCATCGCTGATGGCGGCATTCATGTCGACGGTGTCCACCCATATCAACTGGGGTGCTTCCTATGTTGTCAACGATTTCTATTGCCGCTTTGTCAATCCCAAGGCCTCGGAGAAAAAGATTGCGCTGCTAAGCCGGTTGTCTACCGTGGGCATTGCGTTACTGGGTGTGTATGTGGCCACCTTTATCGACAATATAGGCTCGATGTGGGAACTATACGGCGGCATGATGGCCGGTTTGGGATTGCCGCACCTGATGCGCTGGCTGTGGTGGCGCGCCAACGCCTGGACGGAGATCTCGGGCATGCTGGTGGGATTCTCCCTGGCGTTTCTGAACTACATCATCGGCCGGACGTCCGGCTTCGCGGACGGGCAGATGTCCATATTTCCCGCCTCTATGGCAGCTCACCCGATCCATGTGATCTGTTGGATCTCGCTGGTCTCAGGTGCAGCGTCGCTTCTAGTGACCTGGTTGACCGCGCCCGTGCCCGACGAACAGCTCAAGGAGTTTGTTAAAAAAGTACACCCCATGGGTTTCTGGAAAGGGCATAACAGCGGCTTTGATTCCGAGCGCGGTTTGGGGTTATCGGTGTTTTACTGGCTGTTGGGTACGGGCTCCATCTATGCGGGCATGTTTGGTGTCGGCTATCTATTGCGTCTCGAATACCTGACGGGATGTATTCTGCTGGTGGTGTGCGCTATTACCCTGGTGATGATGGTAATGGGTATGGCGCGTGTCGATCAGCAGCGCCAGGGCAATTGAGAGCATAGGGTTGTAGCATGGAGACTATGAGCGGGCAGCCACAACGATTCGTTGCGTTGGATGTTTTTCGGGGCATCGCGATCGCCGCAATGATCCTGGTAAATACACCCGGATCATGGTCCCACATCTATGCGCCGCTGGCCCATTCGGATTGGCACGGCTGTACGCCTACCGACCTGATCTTCCCGTTTTTCCTGTTTATCACCGGCTCGGCCATGGTGTTCGCGTTTCGTAAATACCAGTTCGCATTGAGCGGTGAAGCGCTAAAGAGTATCGCCAGGCGCGCGCTTATCCTGTTCCTGCTCGGAGTGTTTTTAAACTGGTTCGGTTTCTGGGACAACTTTGCAGGCTTGCGAATTATGGGGGTATTGCAGCGCATCGGTCTCGCCTATGCGCTGGCCGCGATACTGGTCTTGACCTGCAACCACAGGCAGCTATGGATTGCCGGTGTGTTGCTGTTACTTGGCTACTGGCTGGCGCTGGTTGCCTTTGGCGCGGGGGATCCATTCAGCCTGGAACATAATCTTGTGCGCCGCGTGGATATTGCCCTGCTGGGGGAACAGCACCTGTGGCAGGGGAGCGGGTTTGGGTTCGATCCAGAGGGGCTATTGAGTACATTGCCCGCCGTTGTCAGCGTCCTGGTTGGCTTCGAGGCGACCAGCTATCTGCAGCGCAATAACCGGCGAACGGCGTTGCGTAATTTGCTGGTGGCGGGTGTGGTGCT
>CAXMOT010000138.1:0-3892 GCA_964195105.1 uncultured Gemmatimonadales bacterium | reverse complement strand
CCAGCGAGACACTAATACCATTTTCGTATAGAACAATGCGTTCTGTGCTCCATATCACGGTCCAGGAGGTTCCTGTGCCGGACAAGAGCGGCAAATTCATCAAGGTCAGCCTTGAAAAGATTGAAATATTCTCCCCGGAGGAGAAATTATTGGTGTCCTATAATGCCGGCGATTTTACATCCAGCGTGGATCTGCAGGCCGCAGCACAAACGGCACAGTCCGAGGCGGATGCTGCCTTGGCAGCAAAGGCAGCGGCCGCGCAAGCTGCTCAATCACAGGCCGCCGCCGATGAAGCTGCCCGGCTCGAGGGCTTTGATGTCATCGGGCTCAGGCTTGGCATGTCGCTGGCGGACGCGGACCGGATAGTGCGCGAGCATATGACGCCGACATCCGAATACCACTTTGATAGATCAGAGGAATTCAAGGCCTTTGATCGATCCGTTGTTTATTTCCATTTTGAGGATTTGCTTAAAGATGCCCCCCTGCCAGACTGGTGCCAGGATAAAGATCTTAGCGATCCTATCAATGTGAACTATGTGAAATCTTGCAAAGAGAACAGGGTGTTTAACTACTGGTCTACTGTGATACCGAAAGAGGCCATTGCCCTGACCATTGAACAGTCAACGGCCGGTAAGGACGTGGTGCTCGGTATCACCCGTTGGCTCAGCCTGCCGTCAAACGTCAATACCGATGCGATCAAGGATTCCCTGCGGCAAAAATATGGCAATCCAGATTCGGAGTCAGAGCGCAAGAAAGTCTATACCCTCATTTGGGGAGAATGCGAAACGGAAACCCAAGCACCAGGTGCGGGCAAAAATGGTAAGCAAAAACTGTACACAAGCGGCGATGTTATTGATGACCACGCCAACGTGTGGCGATTGATTCCCAATAGGGTGGTCCACACCGGACTTCATTTTGGCGTCGATTCACCAGGTGTTGTCAACCTTGAAGGATGCCGGCCGGCGGTCAGCGCCAGACTGGAGCCTAACAACCGTGCAAGAGACCCTCATGAAGGAATGATGCTGAACGTATCGCTCACCGACTATGGCCGATATCTCGAAGTGTTCCGCGAACTGGTCGCCTCGGACGCCGGGCCAGTCAAAGAAACCATCGATATTGATTTTTGAATAATTGGGCTCAGATATTCGACCCTTCGACCGATTAATATCGTGGGACGAGGCCAGCATACGGCTTTATACCTTAACGCAGCGTATTGCTAGACCTCTAGCCACTACGGTTGGCGACGACGAACAGCCAGGCCTTGCAGCGGAGCGCAAAGAGGGGGTCCCGTAATCAGGTCTATCGAACAAGAGGTTCTACGCCCTCATTGTCACCACTTCCTTAAGGAGCAACGCTATTAACCGCGACACACAAACTCGGCTTTAAATTACTGTCACAATAAACATCAAATTGATCTGCCGACGCTTCAGGATTTTGCCTGATACTGGCGTCACTGCCTAAAAATACCGGGCCTTTAAAAACCACATCCACCTGAACGGTCTGTCCGTCAGCAGAGATATCGCTCAATCTTTTTGAATACTCAAGCGCCTGCGCCAACACGCCAAAGCCATGGGCAATGTCGCGCTCAAAACCGAACATTTTAGCCGCTAATGCTGACATATGAATTGGGTTGTAATCACCAGAGAAGCGGGCATATTTGCGGCCACGATCCTTCGGCACGTGCCAGCTGTGTGACACTTCGGTTTCTGGCAAACTCGTCAATTCAAAACTTTTTACAGCGTCCGGGTTCTCTTCTGCGCCGAAGCGGCCGCGCACAAAAAAGATACTGGTTTCTTTCCAAACCAGGTTACCGTCAACCGAAACCTCGGTAACCAAATCAAACTCAACGCCTTTGTCGACCAGGCGACAGTCGCCGAATTTAGCATCGATATCGACCAATTCGTCACAGGCGATGCGGCGATACTGGACGATGCGATTTTTGAGATGCAGCGCTCCCAACAAACGAACCGGAAAAGACCCATGGCCCAGCATATTCATATGCATAGTGCCGGCCAACACATGCGGATAGGCAATGGGCACATAACCACCAGCCTCGATATCCAGCGTGGAACAATAATTCTGCAGGGCGACGGGATCGACACTGGCACCATGCCAATGAGCTTGAAGTTCCGGCAGACCAACGTCAGCATCAAAGCCCTTACGAGGCAAAACCAACGCCTTCAGCATCGCCATCCCGCTAGCGGGTTTTTTATTATAATTTAAGCTGATTTCACTCATTAACGTATTCCTTTTCCATATCCATATCCGGTGACTACCGAACCGGGTATCGCATAACGCCTCGATATTGACCATAAAGCAGATCCGGGTCAATTGGCGTGTTGGCGAAGGGGCGGTATTGAAATAGACCGGCATGGGTCGGGAGTGCCTGCAGCCATCCCCCTGTAGTAATCAAAATCTGTAGTAAAGGCCAGGTATTACGCCGATTCCAGGCAAGGATCAGGGCTGTTCCCCTGCAGATGCTGGCGAATAGCTTCCGGCTCGTGCAGACGCTTTATTTTTTCAAACAGCACGGCCGCTTCGGGAAAATAGCGCCGCTGGTAGGACAGCCACTGCTTGATCGGGTTACCCACATGTCGCGCGTCGTACCGGGGTTCTGTGGCATTCAGCAACTGCAGCACCAGCGCCTGAACTTGCGGCCAGGTCAGCGCTGCAATTGCGCGACCACTCGCATCGGCACTTACCAGGCGAGCCAAATCGGGACGACCGAGGATGCCGCGCCCGAGCATCAGGTCATCACAGCCACTCATTTCACGACAACACCGGGCGTCGCTAGTGCTCCAGATCTCGCCATTGGCAATAATCGGTAGCGACACCCACTCCCGTACCCGGGCAATCTCTTCCCAATAGGCAGGCGCCCGGTAACCATCTTTCTTGGTTCGGGCGTGAATCGCCAGTTCGGTGGGATTGGCCGCAGCTATTGCCCGGACATTCTCTTCCAGCAAACTGTGATCCTCGAAGCCCAGGCGCATCTTTACCGTAACCGGAATAGTCGCCGGAACCGCGCGACGCACCGCGTCGACAATGGCGTGAATACGTTCCGGCTCACGCAGCAAAACAGCCCCACCATCGTTGCGGTTGACGGTTTTGGCAGGACAGCCAAAATTGAGATCGATACCCGGTGCTCCCAGTTCGGCAGCGCGCGCCGCGTTGTCCGCCAGGGGCGTAGCCTTGCCGCCAAGTAGTTGCACATACACAGGCACTCCAGAGGCGGTAACACCGCCCTGTTTCAGCTCCGGGCAATAACGATAATACACACGCGGCGGCAGAAGTTGATCACCGATGCGCACAAACTCTGTGACACAGCGATCCAACCCGCCCAGGCTAGTGAGCAGGTCGCGCATGGTGTGATCAATCACACCTTCCATGGGGGCAAGTATCAATCGCATAAGTCAGCTGGTGATAAATGAAAATGGGCGCAGATTATAAGAAAATCCGCGGCACTTTCCTAATTTACTTGCTGGGTTAAGAACGCCAGGCAGGGAAATTACGAGAGGACGGGGTGTTGAAACTTCATTTTATAGAATAACCGCCCTAACCCCTTACTTTCCAAGGCGTTAGTTATTGGCCGCAGAACCGAAACATAGCGCGACACTCTGGGTCCCGCCATCAAGTCAGGATAGATCGAGCAATAATCAATACGCCCTTTAACCTGGAAACCTCACTGAGGCCCGGCCTCAGCTCCTGTCTCACCCCAAAAAGCGGACCATACTTCCGACCCCGAGATAAAAAATACCGCATTGCCGTTAATAACCGAACGTGGCTCTCCCCTGTAGTCACCAGAACCGGCGGCGGCGACAACCTTGCCTACCTCATCCAGGCTGGCGATGTCCGGGGTAGCCTTGCCGGTAATTTCAAACTCAAGTAATGCCAC
>CAXMOT010000137.1:0-10022 GCA_964195105.1 uncultured Gemmatimonadales bacterium | reverse complement strand
AAATCACAGCCTGGACGCTCATGGATCACACCACAATATCGGCATCGTTTTTCCTGATTTTCACCGGCGCCGCAGTCCTGGCTTCCATTGCCTTATATACCCGCCAGCCATTGCTCGTGGCCTATATCATTCTTGGCGCCCTGCTCGGCCCGTCCGGTTTTGCAGTCGTAGACAATACGGACCTGCTCGCGGACATCTCCAAAATCGGTATCATCTTCCTGCTGTTTTTGCTGGGACTCGACATGCAACCCAAAAACCTGCTGGATATGCTGAAGAAGGCCACCTTTGTCGCCTTGATAAGCTCGGCAGCATTCGCTGCGGTAGGTTACCTTGTAAGCCTGGCCTTCGGCTTCAGTCAGTTCGAAAGCCTGATCGTCGGGCTTTCCATGATGTTCTCCAGCACCATCATCGGCATCAAGCTGCTACCCACCACCGTATTACACCATCGCCATAGCGGCGAACTGGTGGTCGGCCTGTTATTGATCCAGGATTTGATTGCGATCTTTGTGATGCTGATGCTGTACGCCTATGACGGGGGGGACACCTCCTGGACGACTTATGCCTGGACGATTGCCTCTCTGCCATTGTTGATTGCCGGCGCTGTGGTGTTCGTCAAATACGTGCTACTGAAACTGATCCAGAAGTACGACCGCTTCCAGGAGTATGTTTTCCTGCTGGCGATTGGCTGGTGCCTGGGCTTGGCGGAAATGGCGGAGCTGGTCGGGCTGTCCTCTGAAATCGGCGCCTTTATTGCCGGAATCACTGTTGCCACCAGCCCGATAGCGCAATATATCGCTGTTAGCCTGAAGCCGCTGCGGGATTTCTTTTTGATCCTGTTTTTCTTCTCAGTCGGGGCAAGCTTCGACCTCGGCATGCTCGGGGATGTACTGCTGCCCGCCCTGCTGCTGGTTGGCCTGATGCTCAGCCTAAAGCCATTGATATTTCGCTTCCTCCTTACCCGTATCAGCGAGACCAAGGAACTGGCGTGGGAAATCGGCTTTCGGCTTGGCCAGGTTAGCGAGTTCTCGCTCCTGATCGCATACATTGCCACAGTCATGAACCTGCTCGGTAAGGAAGCCTCCCACCTGATCCAGGCCACCGCGATACTGTCGTTCCTGGTATCGTCCTATATCGTAGTCCTGCGCTACCCGACGCCGATCGCGATTTCAGATAAACTTAGAAGAGATTAATACTATTAATCAGTGTATTACGAATAATACTTAAAGTTAATTAAGCGCTCCCACCACGTCAATAACAGGCGATCCGCAGACGCATGCATTGTCTGCGCCAAGCGATCTTGAATGCTTTTCTTGTGGATATACGCCACTTCATAAACGTCCGCTTCACCGCACGCCGCGGTAATATAATCATCGCTGGTGCCCAACTCATCTACTAACTGCTTGTCGAGCGCACGTTGGCCAAACCAGACTTCGCCGGTGGCAACCTGCTCGATATCCACTACCGACCGGTTTTCAGATACAAAGGACTTGAATAGAGCGTGGATGTCTTCGAGGTCCTCGACAAACTTCTCGCGGCCTTTGTCAGTATTCTCACCAAACATGGTCAGGGTACGCTTGTATTCGCCGGCGGTAAGCATTTCAAAATCCACATCATGCTTTTGCAGCAGGCGATGGAAATTGGGGATCTGGGCCACGACGCCGATCGAACCGAGGATCGCGAACGGTGCAGCGATGATCTTGTCTGCGATGCAGGCCATCATGTAACCGCCGCTTGCAGCCACCTTGTCGACACAAATCGTCAGCGGCACCTCATTATCGGTAATGCGTTTCACCTGCGACGCAGCCAGGCCATAGGTGTGCACCATGCCACCGCTACTGGTCAACCTCACCATCACTTCATCAGTCGGCTTGGCAATACTGAGGATTGCCGTGATCTCTTCCCTCAGGGAGCTAACCGCGGAGGCCTTGATATCGCCCTCGAAATTCAGCACATAAACCCGCTTCTTGTGGCCGCCTTCCTGTTCTTCCTTAGTGCGCTCCTGCTTATGCTGCTTGTCAGCTTTTTTGGCCTGCTTCAATTCCTGCTTGAGCACCTTCTTGTCCATCGTGACGCTCTTCAAAGCGTCCGACATATCTTCCAGGTCTTTGTTGAGATGCTTGACCTCGATGTGACCGGCCGCCGACTTCTGCTTGCGTGGCCCTGCGGACATTATACTGCCCGCCACGATCAGGATCGCGAGCACAATTGTGATAGCCTTGGCCAAAAATATTCCGTATTCCGTCAGAAATTCCACGGTGTTGCACTCCTCGTTTACGATGCTCGTATAAATTAAGCCGGCTATCATAATTCAGAAAGCCGCAAACCGGTAATATTTGTCACCTTTTGCACGCAAAAACAGTAGTCTTGAGCTATAACTTAGTAATATTATCAGTTGCTAACCCAGCAACTTCACGGAGACCAATACATGCGCATCAAGCCAGCCTTAATCGGTACCCTGGCCATTTGTCATAGCGTATTAGCTTACGCACAATCTGACTCGAACAGCATGTATGAACGCCAGTGCGAGATTGTCGATGGTGTCGTGGTGTGTAAATCCCTGGAAGATCGTTTCTCCGGCCTTGCCCCGCAACAGCGCGGCGAAGCATTGTATGGCGAAACCGACAATAAACACGGCCCGATGCTCGGCTATGGCGGCCCCGGTTACGGCGACAGCCAAACCCGCTTGACCGCAGTTATAACCAATAACAACGGCGAGCAGCATACCCGCGAAGTGCGGATGAAGTACCTGGAGAATACGCCCGATGGCAATATGCGCATGGTGGTATTTGATTACCCGCGCGACCTGAAGCGCCATGCATTGCTGACTATTTCTCATAAGGAAGGTTATGACGAGCAATGGTCCTATGACCCGGATACCAAACAGGTCTCGCGCATGCTTTCCAATAACGCTTTCACGCCTTTCTCAGGCACCGAAATCGCATTTGAGGACATCAGCTCACAGGACTTCAAAAAATACACTTATGAATACGTGCGCGAAGACAGCTTTGAGGGCAAGCCAGTACAAGTCGTAAACCGCTATCCCAAAGACCGCTATTCCGGCTACAGTCGCCTGGAAACCTGGCTGGACGCGCAGACTAACCTGATTAAAAAAATCGATTATTACGACCGCAGCAACACGCTGCTGAAAACGCTCATCCTGAACGAATACAATCTTTATGATGAGAAATACTGGCGTGCCAGTGAAATGTTAATGACGAATCACCAGAACGGCCGAGACACCCGATTGACCTGGTCGGATTATCGCTTCAATACCGGGCTCGACAAAAACGACTTCAGCCTGAACAGCTTGCGCAACATAGACTAGTACTCTAACCACCTAGGATGAGCGCCACAGGCTCCAGCACATTCACAATCCTCTTTAATGGTGAACTGCGCGCCGGTGCCACCCGGGATTCCAGTCTCAAACAATTAAGCATATTAACCAACATCGACCGCGCAGAGCTGTTTGACGCGCTGTTTTCGGTCAAGCCCGTCATCGTCAACCAGGTGGAAAACGAAGCTCTGGCAGAGACGTATCGCGCGGCCCTGGAAGAAAGCGGCCTGCAGGTATGGATCGAGCCGCTCGATGAAGCCCATGACGAGATTATCAACGTCGAGCTTGAGTTCGGTCATTATGCGCCGATAGAGCGCGCCGAATCAGCCCCCAATTATGTCATCGATACTGACGAACTGGACGATTCGCCAATCCCCGAGGATGACACGTTAAGCCCGGCCGCGGCCTCCTCCGCGGGCGAAAACCCCTGTGCGGTCATTTTCTATGGCGAATTTGAACCCGGGATTGTTAAAGCCGAAGCGATCGACAATATACGCCATCTCACCAAGGCTTCGACCGAGCGTATTGTCGAGGAGCTTTTCTCGGTTGTGCCCGTCATTGTCAAACGCACCGCAAACAAAGCATTGGCTGGGGAATACCTTACCGCCTTCAGTCGCGCAGGCTTGAAACTGGAACTCCACACAGACCCTGTAGAGTTGGACATCAGTGAGAGCAGCCTGACCTTTCGCTATGACGCCCCGCCACCCTTACCAATCAGACACACGCGGCGCTTCACATACTACCTGCTGGGGATCGCGGGACTCGCCGTGATCGCATGGGGAGCAATTTTTATCTCGATGGACGGCTTTTTCCGACAGCCACTGGAATTGACCCTTGAGATCGAGTTGCAGGCAGCACAACCCGTTGCAGTGATAGACGCCCAACCCGCTGCACTGATAGAGGCCCAACCCGTTGCTGTGATAGAGGCCCAACCCGAATCCGTGCCGGTGAAACCCGACGTTCCTGCGCCTGCGCCGCAACCAAAGCCCAAAGGCTCAACTGCGTCAAAACCGGAGGCTAAAGCGAAGCAACCCCGGATCAAATCCAGCGCCCAACTCACGGCGACAGAGCAAAGTTATTACATGACGCTGTTGAGCTGGTTTGCACATCCAAAACATCAGCAATACGACAGCGAAACGCGCCAGCTTAATCTTGAGGGTGAAATCGAGTTGCAGATAACAATCAAGCGGGACGGGACCTTGAAAAATGTAACCGTGGCTCGCAGCAGCTCTGAAGAGCTTACCGAGGTGACAACCGCTACGGCGCGCCGTGCCAGCCCCTACCCCGCTATACCAGACGCCATTAGCGGTGCGGAATACAGCTTCACATTGCCGTTAAAATATACGCTGGAAGATTCTTTATAGCTGCGCCGCTGAGGGCTATGCTTTTTATAAGTACCGCTGAGGGCTCTTTATAACAGCCGCTGAGGGCTCTAATAGTTCGCCATCTACCGCGTGCAAATGGCGAACCTGATCAAACGTCGGGGCGGCTTTGTTTGCAATTACCGTTACAATGAAAGGTCGCGCGCACTGGCCTTGATAAATTCCTGCCGCAACGCCTGGTAGGTGTCGACCGAGGGAAACTGCGGGAATTCCTCAATAACCTTGTCGGGCGCCATAAACAGGATGCCTGCATCAGCCTCGGCCAGCATGGTTGTATCATTATACGAATCGCCTGCCGCAATAACGCGGTAATGCAGTTGGTGCAACGCAATAACGGAATGGCGCTTGGGATCCTTCTGGCGCAAGAAGTAATCGGTGATTTTGCCGTCGTCATTGATGTCCAGGCGATGACACAGGAGCGTCGGGAAGCCCAGTTGGCGCATCAGTGGCTGCGCGAACTCATAGAAGGTGTCTGACAGGATAATGACCTGGAAGCGTTCCCTCAGCCAGTTAAGGAAATCAGCAGCGCCATCGAGCGGTGCCATATTATCAATCACCACCTGGATATCCTGGATACCCAGGTTATGCTGTTCCAACAGCCCCAATCGCTGTTTCATCAGCACGTCATAGTCGGGTATGTCGCGAGTCGTCGCGCGCAATTCATCAATACCGGTGCGCTCAGCCAATCCAATCCATATCTCCGGAATCAATACTCCCTCTAAATCAAGACATGCAATTTCCACACTAACCCCTTACTGTTTATCGCCAAAAATGAAGCTCGGAACTCTAACCTGTTCCCCGCCTCTGTTCAATAAACAATTAGCTGTGGGAACCAATGTTACGCTGTATACGTGCGCACCAAATTCACAATAACCGGCAGCACTGAAACTACCAACAGGGTTGCCATACACACATTAAACACCTTCAGGTGATTGTTGTTTTTCAGAAGGCGCCTTAATCCCGCCCCGAAAATAAGCCAGCTTCCCACGCAGGGGAACGCGACGATGAAAAACGCGAGACCAATAACCAGGACTTGAATATAGATATTTGATGACGCTGAGGTGAATGCTGCAACGGCGCTCGTTGCCATTACCGAGGCCTTTATACCGCAGCCTGGAAAAAGGTGAAAGGCCTGGATGCTTCACTTTCAATAGAAGCAGGCGCTGAGAACGCGATTACGCTTGCCAGGTACAGAAGATAACCAACCCCGAGAAACTTAATCACTTCATGAAGAAACGGATACCGCATAAAGAGCGCGCTTAAACCGAGACCCACCCATACCACCATGACCGGGAAACCGAAGCAGATTCCAAGCAGGTGCGGGATGCTGCTTCTGACCCCATGGTTTACGCCGGAAGTCATCATCATGATGTTATTGGGTCCGGGTGTGATTGTTGAAGATATGGCAAAAAGAAAAATCGCCAACACTATTTCCATTACTCTGGAAACCTCAGTTGAGCGTGAAAAAGATGTGCCATATATTGATGTGCATGGGAAATTTGAAAAACTCAAGGTTACCTTGTTGGTGATGAGAGCTTTTCAAATTTTCCAGGTACGTCAAGAGGTTGTGCATACTTTCGTGATCCAACTGATGTTTCCAGGATTACGCAAGCATCCTAACCAATAGCGAAAAATCGGCAGCCATTAATTTGATGATGTGCTGTGCCTGGGCTTTGGATACTGAAGTCCCAAAATTTATTGCGGGCCATACTATGGTTTAGCTTCCTGCAACTGTAGCCAGGTCACTTCGCACTCCCCCTTTTCAGTAGCCACATAGGCGGCATCACCTGAAATGGTAACGGAAAAATCCATGGTCCGATCTACGAATGCCGCCAACGCCTGAGCGGCATCCCACTGGAACTGGAACACCTCGGCATTCAGGCTCCTGAACTTTTTGCCCTCCTGGCTCCACCACACATCCGATTTGGAATTAAAGCTATACACCTTAACCGCAGTGGCAACGCGCGTTGCCTTCTTGATCCGGTCAACTGCCGGCTCTCCTACATCGATCCATAACTCCGTTTGATCATCTAATGTACGGGCCCAGATGTCTGGCTCATCCGGCTCGCTGAGGCCTTTCGAGAAGGCCAGATTATCCTGGGCGTTAATACAGAATGCCAGCATACGGATCATCATGCGCTCAAGCGTTTCAGAGGGATGCTGGGCAACGGTTAAATTAAGCGTGTCGTAATAATTCCGATCCAGGTCAGAGAGCGCAATCCGCAACTTGTAGATCGTCGGTTTTATTGCCATTGATATCGCCTGTTATAAGTTGCGGAATTTCTTTACACGAGGAATCAACGTTTGAAACTCGTTTGGTTTTTAGGGGATATACAATATCCCCTAAAAGGATCCCAATCCCGTTGTTTGGTGGCAGTGTACTCAGCAGCGACCGCTGCCCACGAACGTTAAAGCTCTTGGTTTTCGCGCTGGCGTTCCAGCCGCGCCTGCTCTTCTTCCAACGCGGCCTTGATGCCCAGCATGACGGCATCGACATCGGCGAGACCTTCCGGATCCGCGAACTCGCCGCTCAGTTCACTGTTGGGGTGTAAATCACCCGCTTCGTACAATGCCCAGATTTCCTTGCCGTAACGGGTATCCAGCAATTCGGGCGCGTAGAGGCCGTAGTAATCGGTAATTTTGTTGACGTCGCGCTCCAGCATACGTTCGGCATGATTGTTGGCGGCGGCATCGACCGCTTGTGGCAAGTCGATAATGATCGGTCCGTACTCATCGACCAACACATTGAATTCCGACAGGTCGCCATGAACCAGTCCGGCACATAACATGAGTACGACATAGCGCATCATCACGGCGTGATCTTCCAGGGCCTGCTCGCTGGACATGGCGACATCGTTGAGTCGCGGCGCGACGTCGCCCTCCTCGTCGGTCACCAGTTCCATCAGCAGGACACCGTCGAAACAACCATAGGGCACAGGTACGCGTACGCCGGCGGCGGCCAGCTTGTACAGCGCATCAACTTCCGCATTCTGCCAGGTTGCTTCCTGTTGCTTGCGGCCAAACTTCGAGCGTTTCTCCATGGCGCGGCCACGCCGGCTATTGCGTACCTTGCGGCCTTCCTGGTATTGCACCGCCTTCTTGAAACTGCGCTGGGCCGCTTCCTTGTATACCTTGGCACAGCGAATTTCGGCGCCGCAGCGAACCGTGTAGACGGTCGCCTCTTTGCCGCTCATGAGCTGGCCGAGGACCTCGTCCACTATTCCGTCATCAACCAGTGGCTGGATGCGTTTTGGAATTTTCATGCGGCACTCTCGCTCGGATTGGCGCTGCTTGTCCGGACCTGGCTGTTGCCGGCAAAAACCATCACAGTTTTCGCACCCGGAATTTGCGGCCCTTGATCTTGCCGTCCTGCAGGCGCTGCAGTGCTTCACCTGCGTGCTGGCGCTCAACCGCTACAAAAGCAGCGTAGTCAGTGACATCAATCTTGCCGACCGCCTTGCCGTCAATACCCGCTTCGCCGGTCAGAGCGCCCAGGATGTCACCGGGGCGAACTTTCTCCTTGCGCCCGCCTGCAATGCACAGGGTGACATAGGCGGCGTCAGGGAATGGCTCTGGGTTGGCGACCAGTGACTCAATCGCCTCGAAGGAGGGTGTTCGGTCCAACTTGCTGCCCAGGATATCGAGCTTGTAACGCTCGGAGTCGGCAAACAGGCTGATCGCGAGGCCATTTTTGCCCGCGCGGCCGGTACGACCGATGCGGTGTACGTAGGTGTCCGGATCACGGGGCAGTTCAAAGTTGATGACCGCGGGCAGGTCGTCGATATCCAGGCCGCGTGCCGCGACATCGGTCGCTACCAGTACCCGACAACTCTGCTGCTTGAACTGCAGCAGCACCTGGTCCCGCTCGCGCTGCTCCATATCGCCATGTAAGGCAGATGCTCGGATACCACTTTGGCGAAGAAAGTTGCATACCTCGTTGGTGAGCAGGCGCGTGTTACAGAACACCACCGCCGCTGCCGGTCGAAAGTGTTGGAATAACTGCACCAGGCCATCCAGGCGACGTTCCTTGCGGCAGATAAAAAACTGCTGGTCGATTTGCTGCTCTGTATGCACGGACTCTACCGATATCTCCTTTGGCGATCGCTGGAAGCGCGCACTCAGGGATTTGATGTCGTCGGGATAGGTCGCCGAAAACAGCAGAGTTTGGCGGTTTGACGGGGTGGTCTCGATGATTTCCTCGATATCGTCAATAAAGCCCATCTCCAGCATGCGATCGGCCTCATCCAGCACCAGGGTGCCCACGCGGCTGAGATCCAGGGTTTTTTTGCGCAGGTGATCTTTGAGACGCCCGGGCGTGCCCACCACGATATGTGCGCCGTGTTCCAGCGAACCGATCTGCGGACCTATCGATTGCCCACCACACAGCGTGACCACCTTAATGTTTTGCTGGTAGCGCGCAAGACGGCGAATCTCGCCAGCCACCTGGGTAGCCAATTCGCGGGTGGGACACAGAATCAGGGCCTGGGTGCCAAAATCCCTGGGATTGAGTTTGGTGAGCAGAGGCAATGCAAAGGCGGCGGTCTTGCCGCTGCCGGTCTTGGCCTGGGCGATCAGGTCTTCCCCGGCCAGCGCCAACGGCACGGCCGCAGCCTGAATCGCGGTCATTTCCCGATAGCCCAGACGCTCCAGGTTAGGGAGTTGGGACGGGGGTAGCCCGATGGAGGAAAACGATAAATCAGTCACTGTGAATTCTATACCTGGCGGCGGATGGGTTTTATGGGCGCGCAGTATAACAGGATGGCCGAAGAATAATATTTACCTCGTTCAAGGCTAAATGGTTACAGGGTGATTTTGGGGACATCTCCTGGCCATTATTTTTCGGTCAACCGTGCGAGGCCGATCAATGGAGTTCTGTAATAGGGCTGGACTGGCAAGGCTGGACGGATCAATTCATTTCCCTGCAGTGGTTTCAAACCAGTATTCGGGCCAGCGAATCGGACCTGGTCAGCAACCAGCGTGAAGACGTTGCCACCTTCCTGTGGGAATCAAACTTCCTCAATGAAACCCTCACGGCTGCGTGGCTGCAGATCCACTCACTCGATCACGGTGATGGCGTGGTGCAGGTCAAGCTGACCTACAACTACGAAGCCAATATCGATATCTATGCGGGCGTCGATGTGTTTTACGGCAATCATGATGATTTATTCGGCCAGTTTGATGAGACCGATCGCGCCACTATCGGCATCGTGTGGGGCTTTTGACGCCGGCACAGGTTGTGCCGCACAAGGTGTCTGAGGCCCCGGCCTATTCCGGGAATAGATGGGCCGGGCCCGGAATCAGGCAAT
>CAXMOT010000136.1:0-5460 GCA_964195105.1 uncultured Gemmatimonadales bacterium | reverse complement strand
GGGGAGAGCGGTGCGTTTTAACCATTGGCAATTTTGATGGTGTGCATGCCGGTCATCGCGTTATTTTGGAGCAGGTGACGGCGAAGGCCCGGCAAGCGGGACTGCGCTCGCGGGTGATGATATTTGAGCCGCAGCCGCTGGAATATTTCGCAGGCGACCGGGCTCCGGCGCGCCTGACGACTTTCCAGGAGAAGGTTCGGTTACTGTCGGACTGCGCGATCGATGAGACGATTTGCCTGGCTTTTAATGAAGCACTGCGCTCGATGCCAGCAGATGCTTTCATTGAAGACCTGTTGGTAGGCCAGCTCGGGGTTCGGCACCTGATCGTCGGTGATGATTTCCGCTTTGGTATGCAGCAGCAGGGTGATTTTAATTTGCTGCAGGCGGCAGGTGAGACATCGGGCTTCAGTGTCGATGCAACCAAAACCGTGATCACGGATGGTCAGCGGGTTAGCAGCACGCGGGTGCGTGCGGCCCTGGAGGCCAGCGATTTTGAGCTTGCGGAACGCCTGTTAACGCGCCCCTACAGCATCTGGGGCAGGGTGTTCAGTGGTGATCGCCTGGGGCGCCAATTGGGGTTTCCTACAGCCAATATCTCATTGCGCGGCAAAGTGACCCCATTGCACGGCGTGTACGCCGTGGAAATCAAGGGCCTGACCATGGATGGCAGTCTGTTGCAGGGCGTGGCGAACGTGGGCGTGCGGCCGACTGTCGGCGGCGAAGTTCCGTTGCTAGAGGCGCATATCTTCGATTTTGATGAGGATATATACGGCCGCAAAATTCGCGTGATATTCAGGCACAGAATCCGCGCAGAAGTAAAGTTTGACGGCCTCGATGCGTTGAAGGCGCAGATCCAGCTGGATCTCGAGGCGGCCAGGCAACATTTTTGTTTGAACGATTACTAGTACTCGAACCACCCAATAGCTTAGGATGCAGAGCTTACCAGATGATTCAAGACAAGGCGCGGCCCGTAGATAATGGCCGGCCCTTTTCAAGGGTTGCAACGCCGTATTGGATCATCTGGAAAGCTCCCGTAGGGCGGGCCGATAAGCGGTCACCCGTGTTATTGCGCTTCTTGACAAGGGGTAGCCACTCCCTGCGAGTCGCGCCTAGCGGTCAACCGCTTCTCGGCCCGCTGAATCCTAAGCTATTGGGTGGTTCGAGTACCAAACTAAACATAGCCAGGTAGTAATGACCGAATATAAGCATACCCTGAACTTGCCCAAAACGGGCTTTCCGATGAAAGCGAATCTCGCGCAACGCGAGCCCGGCATGCTAAAGCGCTGGGACCAGGAGCAGGTTTACCAGCAGATTCGCACGGCTCGTGCCGGACGCGACAAGTTTATCCTGCATGATGGCCCGCCTTATGCCAACGGCGATATTCATTTGGGCCATGCTCTTAACAAGATACTGAAAGATATCGTGGTGAAGTCCCATACCCTCGATGGCTTTGATTGTCCCTACGTGCCGGGCTGGGATTGCCATGGCCTGCCCATCGAGCATAAGGTCGAGACCAAGATCGGCAAGGCCGGCGTAAAGGTCGATTACAAGACGTTTCGCCAGAAGTGTCGCGAGTACGCGCTGCGTCAGGTCGATGGCCAGCGTAAGGACTTTATTCGCCTGGGCGTGTTCGGCGACTGGGGGAATCCCTACCTGACGATCAACTTCAAGACCGAAGCGGATACTATTCGGGCGCTTGGCAAGATCACCGAGAATGGCCACCTGGTGAGGGGCTTTAAACCCGTGTACTGGAGTGTGGTCGGCGGCTCTGCCCTGGCCGAGGCTGAGGTGGAATACCAGGATAAGGTGTCCTACTCGATCGATGTGCGATTTAGCGTGGTCGACGAGGCTGCGTTTGTGGCTGCCGCCGGCGGTGGCGTCGGTGAAGGGCCACTGAGTGTCGTTATCTGGACGACGACGCCCTGGACCTTGCCGTCCAACCAGGCCGTTGCGCTGCATCCGGAACTGGAGTATGTCATCGTGCAATGCACTTCGGATGGGTTCAAGGAACGCCTGGTCGTTGCCCGTGAACTGCTGGAGTCAGCAATGGCGCGTATTGAGGTTGAGGACTACGAAGTACTGGCGACGGTTAAAGGCGCCGCGCTGGAACATCTGGCCCTGCAACATCCGTTTTACGATGTCCAGGTGCCCGTTATCCTTGGTGAGCATGTCACCACCGAGACCGGTACCGGTGCGGTTCATACGGCGCCCGATCATGGTCCGGATGACTTTGTTATTGGCAAGGCCTATGGTTTGGGTACGCTGCATCGCGTCGACGAGAATGGGACCTTTTCCGCTTCCACCGAGCTGTTTGCCGGCGAGCATGTGTACAAGGTCGATGCGAAAGTCGTTGAAGTGCTTAAGGAGCGAGGCAAGCTGGCGGCCGAGGGTCGCTTGAACCACAGTTTCCCGCATTGCTGGCGCACCAAAACACCCCTGATCTACCGGGCTACGCCCCAGTGGTTTATCAGCATGACCAGCAACAACCTGGTCGACAAGGTCAAGCAGGAAGTGGCCAACGTACAATGGACGCCGGACTGGGGGCAGGCGCGGATGAACGCGATGCTCGACAGCAGCCCGGACTGGTGTATTTCCCGCCAGCGTACCTGGGGCGTCCCAATCGTGTTGTTTGTGAACAAGGATAGCCAGGAGTTACACCCGCGCACCGCCGAATTGATCGAACAGGTCGCCCTTAAAGTTGAACAGGAAGGCATGGACGTCTGGTTTGAATCGGGCCCCGAGGATTGGCTGGATGCAGAGGAAGCGGCCGACTACACCAAGGTTACCGATACGCTGGATGTATGGTTCGACTCCGGGGTGACGCACTATTCGGTGCTGAAGCAGCGCCCCGACCTGGCTTATCCAGCCGATTTGTATCTGGAAGGATCTGACCAGCATCGCGGCTGGTTCCAGTCCTCGCTCAAGACGTCGATGGCGATCAATGGCGAGGCACCCTACAAAGGGGTGCTTACCCATGGCTTTACGGTCGACGCCCAAGGCCGCAAGCAATCCAAGTCGCTGGGCAACGTCGTGTCGCCGCAGAAGGTGATCAACGAGTTGGGCGCCGATGTGCTGCGCCTGTGGGTCTCGGCAACGGATTTCAGTGCCGAAATGACCTGCACCGACGATATCCTCAAGCAGGTGGCGGATTCCTACCGCCGGATTCGCAATACTATGCGCTACCTGTTGTCCGGCCTGGGAGATTTCGATGCAGCGGTGGACATGGTTCCCGCGGCGGAATTGGTGGCGCTGGATCATTGGGCATTGGATCGTGCTGCGAGCCTGCAAGAGGAAATACAGGGTCTCTACGAGACGTACCAGTTTCACTTGATCTATCAAAAACTGCACAACTTCTGCTCGATCGATATGGGCAGTTTTTACCTGGACGTGCTCAAGGACAGGCTCTATACCTGCAAGACGGATGGCCACGCACGGCGCTCTGCGCAAACGGCGCTGTATCACCTGACCGAGGCCATGGTGCGCTGGATTACGCCAATCCTGAGCTTTACCGCCGATGAAATATGGTCATTTATGCCGGGCGAGCGCAGCGAGTCGGTGTTTACCCTGGAGTGGTACCAGCAATTACCGCAGCTTGGGGATTCCCGCATGGACGCCGATTTCTGGCGTCAGGTGATGGCTGTTAAGACGGCGGTTAATAAGGAACTGGAAGCGGCGCGGGTTGGCGGCGCCATCGGTGGCAGCCTGAATGCTGAAGTGACCCTGTATTGCTCAGATGAACTGCAGCAGTTGGTGGCGGCGTTGGCGGACGAGTTGCGCTTTGTGCTGATCACCTCCAAAGCCGCGGTAGAGCCGTTCGAGGAGAACCAGGGTAACGCTACCGAGGTGCCGGGCCTGCGGGTTCTGGTCAAGGCGTCCGCAGAAGCCAAGTGCTCGCGTTGCTGGCATCATCGTGAAGATGTGGGCAGCGATGCGGCGCACCCTGAAATTTGTATTCGCTGTGTGGACAATATTGAAGGCACCGGCGAGCAGCGCCAGTATGCCTGATAACGCGATGCCAGCAACCGACTCAACAGTGTTGGCCCCAGGGCTGGGGCGCCAGCTGGTATGGCTGGTACTGACGGTATTGGTAGTGGTGTTCGACCAAGCCACCAAATATATTGCAGACGAAGTGCTTTCCTATGCGCGGCCGGTCGAGATCCTGCCAGTCTTCGACCTGATGCTGGTATACAACAAGGGCGCGGCATTCAGTTTTCTGTCTGAAGCCGGTGGCTGGCAGCGTTGGTTCTTTACTGCCTTGTCGGCCGGGGTCAGTGTAATGCTGGTGGCCTGGCTGTACCGGCTTAAGCGCCACGAGACCTGGGTTGCGATTGGCCTGGCGCTGATATTAGGCGGAGCGCTGGGTAATCTTTATGATCGGGTTATGTTTGGCTACGTGATTGATTTCGTGTCCCTGCATTACAGCGAGTATTACTTTCCTGCTTTCAATGTGGCCGATTCCGCGATTAGCGCGGGGGCTATCATGTTGATTATCGATCTCGTGTTCCTGTCAGGTAATGACAAGGATGATGCTGCTTCCGAGGGAGAATCTTCGTGAGCCAATCGATCGGTCCGCAAACTCGGGTAACCCTTCACTTCGCGGTAAAACTGAGCGACGACCAGGTGCTCGATTCGACCTTTGAGCGCAGCCCGGCCACGTTTGATTTTGGTGACGGAAACTTGCCGCCGGGTTTTGAGGAGCTGTTGCTGGGCCTTACCGTCGGCGCTAAACAGACCTTTACCGTGGCGCCGGAAAAAGGCTTCGGGATGCCGAATCCCAATAACCTGCAGTGGCTGGCCAGGAGCCAGTTTGCGGATGATATGGAATTGCAGGAGGGCCTGATGGTGTCCTTCGCTGATGCCGGTCAATCCGAACTGCCCGGGGTCGTCAGCAAGATCGAGGAGGATCAGGTCGAGATCGACTTCAATCATCCGTTGGCAGGCCGGGAGTTGCTGTTTGACGTCGAGATCATTGAGGTCACCCCGATACCTTAGCCAGGCGGCCCCCGGATTTGTTAAAATCGGGATCGCTATAATCCAATCAACTTGAAATGACTATGCAAATTAAACTAGCAAACCCCCGCGGTTTTTGTGCCGGTGTCGATCGCGCTATTGATATTGTCGATCGGGCACTCGAACTCTATGGCGCGCCCATCTATGTACGTCATGAGGTGGTGCATAACCGTTATGTGGTTGAGGACCTGCGCCAGAAGGGTACGGTCTTTGTCGAAGAACTGGATGAAGTGCCGGACGATTCGCTGGTTATTTTCAGTGCCCACGGGGTGTCGCAGGCGGTGCGCCAGGAAGCCGAAGCACGCGGCCTGAAGGTATTCGACGCGACTTGCCCCCTGGTGACCAAGGTGCACCTTGAGGTGACGCGCTACAGTGGCGAAGGCCGCGAAACCATATTGATCGGCCACGCAGGGCACCCCGAAGTCGAAGGTACGCTGGGGCAATACGATA
>CAXMOT010000135.1:0-18997 GCA_964195105.1 uncultured Gemmatimonadales bacterium | reverse complement strand
GCCCGGAAATGCGATTTGCTATTCCGGGTACCGGGAAGGACAGTCACCGATAACAAAGGTGTATCCCTCCCATGAGGAGATCAGTGAAGATCTCAATATTCTGGAAGGTAACTGGAAGTATCTCAGGCTTTACGATTGCAGCTTGCATGCGGAGCGGGTTCTTGAGGTCATCCAGAAAGAAGGCCTGGATTTCAAGGTAATGCTCGGCGCCGATCTGGACGCAGAAGTCAGCAACCCGGGATGTCCCTGGGGAGCAAATTTCAGTGATGAAATCCTGGAGAGGAATCGCCAGGCCAATAGCGCGCAAATTGACAGGCTGATTGATGCGGCTAATCGTTATCCGGATATTGCGTTTTCGGTGTCGGTAGGTAACGAGGCGACAGTCGAGTGGACCGATCACATGGTGCCGGTCGAGAACCTGATCGCCTATGTGCGCAGGGTCAAGGCCAAGGTCAAGCAGCCGGTCACGTTTTGCGAAAATTACGTGCCCTGGACCGAGAAGCTCGCGCCGCTGGTTGCCGAACTGGACTTCATCTCCCTGCATACCTATCCAGCCTGGGAATACCGAGGTGTGGAAGATGCGCTCGACCATAGCAAGGCTAACTACTATGGCGTCGCGGATCATTACCCCGATACGCCGGTGGTGATCACGGAAGCCGGTTGGACTACGGCATCCAATGGTCGTGGCATGGAGCCCTGGAATGCGTCGCAGGAGTTACAGGAGATCTACTATCACGAGCTGGTAGAATGGACCAACGAGGCCGGCATACTTACCTTCGTATTCGAAGCGTTTGACGAACCCTGGAAGGGTTCCCCGGAACTGCTCGAGCCTGAAAAACACTGGGGCTTGTTTACCGTTGATCGCTTACCCAAGCTGGTAATGCGGCATATCTACGGGGAAACGGCAACTGTCAGGAAAACCGCAGAAGCTTGAGCGGTTTTGCCAAAGTGCGCGAGCGTACTTTGGTCATAGCATCACGAAAAGCGTATGCTTATCGCCCGGGACGGTGATAAGCATGGGTGTTTTCCCAATTCCCCCGCACGGTTCAGCGCAGGCGGAGTGCTCCAGCCAAAGTTATTCTTGATGGCGTCAATGCCTGGTCACCAGCAGGCGGTTGCCGCCAGGTTCTTCTCGCGCTATTAAATCTGGATAAAGGATTGTGTTCGTGAGTTCCCTCACTAAATCACAAAAAATGATCATCATTGGGGTGCTGCTATTAGCAAACGCCCTCGGGGTCATGTCCACCGATCTATACACCCCGAGTATGCCGCATTTACCGGCCCTGCTAGCAACCACTGCGGAGTTGGTTCAACTGACGCTGGCGCTTAACGCATTGGCGTTTGGCCTGGCGCAGCTCATTATCGGCCCGCTCGCAGACCGTTTTGGCAGGCGCCCGGTGTTCCTTGTTGGAATGGTCGTGTTCGCGGTCGTCACGGTCGGCTGCGGCCTCGCAGTGACAATCGAACAACTGCTGCTTGCCCGGGTTCTGCAGGGCGTTGCGGCAGCGGCCCACGGGGTCATCGTGCTGGCCGTGATTACCGATATATTCGAGGAGCGGCAGCGGGTTAAGGTCATGGCAATCTATGGCATAGTGTTTGCCGTTGCGCCGGCGGTCGCCCCGATTATCGGTGGTTATATCCACGTTCTGTGGGGTTGGCGCGCCAACTTTTTTGTTATTTCGATACTTGCGATCCCGGTGCTGGGGTTGGCGCTGGTTTACTTGAGGGAAACGGGGCAGCCCGACCGCACAGCCTTGCAACCACGGCAGTTGGGGCGTAATTACCTGGTATTGATCCGGGAGCGGCGCTTTATAACCTATTCGCTGATGATGGCCTTGAACCTGGGCATGTTGTTCGCTTATATAACCGAGGCGCCGTTTGTATTGATCGACCTGTTTGGCGTGCCGACCCAGCACTTTGGCTATTACCACCTGGTGATGGTCTCGTGCTTTATGCTGGGAAGTGTGGTGGCGAGTCAATGGGTGAAACGGTCTCCGCCGCAACAGATGCTGAAATACGGCATGTTAATGACCTGTGCGGGCGTGACGCTGTTTGCCGCGCAGGAATTCCTGATCGAGCCCACCCGGGTAAGTTTCATAGCCACTTTTTGCCTGTTGATTTTCTCTGCCGCGCCGATGTTTGCGGTATTGCCTGCCTTGGCGATGGCGGCAGCACCCAAAGGCACAGGCACGGCGTCTGCCCTGTTCGGTAGCGTGGAAATGCTCGGGGGCGGGGGCGCCGCGCTGCTGGTCTTGCTGCTGCACGATGGCACCTCGCGGCCGCTCGTCGTGACCATAATCATCCTGTTCGCGCTAATGATGTTACTGCACCTGTACAGCGAATGGCGGGTTGCTCGCCATGCCGCGAGGGGTAGTTAGGCGACGGTAAGACTCAGGATTCCAGTGACTGGTGGATCACTACCAGTAGTTCCTCGGCTCTAAGCGGCTTGCGCATAAGCTGGCTGCACTCCAGGTTGATTTGATCTGCCGACAACGACGTGTCGCCCGTGACGACGATAGCAGGTATCGGTTGGCCGAGAATATCCCTTAGTTTCCTGACCAGGTTTACTCCCGTCAGTTTATGACCCAGCATCTGGTCTGTGATGATTAAATCCGGTGTGAACTGTTCGATTGCTGCCAGGGCCTGTTCCGGCGTCTGTGCGGGGCTAATCTGGAATCCTTCAAGGGACAGGCGCAGTTGGGTGGCATCCAGAACCGACGGCTCGTCGTCTATCAGCAGTATTTTTGCGTCGTTAGTTACAGGCTCAGGGGGCGCCGGGGTATCGTCGGGCGCCGGGGGGGTAGCGATCTCCGATGAGGAAACCGTGTCTGGAGTAGCTGTCGTTTCTGCAGTTTCGGCCAAGCCAGCGGTTTCTGCAGTATCCGTGCCGTCGCTGCCTGTCTGAAAGATTGCAGCGGGTATCCTGAACGAGAATGTTGAGCCGCGATCCACCTCTGATTCCAACTCCACCTGGATGTCGAGCAATTTCGCGATGCGCGCCACAATGGCTAATCCCAGCCCCAGGCCCTGTTTCTCCGCAGACTCGTCCTGCGGAACCTGGTGAAATTCATTGAATATGAACGGCCGTTGCTCCTCTGGAATGCCGATGCCGGTATCCGAGACACTAAACAGCAAGTCGTTGTCGCCTGGTTCCCACGCCAGTTTGACGCTGCCCTGTTTGGTATAGCGAATGGCGTTGCCGACCAGGTTACGGATCATTTGCGCGAGCAGGCCGGGATCCGTGTAGGCGATGCTATCGGTCGCCGAGATACTAAACTCCAGCCCTTTTTGACGGGCTTCGCCAGCCAGTTCGGCATGTAATCTTTCCATGAGCGGGAACACACCAACGTTTTGCTTATTGACCGTTATAGCGCCCGCATCGAGATTGCTGGTGTCCAGCAAAGCATCGAGCAACCAACGCATATCCACCAGTGTGGCTTGCTGAATTTTCAATATTCGTTGGGCTTCCGGATCATTGTTAGTCTTTAGCATCGCGCTGTTAAGCAGGCCCAGCGACTGCATGGGCTGGCGGAGATCATGGCTGGCGATGGCCAGGAACCGGGAGCGTTCGGCGATATCCGATTCAGATTTCCAGGCATCGGAAACTACTTTTTCCTGAGCCTTGCGCTGCGTGATGTCTCGTTCGGTGGCGGCAAATCCGCAGGTTTTGTTATTGTCATCGACCACCGGAGTGATCGTTATCCATACGTCCAGTACGCGCCCGGTTGAGGTGATTCGGCGGGCTTCGAACGAGGATACGTTTGTGCCAGCATGGAGCGTAGCTATTAGCTTGGCGAATTTCTTGCGCTCGTCATCCGGGACGATGTCGATGATGTTCATGGCCAGAGCTTGTTGTTCTGACCAGCCGTACATTCTCTGCGCGCCGCTGTTCCAGGCGGTTATATTGCCGTCCATGTCGTGTATCGTGATTGCGTCATTGGAATCGCGCACCACCGTTGCGTACAGCCGGGTCTGCGCCTCGGCTCTTCTGCGGGCGGTAATATCAATAAATGTGATAATGGTCCCCGTGATTCGATCGTCAATGGTTCGGTAAGGTAAAATGCGACGAATATAGGTCTGTTCATCATCCCCGGTAATCTCGGTCTCTATCGATTTTAGCTTCTCCTGCACAGATTTCGCGTCAGCGAGTAGCTTGGGGTCAGCCACGCGTAGCCGAATATCGCTGATCGGCCGACCCACATCGGTATCGATCAGGTTTAGCAGACGTCGGGCTGCCTGCGTAAAGCGCCCGATCCTGAATTCGCGATCCAGGAACAGCGTCGCCATTTCGGCGCCGTTGACAAAATTGCTAAAGCTGTCATTCGACTCAGCCAGGTCCTGTACGTTTTCCTGGAGCTGGGTATTCATTGTCAGCAGCTCTTCGTTCATGGATTGCATTTCTTCTTTTGAGCTCTCCAGTTCCTCATTGGAAGACTGCAGTTCTTCGTTGATCGACATAACCTCTTCATTTGAGGCCTGCAATTCTTCATTCGCCGATTCGTGAGAATCGAGAACGCTGCGCATCTGTTCCTGGTTAGTATCCAACTCTTGCCTGAGGTGTTGAATTATCGATGTGTCTTCGCTACTCATCTCGTCCAGTGCAGGTTCATCGGCATGTCTTACCGGGTTGGCTGCAGGCACAAGTTGATCCTCAAATGTCACCAGCAGCAACGGCTCCCGTACATCCGGCGTTGACACCCGCTTAATGATCACTTTCACCTTGATAGGCCTGTTGCCCCTCATGAAGACGGCATTGGTAACGTTGACGGGTGTGCTGCTGGTATGTGCCTGTTGCAGCGCGCTGCGCACTTTTTCTCGCAGCTCATGGCGTATCATGTGGAGCAGGTTTTGGGTCGGCATACCCGCTGGTTGTTCCAGATAGCGCATTGTCGAACCGGAATAATAGAGCACTTCGCTGTCTGTATTGACAAGCACCGCGGCCGGAGCAAAGTCTTGTAGCAATTCTCGCTGTAGCAACCCCTTCCAGTGCGTCTGCTGGGCCGGTCGCTCCATCGTCCTCAGGCGCCGCTCGATAGAGGTGGGCCTTCGGTAGGCAAGTGCCAGGTCGCCAGCAGAAGGCTTGATCAAATGGGACCTGCGGAAGATGCGCCATTTGGCGTTTACCTCATCAAACAGGGTTTGCTGGTGGCTGACTGATTCTGACGTGCCCAGGAACAGGAAACCCTCTTCTTCCAATGCGAAATGACATACGGCCAGGATGCTGCGTTGGGTTGCAGGCGACAGGTAGATGAGCAGGTTGCGACAACTGATAAGGTCAATCTTTGAGAAGGGTGGGTCGGCTATAATGTTTTGGGCCGCAAAAGTGATGATGTCGCGCAGTTCATTATTCACCCGGTAATGGTTGTTGTCTTTATTAAAAAAACGCTGCAAGCGCAGTGCCGACATATTGGCCATACGACTCTCGGGATAGATGCCGGTGCGGGCTGTCTCCAAAGCGTGCTCATCGACGTCGCTGGCAAACACCCGAACCTCACAGTGATTGTTGGCACTTTCAAGTTGCTCCACCAGGAGCATTGCAATCGAGTAGGCTTCCTCGCCGGTTGCACATCCCGGCACCCATACCCTGATTTGTTCAGGGGGTAATTTCCGGACAACCAGTTGTGCGATGGCGTCTTTACTGAGCGCTTTAAAGGCTTCCTTGTCCCGAAAGAAATCGGTGACACCAATCAACAAGTCCTTAAACAGCGCCTCGGGCTCCTTCGGGTTCTCCTCAAGGAACACCAGGTACTTTTCGGGGCTTGGGATGCGATAAAGCGCCATTCGCCGTGCGATCCGTCGGTTCAGGGTGCCTGTTTTGTAATTAGAGAAATCAAACCCGGTTTGATCCTGCAGCAAGGTCGTTATTGAGCCCAGGACGGCGGGTTCGGTCTCCGGGAATTTTAGCTGCGGCAGCGCATCGCTTATCCCAATCAAGTGACTGCGAAGCATGTTGGTGAGATGCTCCGCCAGCCTGTCCATTGGGCAAACCACGTCAACTGTCCCTGTATTGATGGCACTGTTAGGCATCCCATCATAGCTGGAGGTTTCGGGGGACTGGACCATCACCAGACCACCCTGGGATGAAACGGCTTCTATGCCGGCGCTGCCATCGCTGCCAGTTCCGGACAGGATAACCGCTACCGCGTTTCGTTTAAACTCTGTGGCCAACGACTTGAAAAACTCATCGATGGGCAGGCGCAGGCCATGGTGGAGGGTGATGGTGTCAATCTTGAGAGTGTAGCCGGATAGCGTCAGGTACGTTTTGGGCGGGATTACGTAGACATGGTTGGCATCGATCGCGCAGTCGTCAGTGGCCTGCGTAACGGTCATGTCGGTCGTTCGGTCGAGGATTTCAGCCGTCATGCTGATGGCCTCGGGGTCGAGGTGCGAGATGACGATATACGCCGCATTACCATCGGGGGGCAGGTCGGTGAACAGTTTCTTGAGCGCCTCCAGGCCGCCCGCTGACGCGCCGATACCAACGATGGGGAAGGTCTTGTTCATTGCCCTGTGACGGTATTCTGCGGAGCCAGCATTTACTCTATCCCTCGAGCCAGTGCCGCGCGGAACAGTTATTGTCCAAACGGGGTGGCGATTTTTATTTCCCTGCGCACTTTCACCAGGCGCCAGCACGCTTTTTTTTTGCCGGTTTCGGCAACAGCAACTACCTGGGCTACCCAATATATAGTACTTGATTATCTTACCCTTTTCATCATACGAAAACATGGTGCTGAATCAGGTCTCGCGGCATGAACGCATGCGACAATACAAGGCGACTGGAGTGGCTTTGCTGTGGCCAATGGCTTATGCTCCATTCATTGCCCAGCCCCGAGTCACGGGGCTTTCAATCCATGTCCTCTGGACGTGGCAGGGAGGTTGTTATGCCTGCAGCACTGGTAAAAGAATTTCTGGATTCGCAACAGGTTAAGTATGTAACCCTCACCCACTCCCCGGCATACACTGCCCAGGAAGTGGCTGAATCGGCCCACGTGTCGGGCCTGGAATTGGTCAAGTCAGTGATCCTGATGGCGGATGACCGGCCCGTGATGGCGGTGTTGCCGGCAGCCGGGCGGGTGCATCTAGGGAGGCTGCGCCAGGTGATCGGCGCCAATGAACTGTGTCTTGCCGATGAGTCGCAGTTTCAAGAGCTGTTTCCGGGTTGTGAGGTAGGTGCGATACCGCCGTTTGGTAACCTGTACTACATGAATGTCTACGTGTCCGACAAGCTGCCGGACCACGAGGATGTTGTATTTAGCGCGGGCTCACACACTGAGTTGATTCGTCTTTCCTATGAGGACTATTCGCGCCTGGTCGAGCCGGTGGTGGTAGAGACCTGATTGGTCGTACTAAGTACGCGGTTATTCTGGCGCAGGCCGGAATCCAGAAAAGGGAAAGGTCACTGAATCCCTGCCTGCGCGGGGATGACGAGGCTATAGGATGACGAGGTAAAGCCCGGAATCCAGAAAATCCTGTGGGCTGATGGAATTGGTCCTTGATTAGCTTTAGAGTATGGTCATATTCATACTACTTGAGCGAGGAACAATCCCATGCTGAACGGCCTGATGATGGATAGCCAACTGACCATCACTTCTATCATGAAGTTTGCGGATCGGGTTTATTCGGACAGCGAGATTGTTTCCGTCACTGGCACCGAAGGTCTACACCGTTACTGCTATGCGGATGCCTTTGCTCGTACCCGCCAGTTGGCCAATGCCCTGACAGCATCCGGAATAAAATCAGGCGACCGGGTCGCAACGCTTGCCTGGAATGACTTTCGTCACCTGGAGCTTTACTACGGCGTCTCTTGTAGCGGCGCAGTATGCCATACGATTAATCCGCGCCTGTTTCCCGAGCAGGTCGAATATATTGTCAATCATGCCGAGGACAAGCTGCTGTTTACAGATCCGATGTTCCTGCCGTTGCTGGAAACGTTGCAGGACGAAATAGGCTGTGTCCGGGAGATAATCGTTCTGACTGACGATGCGCACATGCCGGCCTCGGGCCTGGCCAATATCCAGAGTTACGAATCCTATATCGGTGGACAGCCGGATCAGTTCGAGTGGCCGGACCTGGCCGAAGATACCGCCAGCGCGCTGTGTTATACCTCGGGGACGACGGGCAACCCCAAGGGTGTGCTGTATAGCCATCGTTCTACGGTGTTGCATGCCTATGGCGGGGCGTTGCCGGACTCACTTAACCTGTCCGCGCGGGATGCGATTTTGCCCGTAGTGCCCATGTTTCATGTGCTTGGATGGGGGTTGCCCTATGCCGGGCCGATGGTCGGGGCGAAGCTGGTATTGCCGGGTCCGAAAATGGGCGACGGCGAGACACTCTGCGACCTCATTAACGGCGAAGGCGTGACACTGGCCGCCGGTGTGCCTACGATCTGGATGGCCTTGCTGGACTATCTCGAGAAGACAAATCAAACATTACCCGCGCTGGACCGCGTTGTCGTGGGCGGCGCGGCATGTCCTGCGAGCATTATGCAGGGCTTCCGGGAGCGTCATGGTGTGGATGTCCTGCACGCCTGGGGTATGACGGAAACGAGTCCCCTGGGCACCATGAATACCCTTAAACGTGGGATGGAAGATTTACCTGAAGCGGAATTGGCCGCGGTGCGGGGCAAGCAGGGCCGACCGGTGTTTGGTGTGGATCTCAAGATTGTTGCTCCCGACGGCCAGGAGCAGCCCTGGGATGGCAAGTCGGTAGGTGAGCTCAAGGTTCGCGGGCCCTGGGTCTGCAGCGGCTATTACAAACCGGACAGCGATGATTCCCATGACGAGGAGGGCTGGTTTGGTACTGGAGATGTGGCAAGCATAGATGAGCGGGGTTTCATGCAAATCACCGATCGCACCAAGGATGTCATTAAGTCAGGCGGCGAGTGGATCAGCTCCATCGATCTGGAAAACGCCGCCATGGATCATCCCGGCGTAGCCGAAGCAGCGGTTATTGGTTTGCCACACCCCAAATGGACGGAGCGGCCATTGTTGGTGGTTATCCGAAAGGAGGGCAAGGCGGTGAATGCCGAAGAACTGCTGGCCTCGCTCGACGGTAAAGTAGCAATCTGGTGGATTCCCGACGACGTGGTCTTTGTCGATGAACTGCCGCACACCGCAACGGGTAAATTAAGCAAGAAAGACCTGCGGGGGCAGTTCAAGGATTATCGTTTTCCGGAGCAATAGAATTGCAACAGTTGTAATCTGGAATTCAACAACAATAAGCATCCGGTGCCTGTATCGGCACCAGCTCTGAACGCTTCCCTGTGTCGATCGTATACAGGATTATATGACAATGTATTGTTGTATGTGCTATCTTCCAGGTGCCACTAACTAATCTGGAGAACGCCTGAAATGAACACTGAGTCCGCCCCGATTGACGAGATACACAACCGCCTGTTCCTGCGTATCCACCAGTCCGCGAACCTGATTCACAAGAAAGGCAGTGCTGCGCTCGACCAGTTGGGTGTCACTACCCAGCAGTGGGCGGTATTGGCGTCACTGTCTCGTCCGCATATCACCACGGGAATGGGTATCAACGAGATGTGCGACTACCTGCGGGTGAGTCGGCAGAGCCTTTCGCCTATGTTGCAACGTCTCGAGAAGGCGGGCTACCTGGAACGCGTTCGTGATAAAGACGACCAGCGTTCCAGGCGAATGATCCTGACCCCTGAAGGGCGTTTATTGCTATCAAAAATTGCGCCGATTATGCAGTCGGTATACACGGATTCGCTCGAGGGTGTGTCGCGTGATGAGCAAATTTCAATTATTCACCATCTAAACCTCCTGTTAAAAAATATGTAAAGGTATTGACATAAAATAGAATATTGGTTTATTATTCGTGACGTTGTCAGAGTGTTCCGCCCCCGCGCATTAACGAACATCGCGGGGATTGGCTTTTCGGGGCCGAGCGGAGTGTTACAAAGCGGGATTGTGGTGGCCTTTAAGGTCACAAGAATGGCCGGAATTGGGATTTAAATGGAGCGTGTGAACGCTCACAATCCTAACTGCCTGTATCCGCTTTCAGGTAAACGAACATTGTGAATAGTGTCAGGGAGCTTAGTTGATGAAAGTATTAGTAGCAGTAAAACGCGTCGTAGATTACAACGTGAAGGTACGAGCCCGCGGCGATGGGACCGGGGTCGAAATCGACAACGTCAAGATGTCCATGAATCCGTTCGACGAAATTGCGGTTGAAGAGGCGGTGCGCCTGAAAGAGGCGGGCAAGGCCGACGAAGTTATCGCCGTCTCGATGGGCACCAAAGCTTGCCAGGAAACCCTTCGCACCGCTCTTGCGATTGGTGCCGATCGCGCAATCCATGTGGTATCAGATGCCGAACTACAACCACTGGCGGTCGCCAAGTTGCTTAAAGCCCTGGTCGATCGTGAAGCCCCGGATCTTATTATATTGGGCAAGCAAGCCATCGATGACGACTCCAACCAGACCGGCCAGATGCTGGCCGCACTGGCAGGTTTGCCGCAGGGCACGTTTGCCTGCGGGGTTGAGTTAAATGAGGGTCGGGTGCAGGTATCGCGAGAGATCGATGGCGGAACCCAGATCGTGGATCTCGAACTTCCGGCGGTGGTTACCACCGACCTGCGGCTCAATGAGCCGCGCTATGTCAAACTGCCCAACATCATGAAGGCGAAGAAGAAACCGATGGACACGCTGAACGCTGCTGAGATGGGTGTGGATATAGCGCCCCGCTTGACGCTCCTCGGTGTTGCCGAACCCGGTCAAAGAGAGGCGGGGATTCGCGTCGCCGATGCGGCAGAACTCGTCGACAAACTCAGGAACGAAGCGCAGGTTATATAAGGAGCCCGATATGAGCATATTAGTAATTGCAGAACACGATAACCAAACCCTGAAGGCCGCCACGCTGAACGCCGTTACGGCAGCCCTGGAGTTGAATGATGATGTCCAGCTGCTGGTCGCAGGAAACGACTGTGATGCAGTGGCTGCAAGTGCAACACAGGTTGTGGGCGTTACAGGAGTGCTGCTCGCGCAGCACGAAGCGTTTGCGCACCAGTTGCCGGAAAACGTTGCGCCACTGGTAACGAGCCTGGCGTCGGGCTATAGCCATGTGTTGGCGCCGGCAACCACCACCGGCAAAAACCTGATGCCGCGCGTCGCCGCGCTGCTGGATGTAGCGCAGATCTCCGATATTATGGAGGTCAAGGGTGACGACACCTTTGTGCGACCGATCTACGCCGGCAATGTATTAGCGACGGTGCAGTCCAGCGACGCAATCAAGATTATCACAGTGAGAACCACAGCCTTTGCAGCGGCCAATGCCGAGGGCAATAGCGCCGCCATAACCCCGATAGATTCGGCGCCAATGGCGGATGGCAAGGCGCGCTTCGTTAGCGAGGAACTGACCCAATCGGATCGACCTGAGCTGACCGCTGCAGACATTATTATTTCCGGTGGCCGTGGGCTCGGTAGCGGCGAGAATTTTGCGCTGCTGGAAACCATTGCCGACAAGCTGGGTGCCGCAGTCGGTGCGTCACGGGCGGCGGTCGATGCGGGCTATGTGCCGAATGACTACCAGGTCGGCCAGACCGGCAAGGTCGTTGCCCCCAAGCTCTATATAGCCGTGGGTATTTCCGGTGCTATTCAGCATCTGGCGGGCATGAAGGATAGCGGTGTAATCGTCGCAATCAACAAGGACGAGGAGGCACCGATCTTTCAGGTAGCCGACTACGGCATCGTCGGGGATCTGTTCGAGGTATTACCTGAATTGGCAACGCAATTGGACAACTTATAAGGGCCTTCCGTATTAGGAGCGTAATGCCCTGGCAGGGTAAAATAGTGTTTACGCTGCGGTTAATGGGTCGAGTGAGTCAAAATTTGGAATTTTTTCTGGAGGAATAAACGATGACAACCTATCTGGCACCAACCAAGGAAATGGAGTTCACCCTCAATGAACTGGCGGGAATGGCAGAGCTTGCCAAGCTGCCCGGCTTCGAGGACGCATCACCGGATTTGGTGGAAGCGGTACTCGAAGAGGCAGGCAAATTGGCGAGCGAGGTGTTGGCGCCCATCAACAAGACGGGAGATCAGCAGGGCTCGCACCTGGTCGACGGCAAGGTGCAGGTTCCAGACGGCTTTGCGGAAGCCTACCAACAATATATCGAGGGCGGCTGGATGGGTATTGGCCAGGACCCTGAGTATGGCGGGCAGGGCTTGCCGCACCTCATGCATACCGCGGTAGCCGAGATGTGGAACGCGTCGAACATGGCGTTTGCGCTTAACCCGTTGTTGACGACCGGCGCGATTGAAGCCGTGAGTGCACACGGCAACGACGATTTGAAGTCGGTTTACCTCGCACCGATGGTGAGTGGCGAGTGGAGCGGCACTATGAACCTTACCGAGCCCCAGGCCGGTTCTGACCTGTCCGCTGTACGCTCCAAAGCGGTCCCGAACGGCGACCATTACCTGGTGAGTGGGCAAAAGATATTTATTACCTGGGGCGATCATGAGTTAACTGACAATGTGATTCACCTGGTGTTGGCGCGGCTGCCGGATGCGCCCGAAGGCGTAAAGGGCATTTCCCTGTTTTTGGTTCCCAAGTTTCTCGTCAATGCGGACGGCAGTATCGGCGACCGTAACGACGTGCATGCGGTATCCCTGGAACATAAAATGGGTGTCCACGCCAGCCCTACCTGTGTGATGAGCTTCGGTGACAAAGGTGGCTCTGTGGGCTACCTGGTAGGGCGGGAAAATGAAGGCCTGTCCCACATGTTCACCATGATGAATCACGCCCGCCTGGGCGTGGGTCTGCAAGGCGTTGCCATCGCCGATCGGGCGTACCAACAAGCATTGGGTTACGCGCGGGACCGAACACAGGGTTTTGCACCCGGCCAGCAAGGTCGCGTGGCGATTATTCACCACCCTGATGTACGGCGCATGCTAATGCTGATGCGCAGCATGACCGAGGCGATGCGGGCCGTGGTGTATCTCACCGCGTCGACGCTGGACCTGGCACACCACAATGACGATCCGGTTGCCGCTGCGCATCATAACGCACGCCTTGAATTACTGGTGCCTATTGCCAAAGGCTGGTCTACGGAGATCGCCCAGGAGGTCACGACCCTCGGTTTGCAAATCCATGGTGGTATGGGTTTTATCGAAGAAACCGGAGCGGCGCAGCACTTCAGGGATGCACGGATTATCACGATCTATGAAGGCACAACCGGAATCCAGGCGCTGGATCTCGTGGGTCGTAAAATCATGCGTGATCGCGGTGCCGCGCTGCAATCCTTGCTCGAGGAAATGCAGGCCGGTGTAGGCGGGATGGATGCCAGCGATGCAGACCTGGCTAAACTGCAAAAAAGTATTGGCGATGGCGTTGCCGATTTAGCGCAGGTCGGTGTCTGGTTAGCTGAAAACGGCGGTTCGGATCCTCATCTGCCGGGGGCCGTTTCAGTAAATCTTATGATGTTAATGGGCACCGTGTTCGGCGGCTATCAGATGGCGCGCGCTGCGATGGTAGCGAAGGCCAGGTTGGCGGCGGGCGAGGGCGATGCCGAGTTTTATAAAGCCAAGATAGCCAGTGCGCTGTTCTATGCCGATCATGTCATGCCGCGCGGCAAGGCCTACCTGGCCACTATCCTGGCCGGCCCTGACTCAATCATGGCAATGCCAATGGGTCAGTTTTAGCACTATTACGATGTCATTAATAACCAAACAACAAGGGGCATGAGTATGCAGCGAGAATCCATGGAATACGATGTGGTCATCGTCGGTGGCGGGCCTGCGGGGCTGAGTGCGGCCATTAAACTGCGCCAACTGGCTGTGGAACAAGAGCTCGAGCTGTCCGTCTGTGTTTTGGAAAAGGGCTCTGAAGTTGGCGCCCATATACTCTCCGGCGCGGTACTCGAACCGCGCGCGCTGGATGAACTCATTCCGGACTGGAAGGAGAAGGGTGCGCCCCTGACCACGCCGGTGACGCGGGACGAGGTACATTTTTTCACCGGTCCAGGCAAAAGCCTGAAGATGCCCAACCTGTTTGTGCCCAAGCCGATGCATAATGAGGGCAACTATATCGTCAGCCTGGGTAATGTATGCCGTTGGCTGGCGGAACAGGCCGAAGAATTGGAGGTGGAGATTTTCCCCGGCTTTGCCGCGGCAGAAGTCCTGTTCCATGAGGATGGCAGCGTGAAGGGCGTCGCCACCGGTGATATGGGCCGTGGCATGGACGGCGAGGAGAAAGCCAGTTTTGAGCAGGGTATGGAACTGCATGGCAAATATACGCTGTTTGCGGAAGGTTGCCGCGGTCACTTGGGCAAGCAACTGATCAGCCAGTTTAACCTCGATCAGGATGCCTCACCCCAGCACTATGGGATCGGCATCAAGGAACTGTGGGACATCGATCCGGACAAGCATGAGCCCGGCCTGGTCGTGCATGGCGCAGGTTGGCCCTTGAGCGAGAATGGCGGTTCCGGTGGTTTCTTCCTGTATCACACCGATGCGAACCAGGTCTCTGTAGGCTTGATTACGGATTTGAATTACGCCAATCCCCATTTGAGCCCCTTCGATGAGTTTCAGCGCTTCAAGCACCATCCGGAAATTGCCAAATATCTCGAGGGCGCGCGGCGGGTTTCCTACGGCGCTCGCGCGATCGTCAAGGGGGGCTTAAACGCACTCCCCAAAATGACCTTGCCCGGAGCCATGCTGATTGGTTGTGATGCCGGAACCCTGAACTTTTCCAAGATCAAGGGCACCCACACCGCCATGAAGTCGGGCATGATTGCCGCCGAAACATTAGTCGAGGCATTCAAGGCTGGTGACGAAGGCAAGAATGACCTGACCGGGTATGGCGATAGCTTCAAGGCGTCCTGGGTCTATGACGAGCTATACAAGAGCCGTAACTTTGGCGCCGCGATGCATAAGTGGGGTACCTGGATTGGCGGGGCCTTTAACTACATCGAGCAGAACCTGTTTGGCGGCAAGTTACCGGTCACCCTGAAAGATAGCCACAAGGATCACGAGCAATTCAAACTCGCCAGCGAGTGCAAGCCGATCCACTATCCCAAGTACGATGGCAAGCTGAGTTTCGACAAGCTTTCCTCGGTGTTCCTGTCTAACACCAATCATGAGGAAGACCAGCCCTGTCACCTGACGCTAAAGGATGACAGTATCCCGATCCAGACCAATCTCGCGCTATATAACTCGCCTGAGCAGCGTTATTGCCCGGCCGGGGTATATGAAATTGTGCAGGATGGTGAACGATCCAGGTTGCAAATCAATGCCCAGAACTGCGTGCACTGCAAGACCTGTGACATCAAGGATCCTACCCAGAACATTGAGTGGGTAGTGCCTGAAGGTAGTGGCGGGCCTAATTACCCTAATATGTAAGCCCAAATATGTAAGCCCAAATATGTAATTCCCAATAGGTAAACCAGATAATTTCCCAGACTGATTTTTACGCTTGCTAGCGGGTGGCGTTAGACTTGCGTGACACGAGACATGAGGAGACTAGAGTAATGAGCATTAATGAAGTGGTGGTATTGAGTGGCGTGCGTACGGCTGTCGGTGACTTCGGCGGCGGTTTGATGAAGTTTTCGCCATCCGACCTGGGCGCGGCGGTCGTTGCCGAGTCGGTGCAGCGCGCCGGTGTTGAGGCTGAGGATATTGGCCACTGCGTGTTCGGCAACGTGGTCCATACCGAACCCGAAGATATGTACCTGTCCCGCGTGGCCGCACTGCGCGGTGGTTTAAGCGAGAAAACACCAGCGGTTACCGTTAACCGACTGTGCGGTAGCGGCATGCAGGCGATCGTCACGGCCACCCAACAGATCCAGCTGGGCCATTGCAGTGCCGCCGTAGCAGGCGGCGCGGAATCCATGTCACGGGCGGGCTACCTCGCCACGGGCGCGCGCTTCGGCAATCGCATGGGTGATGGCAAACTGCTGGACATGATGCTGCAGGCGCTGCATTGCCCGATCGAAAAGGTGCACATGGGCATTACTGCCGAAAATATTGCCGAGCAATGGGGCATCACCCGCGAAGACCAGGATGCCCTCGCCGTGGAGAGCCACCGGCGCGCCCAGGTCGCGATCGAGGAGGGCCGCTTCAAGGAGCAGATACTCCCGATGGAACTCAAGTCACGCAAGGGCGTGACCCTGTTTGAACAGGACGAACATGTGCGGTTCGACGTTACCCTCGAGGATATGGCGAAACTCAGGCCCGCCTTTAAAAAGGACGGGACTGTCACTGCCGGCAATGCCTCCGGACTCAACGACGCGGCAGCGGCGGTCGTGCTGATGGATCGTGCCACAGCAGAAGGCCGGGGCCTGCAACCCCTGGCGCGCCTCGTGGATTATGCCTATGCCGGTGTCGAGCCGCGCATTATGGGTATTGGCCCGGTGCCGGCGTGTCGCACGCTGCTCGCCAAGCACGGGCTCACGGTCGACGATATCGATGTCTGGGAAGCCAACGAAGCGTTTGCCGCACAGGCCATCGCGGTGGGTCGCGACCTGGAAATTCCGGCCGAACGACTCAACCCCAATGGCAGTGGCATCTCAATCGGTCACCCGATCGGTGCGACGGGCGCGGTGATTACTGTAAAGGCGTTGTATGAACTGCAGCGCATCCAGGGCCGCTATGCAGTCGTCACGATGTGTATCGGCGGCGGGCAGGGGATCGCGGCATTGTTTGAGCGTCTTTAGTGTCTAATACGTTTACCCCCCAATAGCAGTAATGTCCCTGTGGTTTCCTGTTACACGAGCAATCACAAGCGTCCAATTACGATATTGTCTATGCCGCATCAATGATCATGGCTATATCGGCGTGGTTGGGGTTGCCGGTATGGAGCCAGCTATCGGGTAAATGTCGTGTGTGAACCATCGAGCGCCAGCGATAACAAGTGACTGCTAACGTCGTCGGGTCGCGAGATAGCCAAAGCCACTCGGATCGTGCCGGTAACGATTGTAGTTAAGGCCCAGAGATTTCTCGATACACCTTCTGCCTGTAGCCCAGACTGGTTCCAGAAGTTCGGCAAGCCCTGCCCGTATAAGGCCGGAGTCGATATCATTACGCCCGCCCCGTCTCGATATGCTACACCCTGAGCTTTGACTTCCTGCCAGCGCCGCATTGTATTTAAGGTTCTCTTAAGTATTCACGCGCATACTGGTTGTGCCACAGAGCGATAATAAACAGAAATCAAGCGTTGCCTCGCTCTAATGGTATTGCCGACTCGGTAGGCGCACGTTGACTATGTCAGGGGCAAACTTGAAGGTTGTTGGAATGAGTGGTGGTATTCAAGCCGCCCGCAGTTTGACTAATTTTACTATTGAAACGCCAGCGGTTGCGGTCACCGGTGGGCGAGCCTTGTGGCTGGCAATAAAACCGCTAGCGGTTTATGCCCTGTGTTTGTTGGCGATTTTGACCCTGTCCAGGGTAATCCTGGTCAACTGGCAGCTAACACGGGTAGTGGATGCCAATATGTTATGGCCCGTATTCCTACAGGGTCTTCGGTTCGATCTTGTGTTGTTGGGACTCACCCTGGCATTACCAATAGCACTGTTTCCCGTACTCGTATCAAATGGCCTGCTCCTACCCTTGTGGCGACGGTTTTTGCGGATCTACCTGCCCGCGATGCTGGTCATTACCTTGTTTATGGAATGCAGCACGCCTTCATTCATTCTCCAATTCGATTCACGACCAAATATCCTGTTTCTGGAATACCTGAATAATCCCAGGGAAGTGGGGGCGACATTACTGGCAACGCAAAAGTTGCCGCTGTCGCTGGCCGTGATTTTGTGTAGTTTTGTGGCCTGGGTGACCAGTCGGCAGCTCAAACCTGTGACCTCAGCGATCCGGCCGGTCAACGCCTTAGCCTTGCTACTGGCCACACCCGTTTTACTGGCACTCTGTGTCGCCATGGTGCGCTCTACACTGGATCATCGCCCTGTTAACCCCAGCACAGTTGCGCTATCCAGCGATCCGCTGGCCAATGACCTGGCGCTTAATTCCACCTACACGGCTTTATATGCATTGTATGAAATGCGACACGAAGCGGCGGGCGGGGCTCGCTATGGTGATATAAGTGATGCCGAGCTTGTTAAGCAGGTCCGGGACTCGATGATGATCGATCCGCAAGATTTCATATCAGAACGCCTGCCTACCCTGCATTATCAGCAAGCGCCGGTGATGGGGATTCAGGCAAAGAACCTTGTTATTATCCTTGAAGAAAGCCTCGGGGCCGAGTTCGTTGGACGCATGGGCGGGCTGCCGTTGACACCCAATCTGGACAGGTTGTCACGTGACGGTCTGTGGTTCGAGAACCTCTATGCCACTGGGACACGCTCAGTGCGCGGCATCGAGGCCGTTGTCAGCGGATTTACCCCAACCCCCGCGCGCAGTGTTGTCAAATTGGGGAAATCACAGAAGGACTTTTTTACGCTTGCCGGGTTGCTGTCACAGTCGGGTTACGACACCAGCTTTATTTACGGAGGTGAAGCGCAGTTTGATAACATGCGCCGGTTTTTCATGAACAATGGTTTTGCGCGGGTCATTGACGAGGATGACTTCGAGAACCCGGTGTTTACCGGCTCCTGGGGCGCCTCAGATGAAGATGTGTTTGCCCGTGCTCATGAAGAGTTCAGCGCAGCCGGCGAGATGCCGTTTTTCAGTCTTGTATTTACGTCATCCAATCATTCGCCATTTGAGTTTCCAGATAACCGAATCACCCTTTTTGATCAGGATAAGCATACCGTCAATAATGCTGTTAAATACGCCGATTACGCATTGGGCGCCTTCTTTGATGACGCCCGTGAATCCGACTACTGGGATAATACCGTGTTCGTGGTCGTGGCAGACCATAATTCGCGCGTTCATGGCGCCGAAATGGTACCTGTCGAACGCTTCCATGTGCCCGCACTGATACTCGGCGGCTCAATTAAATCCGCGGTGTTCAAACCGGTGGCCAGCCAGATCGACCTGGGGCCGACGCTGTTGTCCCTGATCGGCATGTCCGCATTACACCCGATGATAG
>CAXMOT010000134.1:0-7724 GCA_964195105.1 uncultured Gemmatimonadales bacterium | reverse complement strand
GGCGACTGGTCTGATATCCGCGCACTGGCGGATGACTTCGACCTGATGGCCGACCTGGTGATCAACCACTGCTCCAGTCGCAGCCGCTGGTTTGAAAACTTTAAGCTTGGCCAGCATCCCGGTGCAGATTATTTTGTTGAGGCGTCTCCCGACGAGGACTTTTCGCTGGTAACCCGGCCTCGCGCTACACCCCTGTTAAGGGAAGTCACTACACTGGCCGGCAAAAAGCATGTGTGGTGTACCTTTGGGCCTGATCAAGTCGACCTGGATTTCCAGAATCCGGCAGTGCTGCTCGAGTTCGTAAAGATTATTCGCCTGTACCTGGACGAAGGGATCCGTATTTTCCGCCTGGATGCGGTCGCATTCCTGTGGAAGCAACTGGGCAGTAACTGCCTGAACCTGCCCCAGACCCATGAAATGGTGCGCCTGTTACGAACCCTGCTGGAGCATGCGGCGCCGGAAGCGATCCTGATTACCGAAACCAATATCCCGAATCGGGAAAACCTGGCGTATTTTGGCAACGGCAATGAAGCCCACCTGATCTACAACTTTTCGCTACCGCCGTTGCTGGTCAATGCATTGCTAACCGGCAACTGCAAGCACTTGAAAACCTGGATGATGAGCATGCCGCCGGCGCAAAGCGGCACGACCTACTTTAATTTCGTCGCCTCCCACGATGGCATCGGCTTGCGTCCGGCCGAGGGATTGATGGATGAGGACGAAATAGACAACCTGGTGAAAACCATCCAGTCGTTCGGTGGCAAGATCTCCTGGCGCGCGCTCGAAAACGGCAAGAACAAGCCCTATGAAATGAATATCAGCCTGTTCGACGCGCTGCAAGGCACGCTAAACGGACCGGACCAGTACAATATTGAACGCTTTATATCTGCGCATACGGTGATGCTGGCGCTGGAGGGCATCCCGGCGTTTTACATTCACAGCCTGCTGGCAACCGGTAACGACTACGAAAAACTCGAGCACACCAGCCATAATCGCTCCATTAACCGACATGTCTGGGATGCAGATGAACTCGGTTCAGCGCTGCTCGACGCAACCAGCCAGCACGCAAACGTCCTTGGCAAGCTCAAGAAACTGCTCAAAATTCGCAGCGCGCAGCCCGCGTTTCACCCAAATGCCACACAATATACGTTACAACTGGGGGAAGCGGTGTTTGCGTTCTGGCGTCAGAGTATCAAACGGGAACAAAGCATTTTTGCCCTCAACAATATCACTGACCAGGAACAACTTATCTCACTGGCGGACATTAACTTGATTGAGTTGGATGACTGGCGTGACTTGATCAGTGGTGCGGTGATTCAGGAGCATCGCGGGCAGATCCTGCTGGCGCCATACCAAAGCATGTGGTTAAGCAATAGGGCGATGGACGCCTGACGCCACCATCACCAATCGGGCGATGGGGAAGTCAGGAGTACGAACGGAGTTGGTCCTGGTTTCGCTGCCGGTAAACGTATCGGGACACATTATTCTCAGCCTGCTCACGGCTCGTATACGGCCCCTTGATGTGGCCTTCGCGCGTGTTAAAAAACCAGCCATTGTTCTGCAGAAAATACCTGTTAGTGCGAAATTGCCTGGATTTAGATTCGCCTTGTCGTGCACGTATGGACTCTGTCATTAGCAATCTCCCTGAGTGTTATCGTCGCCTGACCTCTATTAACTTTCATTAATATTGTCGAGCCAACAGCCTGACTCGTAAATACGTATTAGTTACTAGAACGGTAAGGTTATATATTGCGTATTGACGCAGGACAATCAGGAAATTCTATATAGGGAGGGATCGGCCAGGGAAAAATCCAGACAACTATTCTGGCAATTGCTTTGGAAACCAGGCCGGACTAGATTGTATCGGTGAGGTCACCCCAGGCTGCCTTAAGGTAGACCATCATCGACCACAGGGTGAGAATCGCGGCGCTATACAACATTACGAGGCCAACCTGGGACGCCAGGCTACCCGGGGCATCCATCAACAGAATGATGATTGCGATCATTTGCAAGGCCGTCTTGACCTTGCCAATGTAGGAAACGGCTACGCTGGTGCGTTTGCCGATCTCGGCCATCCATTCCCTGAGCGCAGATATGATAATCTCGCGGGCGAGTATCACCATTGCGGGGATCGATAACCAGATATTCGCATAGTCCTCTACCAACAACACCAGCGCAATTGCAACGAGCAGTTTATCCGCTACCGGATCAAAAAAAGCACCGAAAGGGGTGAACTGATTCCACTTCCTTGCCAGGTATCCATCCAGCCAATCGGATAGGCTCGCGACTATGAAAATGCCGGAGGCCACCATGTAATGCCAGTCATAGGGCAAATAAAATACCACCACGAGCACCGGTATAAGGAACACGCGTACGCAGGTAATCAGGTTTGGGATACTCATTCAGGCTTTATTATTGCTGTTGTTTCATTGCTGTAGTTTCAGTCCACCCATCATAATAGATACAGGGTCAAACTTCTAAATTTATTCCCGCTTGTGGCAATTTGACGCTGGCAATCCCATTTCATGCCGTTGTCTGTGATTACGGAGTATCATTAATTACAGGTATCGGGGCCAAACTCGCTCACCCGCGTACGCCGGGATCATGCAAGCTGGCATAGATTTCAGTCGCCAATGCGGTGCTGATTCCCGGCACCGTGGCAATTTCCTCGGCACTGGCACCCGAAATCTCCTGCAGCCCACCGAAATGCCTGAGCAGTTCGCGACGGCGTTTAGCGCCGACTCCGGGGATATTTTGCAGCATCGATGTTTTGCGCTTCTTGCCGCGACTCTGGCGATGGCTGGTAATGGCAAAGCGATGCGCTTCATCGCGAATATGCTGGATCAGGTGCAGCGCCGGCGCATCGCCCGCCAGCACGACCTCATCACTGCGGCCTGCAACGTACAGCGACTCCAGGCCCGGCTTGCGCGTCGAGCCCTTGGCAATACCCACCAGCAAGACGTCTTCGATCGCCAATTCAGCAAGGATATCCTCGGCAATACGCAGTTGCCCTTTGCCTCCGTCGATGATCAACACGTCCGGCAGCTTGCCCTCACCTCCCTTTAAGCGCTTGTAGCGCCTCGACAACGCTTGCCGCATTGCCGCGTAATCATCGCCCGCGGTGATATTCTCGATGTTAAAACGCCGATAGTCTGATTTCAGCGGGCCGTTGCCATCAAATACCACGCAGGATGCCACCGTGGCTTCGCCGGAGCTATGGCTGATATCAAAGCATTCCATGCGTTGCGGGGCCTGTTCCATATCCAGTACCTGCTGCAATGACTTCAGCCGCGCGGCATGATCAGCCTTAACCGCGTGATTGCCGACCAGGTTTTGCTCGGCATTACTGACCGCGATATCAAGCCAGCGCGCTCGATCACCGCGGACTGCGGTTTTCAACTGCACTTTATGTTGGGCGCTGGCTTCAAGTGCCTCGCCAATCAACTTATGGTCTTCCAGACTCTCGTTCAGGATGATTTCGCGCGGTATCTGGTGCAGAGAATTCTCGGCCAGGTAGAATTGCGATACGAACGCACTGAGCAATTCCTGGAGTGAGGCCAGCATTTTCACGGTCGGGAAATAGCTGCGGCTACCGAGTATGCGACCGCTGCGAATAAACAACACCTGCACACAACATCCGATGGGCTTGACCAGTCCCGCGATCACATCCACATCGCCACTCTGGCCTGTTACATGCTGCTGCTCCTGGACCCTGCGCAAATGCACGATCTGGTCACGAATTTCTGCGGCCTCCTCAAATTTCAACTCTGCCGCGACGCGATCCATCTTGATGAGCAATTCATCGTTTATTTCGCGATCCTTGCCCTCGAGAAACATGCGGGTATGGCGCACAGTTTCTGCATAGGCGGCCTCCGACACGAGCCCTACACAGGGCGCAAGGCAACGATTGATCTGGTGCTGCAGGCAGGGACGCGAACGGTTCTTGAAGAAGCTATCATCGCACTGACGGACCTTGAAGGCCTTCTGCAAGATATTCAGCGTCTGTCGCACCGACGTAGCGCTGGGGAACGGGCCAAAATAGCTGACGCGTTTGCGCCTGGCGCCGCGATGCATACCCAGGGCCGGAAACTGCGCCTCTTCGGTCATAAAGATGTAGGGGTAGGATTTATCATCGCGCAGCAGAATATTGTAGGGAGGCTTCAGCGACTTGATGAGGTTCTGCTCGAGCAGCAGCGCTTCCGTCTCCCCGGCCGTAACCGTCACCTGGACATCGCTTATTTTACTGACCAGTGCCGCCGTCTTGGGGGATTGGCCCTGACTGCGGAAATAACTCGAAACACGGTTCTTCAGGTTCTTGGCCTTACCCACATACAGCACTTTGCCCGCTGCATCCAGAAACTGGTACACGCCGGGACGCTGGGTGAGTTGAGCCAGAAATTGTTTAGCCTGGAAGGATGACAATGGCGCCTAAACCGAATTAATATTTGTTTATAAACAACGGACTAAGAGATTAATTTATTGTTATAGATGAAGTATAAAGCGGCTTAACCGGAGATGATGTTCTGCTCTACCAGACCGTGCCGAACCGCCAGCAGGGTCAACTCTACATCGCTGTTGATATCGAGTTTATTGAAGATGCGATAGCGGTAGGTATTGACGGTTTTAGGACTCAGGTGTAGCGATTCCGCGATTTCATTCACTTTCTGGCAATTGACCACCATCAGGGTGATTTGCAGTTCGCGCTCCGACAACTCGTCGAAGGGAGACCGATCCGATTCCCCGCTGAATGAACGCAACGCCAGCTTCTGGGCGATATCCGGACTGATGTAACGCTGGCCGCGAGACACCTGTTGAATGGCTTTCACCATCTCGTCGAGGTCGGCACCCTTGGTCACATAACCAGCGGCACCCGCCTGCAGGAGACGTGCCGGGTAAATATCGTCATCGACGCTGGTAACGACGATCACTTTAGCTTCCGGGGTCGACTGGCAGATTCTGCGCGTGGCTTCCAGGCCACCAATGCCTGGCATGATGACATCCATCAACACCACATTGGGCTCGAGGCGACGCGTAAGCTTCACCGCGTCTTCGCCATTCTCGGCTTCGCCCACAACCTCTATATTGGCCACATCATAAAGCATGCGAGCCAAACCGGTACGCACTAGCTCGTGATCATCCGCAAGCAATACCCTAATCACGCATTAGCTCCAGTGATTGACAAACTACTGATGAAGCCGATTCTTACCATGGTGGGGAGACTGTGCAATATCCAGGACTGCCCGCAAAATATCGCGCTGGCTGATTTGACCAATCAGCTCATTGTCTTCTATCACCGGGAAACGACGGCGACGGCGGGTATTGAATTCCACCGCTATATCGATGATATCATCGTCAGGCCCGATGGTTTCGACCTGCGTACTCATAAAATCAACGACCTTGCCGCCCGCTTCCTCGTAATAGATATCCTTGATAATACCGTTCAGGCAATCGCCTTCGGACAGCATGCCCAACAGGTGACCATCCGGGTCAACCACGGGAGCACCCGATATTCTATTGGTCTGCAAGAGGCGGATCGCCTCAAATAAATCCATCTCAGGCGTCAGTGTAATCAAGCCCCGTGTCATATAGTCTCGGACTTTAATTGATTTAAGCATATTCCTATATACCCCAGTTACTCGTTCTTATTGAAATGAGACTTGGTAACCATTTTCGCCCCACTACTTAACTTCGTTCTTTGTACGCCCAATACCACTGTACGTCAAGCACACAGGGCATTGCTATACCACCAAATCGCCATTGAGCATGTTTCAAATAATTCCATTGAATTCAGGCCTTAGCGCGACTACTTAACGATTAGCTTAACCTGCGTCAGTACTGTGATTTTGGCAGCCGCACGACCAGCCCATCGAGTTCGTCAGACACCGTAATCTGGCAACTCAAGCGACTGGTTGGTTGCGGATCTATTGTGCATTCAATCATGTCCTGTTCCATCTCATCCGGGGACCCTGCCTTACTAAACCAGGCTTCATCCACATAACAGTGACAGGTTGCACAACTACAGGCACCGCCGCATTCGGCAATAATCCCGTCGATCATGTTGTCCACTGCTCCTTGCATCACACTGAGTCCATTTTCAACATGAATCTCAAGTTCATTGCCGTTGTGCTCAATGTATTTAATTAACGCCATTCAAATTCTCCGCCATCAGGTCAATAGTTGTTTCATAGGTATAGTGTCATCTGCAAGGCGCGTTTGGTCTACCTTAACCTTATCCATAATCAGCCGTTTGCCCAACATAAACTCCTGTGGCTTGTTAATGGCGTCAACCGCCAAAAGTCTACCCTCCCTCAGATAAAACGCTGCAAAACTGCGACCCGACGTCGGGTCGCCACGCAGCACGACCTGGTCATAGCCTTCGCATAGCCCCGCAATCTGCAGTTTTATATCATACTGGTCGGACCAGAACCATGGTAACGCGTTATAGGCCTTCGAATTACCGCAAATAGTCGCCGCCGCAGTGGTGGCCTGGTCACGGGCATTTTGTACCGACTCCAGGCGCAGGTAACGCTCATAGATCGGGTTGAAATGGCGCGTACAATCGCCCGCCGCCAGAATATCCGGATCGCTGGTCTGGGCAAACTCATTCACCACGATACCGTTATCGACCTCCAATCCCGCACCCTCGGCCAGTTCGGTCTCCGGCAGAATGCCGATGCCGACGATAACCAAGTCCGCTTCAAATACGGCGCCATCCTCACATACCACGCGCTCAACGTCGGTGGCGCCCTCAATGCGGGTGACACGGGCGCTGGTTACGACCGCAACGCCCTCCTCCGTATGTACCCGGGTGTAAAAGTTTGAAATCTCCTCGCTGGTTACGCGCTCCAGGACCCTGTCCATGGCCTCCAGTATGGTCACGTCCATACCCGATGACGCCAACACTGCGGCACACTCCAGCCCGATGTAACCACCGCCAATAATGACGGCTTTCTTGCCTGCACCCATGTAGCCGCGAATCTGTTCAACATCGCTTATAGTGCGCACATAGAAAACGCCCGGCAGCTCAGCCCCCGGCACCGGTAGCTTGCGCACCCGGGAACCCGTCGTTAACACCAGTTTCTGGTAAGGCATGGCTTCGCCGTCATCGAGCAGAATTCTGTGCTTAGCACGATCAATTGCATCAACCCGCACGCCCAGGGTGAAGTGCACCCGGGCCTTTTCATAAAACGCCGGGGGACGAATCATAATATCGTCGATGTGCTTGCTGCCAGACAGGTAATCCTTCGACAATGGTGGTCGGTGGTAGGGCAAAAAGTATTCGTCCCCGATCACGGTAATCCGGTGTTCCCAACCCTGCTGCCGCAAACTGGCGACAAGCTGGGCCGCAGCATGACCCGCGCCAACGACAATGCAATTCTGGTGGGTGGTGTTATTACTCACTGTATACGCGTTCTATGTGCAGGTGATTAACGTTTGCCTGGATTTGATATTGTAATTAATTACCGCGAAGCACACCATTAATACTGTGCCACCTTCTACAGCGGATGCATCCTGACTGAATGGGGATAACCTGCTTAACCACATGCGGCGCCGGCCGCTGGGCTACTCACTTGTTGGGATAATAGTGGTAAGCTACGCGATAATTTATCGTAACCGGCAAACAACCTCACATCAATGACCAGCAGCGTAATTCTCATCGGCATGCCCGGTAGCGGCAAAAGCACCCTGGGCGTACTAATGGCCAAGGAACTGGGTCTCGATTT
>CAXMOT010000133.1:0-5791 GCA_964195105.1 uncultured Gemmatimonadales bacterium | reverse complement strand
ATAACTCTTTCCACAACTCAAGATAATACCGATAATTTTCTGGCTCGATAAAACAAGCCTCTCGGTTATTTCCACGCTGAACTAGATGATAAGGTAATTCCGGCAGGTACATCCGTGTTCGTCTAGGCATAGCAACTCCTTTTGCTAACGACTAACTTTACTTGTTGCTAACAACCACTTAAGGCCTGGTCAAAATTTAATCCCTCCGTCCCCTTTAATTCTTGGTCAAAATTTAATCCCTCCGTCCCCTTTAATTCTAAAACCACAATTGTCACATTATCGTCACACAAAAAAGGGCAGCCGAAGCTACCCTTTGATTTTTTCGTTACTTTTCAGCAACTTGTATGGCGTCCCCTAGGGGGTTCGAACCCCTGTTACCGCCGTGAAAGGGCGGTGTCCTAGGCCTCTAGACGAAGGGGACAATTCTGCTTTCACCAAAGACTCGCGTCTTCGTTTCGAATTGTCGCCAGAACCCGAGTGTTTCCAGTGCGCTAAACGATGTCGTAGTTGCGTTCTCTTGCAACACAAACCGACCTGCGTTAACGATAGTCACTCGCGGATCCTGGCTTAATTTGGTGGAGCTAGACGGGATCGAACCGTCGACCTCTACAATGCCATTGTAGCGCTCTCCCAGCTGAGCTATAGCCCCAGGTAAATCCTGTTTTCAGGGAACTGCCGAACCGCGGTGATTGCCTGCGTCAATTACTGCCAGCGAGTCTGGAAAATCCCGCTAACGACACCGGAGCACTTGGTTCGTCCCCAAAAAGAGGGCGCATGTTAAGCACTGGCCCGGCGCCTGTCAAGCACTCAAGTTGATACTTCGCCCACTCGATAATTGCGGATTCAGCGTCGCTGTGGTGTTTCGCAACAAGGCACAACGTGCAGGGAATGGTTGCCCCCTTTCCAAACGCTGTAACGTAGTGGCGGGACACCACAGCAGCGCCCTTTGGGTTGGCGTGTCAGCGCCCATGGACCGCGTTTCGCCTTTTGCCAAGGGAGCGGCCATTGCCGGCAAGCCGCGCCTTGCCATGAACGCGGACACACCAACTGTATCCGCAATTATCGAGTGGACGGAGTACTTATTTCAAAGCGATCACCGTTGGTTACAGGTTTTCCTCGGCGAAGGCAGCCAGCCGACTGCGCTCGATGCTGTTGATATGCATGATGCCGCCGTGGTGGAAATCCTTGAATTTTTCGACGATGTAGGTCAACCCCGAGGTGAGCGGCGTAACGTATTTATTGTCGATCTGGGCGAGATTGCCGAGTATGACGATCTTGGAGTTCTGCCCTACCCTTGTGATGATCGACTTGAGCTGGAACTGGGTCAGGCTCTGGCTTTCGTCGATGATAATATAGGCATTGTTGATCGAGCGGCCGCGCATGAAGTTGAGCGACTTGAACTGGATATTGGCTTTTTCCTTAACGTACTGAATACTCCCGACACAGGATTCGTCGGCGTCATGGAGGATTTCAAGGTTGTCATCGAACGCCGCCAGCCACGGCGCCATCTTTTCTTCCTCGGTACCGGGAAGGAAACCAATCTCCTCTGCGATAGGTGGCGTCGAGCGCGCGACAATCAATTTGCTATAGCGCTTGTCCTCGATAATCGCCTGCAAACCGCAGGCAAGGGCCAGCAACGTTTTACCAGATCCCGCCGGGCCGGTCAGAATGGAAATATCGATATCCGGCGATTCCAGCAGGTAGAACGCCATGGCCTGTTCCAGGTTGCGGGGCCTGAGACCCCATACCTCCCGACTCATCAGTCGGTCCCGGTTCAGGTCGCGAATGAAGATCGACTCATTTTCGATCGACTCGATAAAGCCGATAAAGCCCTCGTCGTCGTGCACAAACATGGCGGGGTGATAGTCGGGGTGCAGTTCCCGGGACACAACGTGAATGGTTTGCTGGTGTTGGGTTAGCGTCTCGACCTGGTCGACGTTATCCCAGAAGCTGCCCTCGATATGAGCGTAGCCCCTGCTCAGCAAGTCGATATCGTCGATGACCTTGTCCTTGCGGTAATCTTCAACATTGCGCAGGCCGGACCCCTTGGCCTTGAGACGCATATTGATGTCCTTGGTCACCAGGCAAACATAGGCGGAGGGATTATGCTTCTGCAACGACAGCGCGGTATTGATGATGTTGTTGTCCTTGGCATCCCTGGTCAGGAACTGGCGTTCCGAGTCGCGCTGCAGCAGCTGGTCAGGGAATATCGATAACGTCCCGGCTCCCGCCACTGAACTCTCTTTTTCTACGGCCGTGACGATCACAACCCCTTCCTGGATCTCCCGCGTGGTCGCGTTGGCCAGCAACTTGTCGATATGCTGGATCGCAATCCGCGCCTCTTTACTCACATCCTTATCGCGCCGATCCTTAATATCGTCCAGTTCTTCCAGTACCGTCATGGGCAGGATGACTTTGTGTTCGTTAAACGAGTAGACGGCAGTGGGATCATGCAGCAGCACATTGGTATCCAGCACATAGATCTTCTGGACCTCAAGTTCGCCTTCGACAACAGGCGCAACGGCTTTAACGGGCGATAGAACAGGCTTTGCTAATTCCATAGAAAACTCTCCGGTAGGCTCGGTGATTGCGTTTTTGATAAAGTGAAACTTACGTTTTGATTGGGTGTTGGGTTTACAGCAGAGGGAGGTAAAGCCTGTTTCCGGGAGCGGAAACGTAAAAGGTCGTGCCCTGGTTCAAAGTGCGAGTCCCGGTAGCGGCTTGGCATATCCTGGCAATGGGTTAGTTGCTTTGAAACACTACAGACTATCTTAATGAAACCTGCGGGGGTTTCAATCTGTTTATCGTAAAATTATGCCAAGGGCGCTCCCGGTGTCGCAATCAAGCGCAACGCGAAAATCCCGGGGCTTGGCCAGCGCCTGAATTCACCGCTCCTGCGGCAACAACTCCGCGCGCCCGCTAGAGTGACAAAATAAATTTGGCCAGCACACTACGCTCCGGGGCGATCAGGTTTTCCGCGGCGGTGGAATAGGTCTTGTTGGTGAGATTATTGACGTCCAGCGCGATTCGATAGGTCTTGTTCTTGCCTATGTCCATGCCGAACGACAAATTGTAGGTTGTCCAACCCGGATTATGATCGAGTATCAATCCGCTGCTGCCCACTTCCAGCTCGTCCGCGGAAGATTCGCCGCGCAGATAGGCGTCTGCCCACAACGCGGAACCCGAGTTCAATCCGTATTCATAACTAACGCCCGCCCGACCGCTGAATTCAGGCAGGCCGCTGTCATAGGTATCGAGTTGCTCGGTTTTATTGTTGCGCTTCAGCCAGGTAAGCGTCAGGTAGGGCGTCAACCCCGCTGAACTCCGGTAGCTCACATGGGATTCCAGACCGTAGGCGGTGGACTCACCGATATTGCGATAGATCTTGTCCCTGCTGCCAAGGCAATTATCCTCTACTTCGCAGGCCACATGATCAATGTAATCTTCGGCATTGCTGTAGAAAAGTGCCGTATCCAGCAACCATTGCGCACCGTTGTACCTCAGGCCCAGCTCGTAATTGACGGATGATTCGGGTGTCAGGTCAAGGTTGGGGTTAACGTAGCGCGAGCCAGCGGTTGCACCGGTGGCAAGTTGCAACAACGAGGGGTATACGTACCCCTGTGCGGCACCAAGCCGCACGACGGTATTCTCGATGCCGGTATAAACCAGGGAAACACTGCCTATCAGGTGGGTGTCGTCCAGGTTACCTGGCGTTAGTCCAGGACGGTCGGTTTCATCCAGGCTGCCATCGACCCAGTAGTTGCGCATGCCCAACGTGAGCGCATAATCCTCATGCAGGGTCCATTCATCCTGCGCGAACAGCGCATAGGTGGAAATGCTGGCCTCGTCGTGCACATCCTCGATGCGCTGCGCTTCGAACGCATCCGGGCCCGGGTTGAACACGGTATTGGTCACTTTGTGGCGATCCTGGTCTATGCGGTCTTCATTAAACTGTATACCGGTCACCAGGTGATGCGATACGCCAGGATTCCAGTCGAGCTGGGCCAGCAACCCTGTGGTTGCAAGTTCCGAGCTGGTGTAGATCTCCGAATCTATCAGCATGGGTGTGGGTGGAAAAGGGAGAAATGTCGATGGGAACGTATTGAACTCGCGATCGCTGATCTGGTAGTAGGCATTAACAGAGAGCTTCTCGAGGTTTCCCCAATCAGTCTCCGCCTCATAAAAAATACCAGCCTTCTTGCGGTCGCGCTGCGGGGCGTTTATCGAAAAATCGACTAGCGGGAAGCTGGTCCTGACCTCTTCTTCTACATACACCTCCGAGCTCGAGTTGAAATCATCCAGGCTAAATCCCAACTTATGGTCGCCGAAGGTTTTTCCCAGGTATAGGGAAATGCCGTCACTTTCTGACTCGGTGTTGTCGATTTCCCCAACCGGAGTCTGGCGGTTGCCCTGCTCGTTCCGGGATGCCGAAACGCGGTAATCCAGGCCGTTGAGACTACCAAACACGCTGCCACTGACCACATCTCCCCGGGTTGCGGAATTGTAGGCGACCGAGAGGGTGCCCTGGACGGGCTCGCTGCCGCCCTTGCGCGTAATGAAGTTAACCACGCCGCCAATGGCCTTGGCTCCGTACAGCACCGAACCGGCGCCACGGACCACTTCTATACGCTGCACCATGGTTGGATCCAGGGTCAAGGGCACGCCAACTTCGCGATGGTCCGTGACCTCCTGCCCGTCTATCAGAATAGCGATGCGCCGGGCTTCCTCACCACGAATGCGAATCCGTTTCAAGCCGGCCTGCCCCTGATCGTCGACATTGACCCCTGGCAGATCACGCAAGATATCGGCCAATCCCTCGGCGCTCGCGCGATCGATGTCTTGTTCGCTGACCAGTGACGTTGATACAGGGCTGCGCATCAGGATTTTCGGCGTACGGGTTCCGGTGACAATCATTTCCTCCAGAGCCGATCTTTTGCACTCCATGCTGCCCTGGCATGGCGGCGTGCTGCCTGTGGCAGACTGGCACAGCATTGACAGCGTGCCCAGCATGGCGATTGTTGTTTTAGGCAGAAGCCTGTTGGTCATTACGATATTCCCCTTTGCGCGCTCGATCAATTAGTTGGCAGCGTCAGGTACAAACTGTAATTGACCCTGAAATCCGTTTATTGACTTGGAGCAAGATAAGAAGCAGTTAGTCGCAACTCAAAAGGCTATTCAAGCGGGATTGCAGGGAGGCGGGCTGGAGAGAATGACTGTCACAGTCTTGTTGCAGGAGTATCCCGCTAGCCTGGTAATCCGGGCAAGCCTGGTAAAAAGTCGCGCCGGGGGTATTGTAGATCAGGGCGCATTTCTGGATGTCGGGGGCTTGCACACAGGAACGGGAAACGAGCAGGTCAGTGCTAGCCGCTGTGCCGGTCTTATTCCGGTTGTTCGGGTCGAGTGTGCTGGCAGTCAGTGCCAGCAGGTTTCGAACCGAACCGGCACAGTCAACCTGCCAGTGCCGCTCCAGTTCCTCACTGGTAACCGGGATGCGCTCATTGCTTAAACTATCGCTGTTACCTGCCTGCGCTGGTGACAGCAGCAGGCAGGTAATGCAAATGGATAATGTTAGGGCATCTCTAAATAATGGCATATGCGCTCTGCGCGACCTGAAGCGTACAGATGCAAGGCGTAGTTCGAAGCTAATGGCTGTAGTCCTTAGCAAGAACTACAACGCAGCAGATGGATGCTTCAGGACACGCCCTTCGGGGCTTACAGGTTGCCCCGCACTCTACGTTGTCCTTTTTCGGCAGGCCCAGGCATGACTTCAAAAAGACGCCTTGATTGCAAG
>CAXMOT010000132.1:0-2899 GCA_964195105.1 uncultured Gemmatimonadales bacterium | reverse complement strand
CCAAGATAAGCCCGCACATCGTCGTAAGCACCGGTCGGGAACTCAGCAGCGGCGGTATCGCTTTGCTCAGCCACCCGCAAGTAATCGATACTGGCATCCAGGTCGCCTATGGACAGGCTAAGCCCTGCCCCGACGCGGCTTGGTGGCAGGCGCGGCAAATTATCGTTGCCGCTCACATCGAGCTCCGCGAATATCGTATCGAACATGGCATTAACGCTTAATTCCGCCTCTCCCCAGCTGCCGACCAGTAGCTCCGCTTGTGCCTCGAATCCCGTGAATGCTGCGTCCGCTTGCGCATACTGGAAAGCAGGCAGTTCATCCACAGCAATGCCCGTGTCAAACTGGTAGATATAGTCACTGTAGTCGATATGGTAAAGCGTTGCGGACAGCATCCATCTGTCGCCGGAATAGCCGAGGGTAGCCGCCAGGTTTAGCGCTGACTCTTCGTCGAGGGCAGGATTACCCAACTCAAAAGATTGCGTCGCCAGGTGCGGGCCATCCGAGTAAAGCTCCTCCCCCACGGGTGCGCGGGACGAGTAATCGGCCTGTAGCGTTGCGCGCCATTCGCTCGATAGCGGCACAACCAATCCCAGGGAAAGACTCCAGGTATCAAAATCGGTATCAGGTAACGCGGCGGCAGAGGGCTTATGCGCAACATGCTCCAGCCGCATGCCGGACTCCAGTGAAAAACCGCCGAAATCACGTTCTCCCACCCAAAATGCGCCCATGGTCCGGGAGTCAACAGGAGCAGTGAAGGCTTCTTCACCAATAGCACTAAACTCCCGATCGCTGAGCTGCACACCGAACGCACCGTTCCATCCGGCGACTGGCTCGTGCACGAGTTCGATGCGCGCCTCCCAGGCATCATTCTCGAATAACGTACCGACCTCGCCTCCCGGCTCTATTTCCGCATGCTCATAATCGTTAATCCCCGCCCGCACGTTAAGGCTCGAGAAACCCGGCAAGGGGTTGTTCACCCCGGCCTCCAGATCAATGCGCGTCTGCTCCATGTCCAGTTCCGGGTTACCCTCCCCGTGACCATGACTCCCCGGCAGACCGTAATTCGCTTCCATACGGCTTACAGCAAGCCCTGCAAAGCCCCACCCGGAGATGAAAGACAGGCCTATCGCGCCGCCCTGGGTGCTCAAATTGCTGCCAGGCAGAACGCCCCTCGCCTCTTCATTGGGTTCGCCACCAGCCTCAAGGACCTCCCCTTCGCTGGCGCGCTGCCGGGCCGATTCGGCGAAACCGGGAATATCGTAATCGTTCGCATCCCGGTTAAAGCCATCCAGGTGCCAGGCAACGTTTCCAATCCCGCCATCCAGGCGCGCGGCACCCACCGATGTATCCGCATTATCGGCATAGCGCACTTCAGCGCGCCCCATGACAGGTTTCTCCGGCACCTCATGGGGAATCCGGCCGGTATGCACATCCACCACACCGCCAATTGCGCCCGAGCCATAGAGCAGCGTGCTTGCTCCCTTAAGCACCTCGACGCGGTCGGCAATAAAGGGCTCTATCGTAGTAGCGTGGTCGCCACTGGTGACGGAGACATCCATCGCATCAATGCGGTCCTCCATAACGCGCACGCGTGCTCCCGACTGGCCGTGAATCACCGGCCTGCCAACTGCCTCGCCGAAGGAGGTCGAATGGATACCCGGCTCAAAGGCAATGGTCGCACCAATTGAGCCCTGCAACTTGCGATCGAGCTTTTCGCCTGCCAATACCACACTGGCCTGGGCCAATCCTTCCGCTGATAATGGATGGCCTATTACCTTGACCTCCTCCAGGTTCGATCGCGTCTCAGCAACCGGCTCTTCACCTGCCACTGTAAAATTGCTGGCGAACAAACACACTAAATATGCGGCGGGACAAGCCTCCCGCCAAACTGCATTTTTCATTTGATACTCCTGACAAAAAAACCAGTAGCCCGAAAGCTTCGGGCCACAATTCACTCTATTGAATGCGATTTTTCTAGATCAGGGCGGGAGGACCGCGGGACGATGGGACTAAAACAGAAAAGGAAGACCAGCTAACCTCAAACCGGGCCGCAGGCTGGAGCCCGGCAATAACTAACGGTGTATTCCCGGCGGATGCGGCGCCCGGATCAACTGAGCTGAACACCAAACAGGCATCACAGTCCACTGCGGACGTTTTCTCAAGATGCAGGTCGTGCGCTGCCGATGCGAACAGGAATATGGCTACGCTCACCAGCAAAGCCAGGGTGCTCAAGCGAGAGGACAGCGTTATAGATTCACATTTCATGGGACAAACAGGCACAGAAGGTCAAGTCAGGCTAACTGGATTATATTCGATTCGGGGAACAAGACAATGGCAAGCATGCTGTTAATCAGTGTAATTCCTTAATGGTCTGGACAATTCGATCTAGTTTCGCCTGGTGATCGTCGATCAGGATTTTCATCTTGGCAAGATCATCGCCGCGCTGATTATCGCCGCCATGGTAGCCATCGAGATAGGCCAATAATTCCGCGTTTTGCTCGCTGAGCCGCTGGCTGGTCTTGTCCAGTTCGGCCACTTTCGCGGCATGTTCCGCCATCGCCTGCTCAACATTGCTGGCCGTGACCTGGTTCAGCACGATGAATATTATCGCGACTATTGCAACGGCCGCAGCAAGGCCAATGTTGATATTCTTCTGGTTCATTTCAGCCATCCCCTACTCCCCCTCCGGAACCGGCTCCGGCGTTTCGATATCACGAATTTTCTTGTTGGTGTCGCTGCTTATTTCTTCAAAGGACTGGTTCAACCGCTCCACCGCTGCACTGCGACCGGTCTCGTGGCGCTTCAGCTTTTCAATCTCCTCCTGGTTGGAGAGCACGACCGCCTCGAAATCCGCGAGCACCTTCTCCTGGCGCTCCTGTTCCTTTTCCAGCAACACCAG
>CAXMOT010000131.1:0-10724 GCA_964195105.1 uncultured Gemmatimonadales bacterium | reverse complement strand
CGCATCCAGGGTACTATCGAAGTGAAAATCCCGGATCCGGGTCTTCGGTGCCGCATATAAATAGACGTCGCGCTCGATACCGCTCAGGCGCCACATATCCTGCAGTTCCAGGTAGGTGCCATCGGACCAGCGATAAACTTCCAGCGCTATCTGGTTAGTGCCCGCGTTTATATAAGGTGTAATATCAAACTCGGCCGGGCTTTTGGAATCCTGCGAGTAACCAACTTTGGTGCCATTAACCCACACATAGAACGCCGACTTCACCGCCCCGAAATGAACGAACACCTGTTTGTCGTCCCAGTCGGCAGGCAACACAAACTCGCGTTTATAGGACCCGACCGGGTTATTGTCCTCCGGCACGTCCCCAACCGTCGGCTCGGCGGCGAAACCCACCCGCATGTTGATGTAATTGGCGATCCCGTAGCCATTGAGCTGCCAGTTTGCCGGCACCTCCAGCTCATCCCAGCCACTGACATCATAATCGGTCTTATAAAAATCCTGCGGTCGGGCCAATGGCTGCTCATTCCAGCGAAATTTCCAGGGGCCGTTGAGGCTAAGGTAGTTGCCTTGCGACCACGGCTCACTCAAATAGTGACCGGGATCGCTGAAAAACTGGTAAAACGACGCCCTGGCCGGTTCCTTGTTAACGGCGAACACTTGCGGGTCCTGCCAATCGTGTAAAACCTGCGGGGATTGATCATTCATCGTCTGAAACCTGGATTTTTCCTGCTCATGATTCACTGCACAACTCGCCACCAGAAGTGTCGTTATCAGCAGTTTTAGTTGCTTGCAACCGCTTTGTCCACGTGCCCAAAAAAGATACATTAGCCATCCTCAGTCAGTTCACAAGCAACAATAAGTACGAATATAGTAATACATATCATATTATTAGAAAACAGCATCGACCTGTCATTTGGTCGCATCGGCGGCGCAGATCCAAACCCGCACAGCCATGGAAAAGTACCGGCCACACGAGATCGGTAACAATGATAGCTAAGGTCATCAGAGTAAGCGCGTTCAAATGATGTGGGCGCAATGGCCTGGCACAAAGCGCGGGCCAGGAGTGGTTTTAACAGAATTTGGCGCAGACTCTCGCTAATTACGACACAGGGCGTGCCGTCAATACAGCAACAAAATAACCGCGTCAAGCGAGGTTTGGTTGGGCTCGCTAGCGACTACCCGGCGTTTAAGCGGTAGAGGGATGATGCAGGTTTACTACGGAACGATCTGTCCCGCTCAATTGCCTGGCGTAGACGGCACTTCCAGTAGAGAGCCCGTAGAATTCGCGTCCTCTTCGATAGCCCAATCGAGGGTTTCGAGCAGCGCTTTGCGCGCCTTTAGCTTGGTCGCCCCAAAGGCATTCAGGTCCAGTTCCGTCATACGCATGGCTTCTGCGCGGGCTGCGGGCAGCAGTTCGTCTGGGCTCACCACCCTGTCGAGAAAGCCAACGCCTGCAGCACCGGCCGGATCGAACATTTCGGCGTTCATTACGCAGCGATTAAACGCAGCCGGCGTCAGGCGCTGCCGCGCCAGTTCGATGCCCGTATGGTGCATGACCATTCCGATCTTTGTTTCATTAAGGCCGATAGTAAACGGGCCTTCGACGCCAATGCGGTAGTCACAGCTCAGCATAATGAACGCGCCCTTGGCGATGCAATTACCGGTACAAACGCCGATTACAGGCAGCGGAAAGCTCAACAGGCGACGCGTAAACGTAGAGCCGGTGCGCACCAGTTTCTTAATCGCTTCCGCGCCCCCGGCAATTTCCTTCAGGTCATAACCCGCCGAAAAAATACCCGGCTGCCCGACCAGCATGATCACAGCACGATCCTGTTCCGCTCGATCCAGCGCGGCGTTCAGCGCCTCGAACATTGCAGAACCAAGAACGTTAACCTTGCCGTTTTGCAGGGTGATGGTGGCGATGCCATCGGCCAATCGGTAATCAACAATGTCAGTCACACGAATACCCTCAAAAAATTTACAGGAGTAGTGCATTTGGTAAACGAGATTCTAACAGCAAATTCTGGCGAATCCGCGATCACTACCCGATTTTTTGGTTAACCAGTTTTTCTCCGCTCACTGACCGGAAATTAACGTGTATCGCTCACTTCGAGTTTAGGCCTGGGCTGAAATTATTGACCTTACGGACAATGAGGATGGAGGAAAAGTGTCGGCCATAAGAAAGGGCTACGAGTGAGTGGGTGCATCATAATGTTCTCACTTCACTAGCATCTTTGAGCAAGTTGGGCTCATCTCCGAGCCGACCTAAAAACCAAACTTTGACAATCTTTGTATTTTTTGTCATATTCGTTTTACACGCACTATTTATGGAGAAAGCTGCCATGCATGTTTCCCTTACGCCAGAACTGGAATCCCGAGTTAAATCCAAGGTGAAAAGTGGCCTATACAATAACGCCAGCGAAGTCATCCGTGAGGCGTTACGTTTTATGGAAACCCATGAAGATTGGATTTACGAGATCAAACTTTCCAAACTTCGGGAACAGCTTCAAGTGGGTATTGATCAGTTGGATCAGGGTAAAAGCGTTGTCATAGAGTCAAGAAGTACATTGGACCAATTGTTTCAAGACATCAAAGAATAGAAATAGCACCTAATGACCTCACACAAACTGGTCATCTCCCTTGCTGCTAGCAATGACCTCCGAAAGATTTATCAATATGGCAGCCTTAACTGGGGCGAATCTCGTGCAACAAATTATCTCGACAATCTCAAAGAACAATTCTGGAGCCTGACCAATTATCCTAAAATAGGTATAAAGCGTGATGATTTATTTCCATGTGTACGCAGCCTCGCCGTTGATAGCCATGTGGTTTTCTACCGCTCGCAAAACCAACAATTAGAAGTCATTCGCGTATTACACGGCAAGCAAGATCCTCAGCTTCATCTCAAATAGATAAAGAATGGCTTTAATCAATTGAAAAGCACCGGAAATAAAAAAAGGGCTAGCCGCTGAAAACGACTAACCCCTTCATTTTATGGTGGGCCGTGTGCGACTTGAACGCACGACCAATTGGTTAAAAGCCAACTGCTCTACCGACTGAGCTAACGGCCCATAAAATGGGTACTGGGACGAAATGACCTGGTCTGGCCTAACGTCCTGACAGGTGATATTTCAACCTCCCGCACAAGGCGGCATATAATACTGATTTACAGGTATACCACAAGTTCTTTTTGGCTATTTTGACGGCTCAATTGTGGTGTAATATTTTCAGCCCTCGTAGCGGGTTGGATCGTCCACACCCGCAGCCTCAAATCCCTGGCGCCGCAACCTGCAACTATCGCATTTGCCGCACGCGTCGCCGGCCGCATTAGCCTGGTAGCAGGAAACCGTCGTGGCGTAATCGACACCCAGCGCTACGCCGGCCTGGATGATTTGCGCCTTGCTCAGCATGATCAGGGGCGTGACGATCTGCATCTTCTCCCCTTCCGTGCCAGCCTTGGTGGCGAGATTTGCCATGCCTTCAAAGGCGGCAATAAACGCCGGCCGACAATCCGGGTAGCCGGAATAGTCGACGGCATTAACGCCGATATAGATGCGGTTGGCCTTGAGCACCTCTGCCCAGGCCAAGCCGAAGGACAGGAACACGGTGTTACGGGCCGGCACATAGGTCACCGGGACGCCTTCGGTTTCTGCTTCAGGCACATCGATACTGGTGTCCGTCAGGGCAGAACCACCGAACTTGCCTAAATCGATGTGCACTACCTGGTGCTCAATGACGCCGAGATCCTGGGAGACTTGCCGGGCAGCGTCGAGCTCGGCCATACAGCGCTGGCCATACTCGAAACTCAACGCATAGCACTCAAAGCCATCGGCCCGTGCCATGGCCAGCGCAGTGGCCGAATCGAGACCGCCTGAAACCAATACTACCGCTCGTTCCTTACCCATATTCAATGACCCGGCTGGTCGCCCCATAACAATTTGTGCAGTTGTAACTGAAGTCTTACCTGCAATCGGTCTTCCAGTATCCAGTCTGCGAGTTTTCCCGCCGACAGTTGTTCAAAACTCGGCGAGAACAGAATCTCGACGCCACGTCCTGCCAGACCCAACTCATCGATCTTGAATTTACTCCAGGCATAATCCTGCTGGTCGCAGATCACGAACTTGACCTGGTCATGGGGATTCAGGCTTTCGATATTGTCATACAGGTTACGGTGCGATTCGCCCGATGCGGGGGTTTTCAAATCCAGGATTTTCACCACCCGTGGATCAACCTCTGCGACCGATATAGCACCGCTGGTCTCCAGTGACACCTCATAGCCCGCATCACACAGCTGCGTCAACAGGGACTGCACCTGCGGCTGCGCCAGGGGTTCACCACCGGTAACGGTAACGTAACGCGGCTTATAACTCGCAACCTGCTGCAGGATATCGGTTTCGCTCATCATTTCGCCGCCGCTAAACGCGTAGGCGGTATCGCAATACTGGCAACGCAACGGGCAGCCCGTCAGGCGCACGAACACCGTCGGCTGGCCAACGGAGCGCGTTTCACCCTGCAGCGAATAAAAGATTTCAGTGATTCTGAGCGAGGTTGCCATAAACTGCCGGAAAGGAAAAAGTGCGGTATCTATGAATCGAGGATCGCGAGAATGCGCCTAGCGCAGCTCGTTTTCAGCCAGTTTTGCCGCCGAAGTACCCGCATGCTGGTCAACCACTTCCTGGAACAGTTGTTTTGCCCGAACCGGTTCACCCAGGTCGCGATAAACTTTACCCAGCTTATACTTGGCATCTGCCGACTTGCGATGATCGGGGTACTTATTCAGCAATGCGCCAAACGCCGTCAGTGCTGACTCCCTATCTGACTTGACCAGATAGACTTCTCCGAGCCAGTAAAATGCATTACCCGTGTACTCACTATCAGGATAATCCTTGGTGAACTGCAGCAGTGACACGATGGCCTGGTCGTAGTCTTTATTACGAATGAGCTCGAATGCCGCCTGGTAAGCAGATTTTTCGCTCCCGGCGCTGGGTGGTGCGGTAACCGTGGGGCTAGTGCCGGACGCTGGCGAACTCCCTGGCGCGGCTCCCGTAACCGGTGCGGCAGGATTTTGGCCGAGCAGGCCGATGCGGCGATCAAGATCGAGATAGCGGTCGCGTTGTTCTGCGCGCATCTGGCCCAGTTCGTAGGCCTGCTGCTCAGCAAGGCCACGTAATTGTTGGACCTCCTGCTGCAAGTTCTCAAGCTGATACAGCAATTCTGCCGGGCCCGTACCTCGGGGCGCTGCAGGGCTGTAGCTGGGACGCGGCGCCACGCTGCTGCCAACCTGCGCCACTGGCGCTGAAGTTGAAGCATCGACCACTGGCACATTCCGGTCCTGAGAATAGACGCTGGGGACAAAAGTCCCCAGCGTGGCTAGCAGAATTAAACCTCTACCAGGTAGCATACTATTAGTATCCGTAGCGCAGCTCTACGCGACGGTTAAGGCTCCATGAAGAGTCGTCATGGCTCAGGCTGGCAGGACGCTCTTCGCCATAACTGACGGATTCAATTTGCTGGCTGGACACACCCAACACAGACAAGTAACGTGATATGGCGTCAGAACGACGCTCACCCAGTGCGAGATTGTACTCACGAGTACCGCGCTCATCTGCATGGCCTTCCAATACAACCTGGCCACCGTTCTCGGCAAGATTGCGCGCATGCGCTTCAAGCGCCGCACGGGCATCAGGCTTAACCACAGATTGGTCAAAGTCGAAATAGAACACTGTGATACCGAGCAGTCGCTCCTGTTCGGCCCCTACGCGAGCAGCTTCTTCCACCGCCATCGCTTCTGATGCCAGGCGAGCTTCCTCTTCCGCACTATATGTTGTTACACCTTCCCCAGCTGCGCCAGCCGCGCCTGCATCCCCATCGGGTCCGCCGCCGGTTGATCCACACCCCACCAGTACGAAAACAAAACTCAGTAAAATTGCTCTTGTTACATTTGCCAATTGCATTGTTTGCTCCTAAATGCCGAAAAATCCAGATATAAAAATAGTCAGTTAAATAAACAAATTAAATCAATAAGGTGACCAGGCGGGTTCACGCACATCACCGTATTTTGAGGGTAGCCGAAATTTCACCCGGCCATCTACCGAAACCGCCGCCAATATACCCCGGTCCCGATAATTGGTTGCATAAATTACCATACTTCCGTTCGGTGCGATACTAGGAGATTCATCTAAATCAGTGCTTGTTAAAACCCGCAGGGACCCGCGTTTCAGGTCCTGCACGGCAATATGATAGACGCCATTCTGGCGGTGCACCATGACCAGGTAGCGGCCATCCTTGCTGAGGCGACCCCGGGCATTATAGTCACCCTCATAAGTGAGTCGATCGATGTGGCCACTGGCGATCGTTATGCGATAAATCTGCGGCCTGCCACCCCGACTCGAAGTAAAAACAAGCGAGTTGCCGTCGGGTGCCCAACTGGGCTCGGTATCGATGCCAAAATGCCGCGTTACCCGCTGCAGCTGGCGACTCTGTAAGTCATAGATATAGATCTCCGGATTTCCGTCACGCGACAACACCAGCGCCAGCTTTTTGCCATCGGGAGACCAGGAAGGCGCGCTGTTCAGGCCACGATAGCTGGGTACCTTTTCACGTGCGCCGGTAGTCAGGTTCTGTATATAAATCGCCGGACGCCGGGTTTCAAATGACACGTAGGCAATTCGCTTTCCATCGGGAGACCAGTCGGGGGACAGAATCGGCTCCTTGGACTCCATAATAGTCTGTGCGCGATAACCATCCGCATCCGCGACCTGCAACTGGAAGCTGTCGGTGCCATCCACCAGGCGATTCGCCGTTACATAGACTATCCGGGTAGAAAACGAACCGGGAATACCTGTCAGCTGTTCGTAAACCTTATCACTCACCCGGTGGGCGACATCGCGCAATTTCTTGCGGTCACCATTAATGATCTCACCCAGGATGCGCGTCTGTTTATAGACGTCATACAATTGGTATTCAATCCGGTAGTCGCTCGAACCCTCGACCGGAAAAACCTCACCTATCAACAGGTACTCCTGGCCAATAATCCGCCAATCCCGGTAGAACACTTCTTCCGTTTTGCTGGGAAGACTGAGCATATCGCCCTTCTCAAGCGCGACAAACTGGCCGCTGCGCATTAAATCCGCAGACACGATCGAGGCAATATCCTCCGGCATCGCGCCACTACCGCGCCAGGCAAAAGGCACCACCGCGATGCGAGTTGGGTTATCGACGCCCTGGGTGATTTCGATTGTGAGTTCGGCCTGGGCAAAGCGAACGACACTTGAAAAAATAATAAATAGGAGTACTAGCTTTGCCAAAACAAACCTCACCTGTCCAAATCCTGCGGTTTAAATAACATACGAAATGTCCGAAAATGCTTATCAAATGCGCGCGGATCGAGAGCCTGCAGCTCCGCAAATTTCTCCGCCCGCTGCACCGCCTGCAATGCCGAGCGATCAAACGCAGAATCCCCGCTGCTTTCCGCAACGTATACGTTTTGTACTTCACCAGTTGGCACCAGGTGAATCACGAGTAGCGTCTTCATGCCATTGCGCGCACTCAGCGGCCGATGCCAATTTTCAATAATACGTGCTTGTATCAGGCCGACATAAGACTGCACAGCCTGGAGGTCGGAATCTTCCTGCATCAGCTCGGATTCTTCCGCAAGGGCATTGGCCATCTCGGATTCTCGCGCCTGTAGCGCCTCCAGTTCCCGCCGCTTTTTATTTTCAGCGGCCAATCGTTTCGCGTCTTCCTGCTTGCGCAGTTCGTCTGTCTTGCGCTTGTTGTCCGCTTTCTTACGCTCTGCCAGTTTGCGCTGCTGATCCTTCTTCTTAAGATCTTCATCCTTGCGCTTTTTATCTGCCTTACGCTTTTCAGCCTGCTTGCGCTCTGACTCCCTGGCACGATCTTTGGCACGCTGTTGCGCTTTCAACTTATCCTGCTCGCGCTTCTGGCGCGCCAGGATCGGGTCATTCATAGACAAAATGCGCGCCTTGACGATTACCACAGGCGGCACAAATTGCTCGTCTTTCTCCGGCGTCCAACTAGAGGAAAACAGCGCCAATATAACCAGGTGCAGCGCGATGGCTTTGGCAATGGGCACATAATAAGTGGGTGACATTTTACCGGCGGTCTATCCTGAATTAAACCTGCGGAGGCTCGGAAATCAAGCCGACGTTCGGCACACCCGCCGCCTGCAGGGCTGTCATCAACTTAATCACCGCGCCATAATTAACCGCCTTGTCGCCGCGCAATAGTACCGGGGTGCTCGGCTTTATCCGAATAATCTTCTCGACCTGGCGGGCAATAAAATCGATGGTCACCGCCTCCTCGGAGTTGGTGCCCAGGTCAATATAATAAGTGCCGTCGGCCTTGATAGAGATAATCACTACCTCCTCATCATCATTCAGATCCATTGGTTCCGAGGGCGCTTCAGGCAGGTCGACCGATACACCCTGCGTCAACAAGGGCGCGGTGACCATGAATACAATAAGCAGCACCAGCATCACGTCGATATAGGGAACGACGTTGATATCGGATATTGGCTTACGCCGTGCGCGGCCTCTTGCCATAATTTTCGCTCCAGCCGTCAGGGGGTTGTGATTGCTGCTTTGCCATGCACCTTGCGATGCAAGATGCTGGAAAATTCGTCCGCGAAGGTCTCGTAGCGATTGGACAACGCTTCAGCTCGGGCAGAATAGCGGTTATAGGCCACCACTGCTGGAATGGCCGCGAACAAGCCCATCGCGGTCGCTACCAGCGCTTCGGAGATACCCGGCGCAACGGTCGCCAGGGTCGCCTGTTGCACATTGGCCAGGCCGCGAAACGAGTTCATGATTCCCCAAACCGTACCGAACAGGCCGATGTACGGGCTAATAGAGCCCACCGTCGCAAGGAACGGCAAATTGTGCTCAAGTTTTTCTTCTTCCCGCGCTAGCGCTACTCGCATAACCCGTTGTACCCCGTCGAGGATCGCCCCGGCCTCGGCTCCCGAGCGCTGGCGCAGCCGGGTGAATTCCGCCAATCCCGCGCAGAAGATGTTTTCAACACCACTATGCACGTGCAACTGCGCCTTGGTTTCCAGGTAAAGCTGGCTGAGGTCAATGCCCGACCAGAACTGTGTCTCGAATTGATCAAGCGTAACCTGGGCAAGCTTCAGCAGCCGGGCGCGCTGGAAAATCATCACCCACGAAACAACCGATGCACCCACCAAAATCAGCATGACCATTTGCACCAGTAAACTGGCGTTGGCCACGAGACTCCATAACGACATTTTTTCAGCCAAGCTAAATCTCCTTAACGTTCATTCTGGTAGCTAGTACCCTTTCCAATGCACGGGTTATTTCGGGCGGGATTCTACACGGTTTCAGTGCAGAACGGGTAACATAAACACCCCTGACACGGGCGCAGGTATACTCCTCGCCGGAATCAGCATTCACAATTGTTTGTCGAAAGGTCAAATTAGTTCGCCGCAGTTCGTCTATCTCGACCGTAACAAGCAAGGCATCGTCGAGACGCGCCGGTTTGGTGTAGCGAATATCCACGGCATGAATCACAAACATGACACCCTGTTCTATAAGTTGCGCGTGATCGAAACCAATGTGACGCAGGAATTCGGTACGTGCGCGCTCCATATATTTCAGGTAATTGACGTAATAAACAATACCACCGGCATCCGTATCCTCGATATAGACCCTAAGTGGCCACTTGAATTCACCTGGCATGATTTTATTTCGCAGTCCGTTACAAAGGCATCCGGCTCGAGTCGGCGTTACCGGAATCCGGCGCCGTGAGACCGAAATGTAAATACGCATGCTGGGTGACCATTCGGCCGCGTGGAGTGCGCACCATATAGCCCTGTTGGATCAGGTAGGGTTCCAGCACATCTTCGATCGTATCACGCTCTTCGCTGATCGCGGCCGCCAGGCTATCGACGCCCACCGGACCACCGGAAAACTTCTCGATCAGCGCCAATAACAAACGTCGGTCCATGTGATCAAAACCCTTTTGATCGACATTCAGCATATTGAGGGCGGCATCGGCGATATCATGGCTTACCACGCCATCACCCTTCACCTGTGCATAGTCGCGCACGCGCCGCAGTAACCGGTTGGCAATTCGCGGGGTACCGCGTGAGCGCTGGGCGATTTCACTGGCACCCTGTTCTTCGATGGGCACCTCGAGCAACCCGGCCGAACGCAGCACAATGCGGGTCAGGTCTTTGACATCGTAAAACTCCAGGCGCTGCACGATCCCGAAGCGGTCCCGTAACGGCGAGGTCAACAGGCCAGCCCGCGTCGTCGCCCCAACCAGGGTGAACGTTGGCAGGTCCAGCTTGATACTGCGCGCCGCCGGCCCTTCGCCGATCATAATATCCAGCTGGTAGTCTTCCATGGCCGGATACAGCACCTCCTCGACCGCCGGACTGAGGCGATGGATTTCGTCGATGAACAACACATCACCGGACTCGAGATTGGTCAACAGTGCCGCCACGTCGCCGGCTTTTTCAAGCACCGGACCCGAAGTGGATTTGATAGAGACGCCCATTTCATGGGCAATGATATTCGCGAGTGTGGTTTTACCAAGCCCGGGCGGGCCGAAAATCAGCGTATGGTCGAGCGCCTCGGATCGACCCCGTGCGGCCTGGATGAAAATTTCCATTTGCTCACGAACCACCCGCTGCCCGATATAATCCTGCAACGTTGCGGGGCGCACCGCATAGTCCATTCGCT
>CAXMOT010000130.1:0-7480 GCA_964195105.1 uncultured Gemmatimonadales bacterium | reverse complement strand
TGATGCTGAAACGGGAACAGGTGTCGTGCAACGAGTCCGTGAGCAAACCGGCCAACCAGTGCCTGCCATCCTGATCTCCGGCGATACATCGTCGGCGCTGCGGGCGCATCTATTGGAGGGCTGCCTATTGCTCAGCAAGCCCGTCGTGACGAGTGAATTCATTGCATCAATACTGGATTTGGCCAGACCTTGCACCGAACCTGGTGGCACGACTTCCCCGAACACAGTCGCTTCGTAACAGGACGTTGACCCGCATCAGGTGGGTTGCAGCGCTGTAGTGAAGTAGTGAGTTGAATGAATTAGAAAAGCTGGCCGGCTTGGTTAGCGATCATCCAGCTCGCATAAAATCGGGTGGCTCAAAAAACCTGCGCAGCGGCGCAATTGGCATATCTTCAACTTCCACACCATTCACCACGGCAAGGTATTCATGCAGCGATTCTTCCGCAAACCCCCGCAATTGGAAAGGCCCGACGGTTAGCAAAAAAAGTGCGCCTGCAGAAATGAAAGGGAGCCCCTAACTAAACGCACGCTCAATATTGCGCACCAGCGGCTTCATAAAGAATGTGCGCTCGGGTGTTATTTCGACGGGAATGCCGGCCTCAATCAGGGTCTGCTCCATCACCGGGCCTATCGCCGCAACTCTGGTGGCGACCAATGCGAGGTGCAATTGCTCGGCTTTACCGTTCTTTTTCGCCACCGCGGTGAGCCGCCTGAGCTGCGGCTGGCTGGTAAATGCGATCACATCGATCCCGCCGGCGATTAATTCTTCTATGAGCGAAAGCACCTGCTGCTCATCCGCATGATCCGCGTAGATATAGGGCGCAACGGTGGCCACTTGCGCGCCCTGCCCGCTAAGGTAGCCTATAAGCTTCTCGTTGGGATCTGTTCCGTATAGCTGCACAGCGATCCTGCGCTGCCCTATGTCCTCACGCTCCAGGGTGGCAATCACGCCATCGGTGGTCGGCGCCTCGGCGAGCAGGTCCGGCTTCAGGCCGACTTCGCGTAATGCCCTTCCCGGTTTGGGCCCGCGGCTGATGGTACGCACCCGCGCCAGCGCTTCAACAAATGCCTCGCGCATGCCGGCTCGCTCGGCAAACCCGACCAATCGGCGCAAGCCTTCACCGGTCAACAGAATAAGGTCATCACAGGGCGTATCGATAAACTCTTTTAGCCAAAGCTCTATCGGTTCCGGATCTGGCGCATCGAGGATAGCCACCAGCGGACACCTGATCACCCTGGCGCCGCGTTTTTCCAGCATATCGGCAAGCACATCCAGTTGCCGGGATTCAGGAATTGCAATCGAACGATGTGCCAGCGGGCCTTCTGCAAGATTCATGACTGGTATAGTGACTCCGGCAAGTTTGTTGTGAAGAACATCGATTAATCGGTCATAATAAACGGGCCTGATTCGGACCAGCAACTGCTGAATCATCCATCTGCCCAAGCGTGTTCATTCTACGCACGGCACTTGGAAAAACAACCACACTAACACCGCCCGCTCGACCCATTTTCGGGTCTGGCCAGTAACGAGAACATTACCCGATGACAACCCCCCAGCTAACCCGGGACTGGCAAAAGAGCGCCGCCAATAGCAACTTCATCCTCCGCGGCGAGGGCTTTTTTATCAGCTTCAATCCAATACCGGTGAAAGGCAGCGGCCAGGAGACAGCCCTCGTCGACGCCCGCAACCTGCCCGACCGCCCGTTCTATGTCTTGCACGGCGATCATCGCGCCGCATATGAAGCGCTGGTCGATACAGGCTTTGATGCCTGTTTAGATTACTACCTGCGCCATCGCGGATAGTCCACAAACTACCAACGTCCGGTCAGCGTAAAACGCCAGCGAACGAACGGTGGTTGAAAATTAGCCTAAGAACCCTCAAAATGCCTATCGGGCGCTATAAGGGCGGTCTCCTATGCGTGTTTTTACGCATAAAGATAATAAATAAAAACAGAGCCATTAAGCACTGCACATAACAGGTCTCTCAGACGAGAAAATCGCCCCCGCTGCTTATGGTTTCGTGTGTTTCACACCCCCCTGGAGTCACGTTGTTCCCCTATACCAATACGATAAATTACGGCTTATCCGCCACCACTGAAATCCTGCTTACCAGCGAAGCGGGAGACAAAATCGCCACTAAAGAAAACCTGGTCTTTCACGAGGGCGCCCCGAGCGGCAACGTGATCCTGATCAGGCCCGATATCGTTAAGCAAACGATCGCCGGTATCGGCACATCCTTCACTGAATCCTCTGCGTACATCCTGGCACACCTGGACAAGGACAAGCGACTGGAGGTGATGGATAAGATCTACGGCGAGAACGGCGCGAATTTTTCATTGGCCAGGTCCCCGATCGGCGCGACCGATTTTGCGGTAGAGGGCAAATACTCCTACGCCGCGGTAAAGGATGATGCAGCCCTGGAGCACTTCAGTATTGCCCCGGACCAGGATGGCTTCAGCGCGGCGCAATACCCCGGCATCAAGGATGAGACCTTTGATTTGTTACCCATGATCAAGGAAGCCCTGGCCATCAAGAGCCGCCAGACAGATAAAGAATTACGTATCATTGCATCCGCATGGACCGCACCGCCATGGATGAAGACAATCGAAGACTGGTATACCCCGGGAATGCCAGAGAACCATTACCAGGGCACCGGCGGCGAACTGAAACCCGAATATGTTTCGACCTATGCCGACTATATCATCCGATACCTGGATGCCTACCAGTCGGAAGGTGTAGATATCTGGGGGCTGACGCCCATTAACGAGCCCTACGGCAATAGCGGTCAGTGGGAAAGCATGCACTTCTCCGCGGAGTCGCAAAACGCGTTCATCAAACATCACCTGGGGCCAAAACTGCAGGCGAGTGATCATAGCGATACCCGGGTCCTGATCTACGACCAGAACCGTGACGGCCTGGAACACTGGGCGAATGTGATCTTCAGCGATCCGGAAACCGCGCCTTTCGTCTACGGCGCGGCGGTGCATTGGTATGAAAGCAGCTACAAGGTATCCGAAGATGTGTTTGATCGGGTCCATGACCGCTTCCCCGAATTCGGCATTATCCATACCGAGGGCTGCATCGACGACCTCGGTAAGGATGCACCCGGCGGGATAGCGGATCCGGTTCGGTTCAAGGAATCAGGCTGGTTTGGCAATGATGACTTCTGGTGGAATGAAAACGCCACCGACTGGGCCTATACCGCCGAGTGGGCGCCCAACCCGCAAGATCACCCGATCTATACCCCGGTGCATCGCTACGCCAGGAACATCATTGTAAGTTTCAACAATTGGCTGGAAGGCTGGATCGACTGGAACATCGTCCTGGACCAGGATGGCGGTCCTAACCATGCCGGCAACTTTTGCGGCGCGCCGATTATGATAGATACGCAGGCCGGAGAGGTTTACTACACACCGCTTTACTATGTACTAGCCCAGTTCAGCAAGACCATCCGTCCCGGCGATAAAGCCGTGCAAGCATATACCATACTCGATAACCTGGACGACGATGCGTTGCACGCCAGCGCCACCGTGAACAGCGACAACCTGTTGAGTATGCAGTTGTTGAACACCACCAAAGAAGCGATCAGGTATGTGTTACAGATCGGCGCCCAGCATGCCCAGATAGATATCGCTGCGAATTCTCTGCAGACAGTGCGCGTGCAACTGTAGCAGCTAATTGCGGAGTAGCGGACATGCAATCAGGTATTCTTCTAACCCTAAGACTCACTAAATCGCTCGTATGGCAGGTTATTGAAGCCGACTGGACTGGCAAGGCAAAATTTGGCGAAATGAGGGCGTTTGTGAGTGCTAAATAATCGATCTGAGCCACTTTTTAACGCCCCGGAACGAGTAAGTTAGTTTTTCAACAACCGGCTAGTGAGCCTGGAACGCCTGGGGGGATTGCCCCGTCCAGCGTTTGAAAGAGCGAGCGAAATTGCTCGGTTCCGTAAAGCCAAGTAAATACGCGACCTCACTGACACTGCGCCCCGGCTCTTTCAGGTACTGCCTGGCAAGCTCGCTTCGTATCTCCTCCAGTAACTGCTTGTACGTTAAACCCTGGGCGCTCAACTTTCTCTGTAGCGAACGAGGGCTTTGATGCAAGGATTGAGCGATACTCTCCTGCGAGGGAACCCCGGAGGGTAGCCAATCGATAATTGACCCTCGCACCTGGTTAACAATGTCGTTCTTTTCATAGCGTTTAAGGTATTCGATAACTACCTGATCATTAGCTCGCGCGAGTTCGGAATTAGCCATCGGTAAAGGCGCTTCCAGCTCGGCTTTTTCGAAATACAGGCAAATTTCCTTGCACCCGTAATTGATGGGGCAACGAAAGAACGCGTCGAACTTCGATTCATCGGCGGGCCTCTCCCGTAGCAGATCCACTTTCATGGCGCAGAAATCATCGCCTTTGGTAAAGCGGCACATTTGTATAAATACTGCAGGGGCGGCGTCCAGCGAAGCAAGAACGACATTACCGCCTCGCTCGGGAATCCGATACCACAACCTGATGGGATCGCTGGCTTCGTCGAGCACTACCTGTCCCACGGTGGTAATGATTCGATAATAGCGCACCAGGCGTATAAACGCGTCACGGAGGCTGTTACTCGCGATCCAGGCAAACCCGAGGCCTTGCAGTGCCGCCGGGTGCATGTTCTGGGCAAAACGGAGGCCAAAAGCCTCATCACCGGTCTCCTCGACCGCCCGGCGCCACACCTTTTGCATCGCTACTGCGGCCACCCTGGCATCAGCCGTTTGAGTGTCTGCGGATTCCAGGCCTGCCTCACGAAAAAAAGCCTTGCTGTCGCACCCGTAGCTTTCGAGCGTACGGGCCAACACCCGCGCAACACCAGAGTGCGTTGTAACGTTTAACAGTTCGCTGGAATGCATAAAATCAACAATTGTCGTGTAGTGATAAGTACTTGGCCGCTGGTGATTAACGGAAGATCGATTTCCGCATTAAAGTGTATCCAAGTCAAGCGGTTAAAGACTTTTGTAGCAACCCAATAAATCTCGAAAGGAGACACACAATGAAGAATATCGCCATCGCCACTCTTATTATTTCAGCCATAATCTCTGGCGCAGCCACTGCGGGAATCGCCACCGCACATGATCTGGCCGAAGCGGAACGGCTCGAGTTAGTTCAACGCAAAAGCAAACATTTTGATTTAGCCTTTAACGGAGATACCAGCGAAGTACGCGAATTAAAAAAGATCTATATCGATGACCTGGACATGGCAAACGTTAAAGTTGACCAGCCAGATAGCTACCGACTGTCAAGTAACGGAGACTGGGAGCTTACTGAAAAGGACAAGATCGGGCTTAACAACATCTACAAGAGCGCGTTGCGCAAAAGGATTGAAAAGCAGGGAAACTATAGCGTAGTGGATGCGCCGGGCAGCGATGTCATTACCATCCAAGCCGACCTGCTTGAGCTGGATCCAGCCGCACCGAAGGATGATTTCAAAAACCGCGCTCCCAGGGATAAATACCTCTCTTATGGAGCGGGCAGCGCAACTATCCAGTTCACGGTAAGCGACCAAAATGGAGATGTATTACTTATCGCCAAGGACCACCGTGACGCGGGCCACGAATGGGGTATCAACGATCGCTTTCAAAACAAGTCGGATACAAAACGACTGTTCAACAGTTGGGCTAAAAGCCTGGTCAAGCAGCTCAATTTACACGAGAGCTAAACCAGCCACCAGGGCCGTCACTCGACGGCCCTGGTCTTTCTCTAATATCCCTGAGCCCACCTGATTCGCAGGCTATCAGCTAAAGTAGTCCGACATCAAATGCATGGCCGATTGATAGGCGCCCTCTACCCTGCCACCGCAGCACCACGCGCCGATGACGGCCAGATTTCGGGATTTCTCAACCCGATAAGGCCGCGGCGATTCAGGATCCGCCAGGTTGGCGTAACGCCAGAAATGGCCGTAATGCTGACGCGCAACCAGGTCAGCCTGGAGACGGCTTCGTAGCCAGGCAAGTCCCTCGGCGTAGACGGCGTCGGCCGTGTCATTAGCGTGCTCGCGAGACCATTGCGCAGAGAAGTGCAGCATCCACAGGTCATCACTACCCTCCGGACACTCTCGGCCTGGCATAGCGGACAGGCGGGATACCCACGAAACAACATCATCGCCGAAGATCCCCTGGATATCCTCGGGCACATGCCCGCGCGTGGCCAGCGCCAACGCCCAGCATGGATTGTGAACCTCTTCGGGAATATCGCGCGCGAGATCACTGCTGGTGTCGAGCATTACCGCAGCCTGCTCAGCCGGGATGCTGCTAACCACCCAGTCAAACCCGTTAAGTTTCTGTTCGTCAGTGGTATACAACGCCCACTGCTCGCCATCAAAGCTCAATTGTTCAATCCGCGTCTGGAACGCGACATCCAGGTCCTTCGCCATATACCGTGCAATGCTGGTCATGCGCGGCGTACCTACGTAACGCACGGCTTCATCCGGAGAGGGCTGCAATGCTCCGTCTGTCAGTCGATACGGCGTAAATGCCCATTGTGCAGCCGCCCCCGCTGCTTCCCATTGCTTTACCCGCGCATGGAATCCGCCGGAGCGCGCCGTGAAATATTGTGCACCAGTATCCATCTGCCCCCAGTCCAGTCGCTTTGACGCGAGGCGCCCACCGGTGCCGTGGGATTTTTCAAAAACCTGCACCGTTGCGCCTTTGCGCTGCAACTCAGTCGCAGCGGTCAACCCCGCCATCCCTGCGCCGATGATCGCTATCTTCATGACGTTAAATCCCCAATAAAGCCTCAGTAAAACCCCAGGATACGCGTGCCATCCGCGCTCGGGTCATAATATCCGTTCGGCCGGTTAAAGCAATGAGCTGAGTCAAAGGGAACGACACTGGCGCTGGCAGACGCCAAATTTGGTCGCGCCCGGCCATGCCGATACCATGCATTGTGAATACGGTGACAGGAAACGCTAAATCACTGGATCCCCGCCTTCGCGAGGATGACGAAACGAGGAAATTATTGCCTTTTTGAGCTTAAGTAAGTGCCATTCTCATCTGACCCCACTTTAACCACTCGATCAATCCTGTGCTTTAACAGGCAGGCGCAGTTTCGCCTCAGCAAAATTGAATATCTCGGTTTCTACGTCTTGCCAATTGGGGTTCTGGTATGGCGTGCCAATCACATGGCCGGTAGCAGTGCTGAATGCCGTAGTAACTTTCTGGTCGGCGGGCGTCCGGGTACTCTTGTCAAATTCCTCTATCGCGCTGATCGAAATGACATCATCATACTCATTTTCGTTCTTGTAGTAATAGCCAATGAAATAGGGGATATTGATCCGACTATAGATTTCACTTGTCATGGTCTGTTCCATCAAGTGACGCAGCGCGATATAACCCTCAATCCTGTTCTTGACGGTCCAGTACTTACGGATGATCGGTGTCGAGCCTTCCCACTCGCGATAATCGCTATCGTTGAAGTAGCGAAACAATTGCTTGCCCCACGGCTT
>CAXMOT010000129.1:0-6155 GCA_964195105.1 uncultured Gemmatimonadales bacterium | reverse complement strand
AATCTCTATGCATTGTTCAAGGTTAGCGAAACCAGTTAATCCATCGTGCCAGTTTGGCAATGGTCGCCACAAAGCAGCTATATCGCTCACTTTACCGATCGATTAACTCCGGTCTCCGGGCGCATTATATGCCTAGTCAGGATTGAAATGAAAGTTCTTATGGGGGATTTTCGGAGAACCATTCGCCACCCAAAAGGGTGCATCAAACGTCTCCGGAAAGAACTCTATTCAGCGAAGCCAATACTTGACCGGAGTCAATATATCGAGGGTGGCAATCGGGTACATTACGGTCAGGTTCAGTTCCTTGCGGATAAAAGACTATGCAGAAAGTACTTAAACAATTGATTCTTGACCATATGCAACTGGAGCGAGTCCTGTCTTGCCTCGAACGACAGATTAATAACTATGTGAATGATACGGGAGAAGAACCCAGCCTGGGCTTGATTCAGGATGCGATTGAATACATTCGTGCTTACCCGGATGCGTTTCATCATCCGCTGGAAGAGCTGGTTCTGGATAAACTGTTGACCAGGGTCGATGATCAGAAGGCCGCGCAAAAACTGCGACACATCAAGAACCAGCACGTTATTCTGGGACGGCTTACCAAACGCCTGGCAGCCGATATTGATGCAGTGGCGCATGACCAGGTAGTGTCGTTGGATGAAATAGAAGAGGCGTTTGCCAGTTTCTATGATTTTCAAATCGAACACCTGAACTCGGAGAATGAACATTTCTTCCCGCTCATCGAGAAGCACTTTCATGAACAGGAGCTGCAGGACCTGGTCACCGGTATCGATGCGTATGTCGACCCGATGTTTGTCGCGCGACAGGCCGAATTTGAGGAGCTCTATGACTACATCGTCGAATGCGAGGGCGGCCAGGAAGACTGACTCCGAATGGGTGGCCACCCTGGTTATCCCCAGTAGAAAAATTTACTGAGATCTAACAGTGCATAACCTTATTGAACCATGGGAGTTTCTGGCCGGGTTAGCGGTGTTCTTGTACGGCATGCGCCTGCTGGAAAATGCCTTGAACCAGTTTGGTGGAGCTACCTTTAACCGCTTCCTGCGCGACCAGTCGCGGTCTCCCATTCGCGGCGTTATGGGCGGCACCGTGGCGACCATGTGCCTGCAAAGCAGTTCGATGGTGGGCCTACTGGTGCTGGCTTTTGTCGGCGCCGGCCTGCTTGAAATGCGCAATGCGCTGGGCATTGTCTTTGGTGCGAACCTGGGCACCACCTTCACCGGCTGGCTGGTTGCCCTGTTGGGGTTCAAGCTCAACCTGACGGGTGTCGCGATTCAGTTGGTATCTGTCGGCGGCCTGGCGGTGGCTTTCGTAAAACGGGATACGCGTCTTCAGCAATACGGGTTCCTGGTCTTGGGGCTCGGGTTCCTGCTGCTCGGCCTGGACTTCATGAAGTCGAGTATCGAGCAGCTGGCCGATTCTGTCAGTCCGGAGATTTTCCGGGACTATCACCCGCTGATATACCTGCTGGGCGCAGCTGCGTTCACGGCACTGATCCAGTCGAGCTCTGCGACAATGATGATTCTGTTGAGCGCGGTCAGTGCCGGCGTCCTACCCCTTTCGACGGCGGTAATCATGGTCATCGGTGCAGATCTGGGGACGACCAGCACCATGCTGCTGGGCGGGATGGCAGGTACCGCGGGGCGGCGCCAGGTCGCGCTATCACATTTTATTTTTAACCTGGTTATCGTCGCCTTCGCTTTCCTGTTCTCGACGCCGCTGCTGTCCCTGTTGGTCGATGTCCTGGGCATTAAGGATCCGATGTACGCCCTGGTATCATTTCACTCGACTATGAACCTGGTGGGTGTCATCGTGTTTCTGCCCTTCGTGGACCAGTTCGCGCAGCTATTAAAAAAGGTGATCAAGGAGGTCAGCGGTGAAACCTGCCAGTTTATTCCCCTGGTGCCGCCGGATGTCACCCTCGCGGCCAGGGAAGCGATTGATAACGAGGTGAAGCGCCTGTTGATGAAATGCATGTGGCTCAACCTGCGCTGCTTTCGTATTGATGCGAGCGACGTATTCCGTAGTGAGGAAACCGAGGAATTCGTCGCGTCCATGGAAGCGAACCGACTGCCGTTCGAGGAGGCTTACGCCGATATCAAGCATACCGAGGATGAGCTGCTACGGTACATCTCCCAGGTCCAGCAGCTGGTCGAAGACCCGGATTCAGTCGCGGATATCAGCCGCTATGTCCATGCTGTGCGCGACAGCGTTGTGGCGGCCAAAACAGTCAAAGACATCCGCCATAACATGATGCAGTTACGCCATTCGGAAGAGCAATGGATATTGGAGATGGGCCATGAGCTGCGCCACACCGTCAGGCATTTGTATCGCAATGCCCTGAAGATACTGGGTAAGTCCGACGCGCATTACACGGTGGAAAAGATAAAGTCTGCCCAGGATATGCTGGATGAATTGCGTCACTCGCTGGAAAAAACCGTCCATGCGCGCAGCATGGCCCAGGAACAGCCGAGGATCGAGCTTTCTACGTTGCTAAATATCAGCCGCGCAGTTTCAATATCAAGCGATAACATCCTCGAAGCGTGTGCCGACGTGATGGGTGTCGATCGCAACGATGGCCATCCCCCGCCAGGTAGTCCGGCGCCCGCTACTCGCTGAGCGCCTCGCGAATTGCCCCGATAACCTGTTGAATCTGTTCGTCGCTGAGTTCCGGGTAGATCGGCAATGACAGGCACCGCGCTGCGACTTCCTCGGTGACGGGCAGGGCGGGCTGCTCGGTATCGGCAAAGGCCTTTTGCTGGTGCAGTGGCACCGGATAATAGATCGCACAGGACACGCCTTGCTGCACCAGGTGCTCCATTACCTTTTCCCGCTGTGGCATGAGGGTGGTGTACTGGTGATAGACATGGCGACCGATGCCGTCCTCGTGGGGTGTGACAACGGAACTGCCATCGAGCAACTCGCGATAGGCCTCCGCTACTCGGCGTCGGCCCTGGTTGTATTCATCAATGTGTTGCAGCTTGGTCCGCAGTACTACGGCCTGGATTTCGTCCAGGCGGCTGTTGTAACCAATCACGTCATGGTAATAGCGTTCACGGCTGCCATGATTGCGGTATACCTTGAGTTGATCGGCAACCTCATCGGACTGCGTGGTGACCATGCCGCCGTCGCCAAAACAACCGAGGTTCTTGCTGGGGAAAAAACTAAAGCAGCCGGCGGCACTGGTGCTGCCGGTCATCTGCTTGCCGATGTCGGCGCCAAAAGACTGCGCGCAATCTTCGATTAGCAGCAGGCCATGCTTGTCGCATATTGCCTGGATCGCTGCCATATTGGCGGGTTGGCCGAACAGGTGTACCGGCATGATGGCCTTGGTTTGCGGCGTGATCAGGGCTTCGATAGCGTCCGGGTCAATATTGAAAGTATCCAGGCGGATATCGGCAAAGCGCGGGATCGCCCCAACATAGCGGATCGCTTCCGCGGTGGCGATAAAGGTAAAGGAGGTTGTGATGACCTCGTCGCCAGCCCCGATCCCGTTTGCCCTCAGCGCCAGGTGTAAGGCATCGGTGCCGGATGCGCAGGTAATGGCGTGCTTGACGCCCAGGTACTTGGCGGCTTCTGCCTCGAAAGCGTTAACATTGGGCCCCAGGATGAAGTGGCAACCATTCAGTACGTCCTTGATGCCCTGGTCGATTTCGTGTTTCAGGTCGTTGTATTGCACCTTAAGGTCTAGCATTGGGATCATGGCTTTCATTTCTCCATTTACGGTTCGGGGCTATTTATTATTTGTTGGCTCAAGGCTGTTTTATTTGCTCAGGGCTGTTTATTCGCTCAGGGCTGTTTCCCAGCTCAAGGCTGTTTATTAGTTCAAGACTGCTGCTTCCTTAGGGTCTCCCTGATTCGAGTGGCTGTCTGCAGCGCACGCAATCCGTCCTCGCCCGATACCAGGGGAGGGGTGTCGGTGCGGATGCAATCGATAAACGCGGCAATTTCCGTCTTCAGCGCGTCGCCATCTTCGTATATCGTCTCTTTGCTCTCAATGTTCGGGACGCCGGGAAACATTTCGCCGTCGCCTTTGCGGTGGTAGCTGAAGATGCGGTTCTGGAAATCGATCGAAATATACGCATCCGGCTGGAAGATACGCATCTTGCGTTCCGATTTCAGGCTGATGCGGCTGGCCGTGACGTTCGCAACACAGCCGTTGGCGAAGCTCAGTCGGGCGTTGGCGATATCGGTGGTATCCGATAGTACGCTGGTACCGCTGATCGCGATGTCGACCACATCCGAGTGAACGGTATTCAGTATCAGGTCGATATCATGGATCATCAGGTCGAGTATGACGTCAACATCGGTCGCCCGCGGTTTGAAAGGCGACAGCCGATGGGTTTCGATGAATTTGGGTGTTGTGAGTACCTTGTCGAGATCCAGTAAGGCCGCGTTAAAGCGTTCCAGGTGGCCCACCTGCAACATGCAATTATGTTCCTTGGCCAGGGCGACAAGCTCTTCAGCTTCTTCGGTCGTTACGGTGATCGGTTTTTCCACCAGGACATGAATGCCCCGCAGCAGGCAATCCTTTGCGATCGCGTGGTGCAATGTGGTCGGGGAGGCAATGCTGACGGCATCGACCTTATCGAGCAGGTCGTGGTAGTCGGTGTACGCAGTGGTCTGCCATTTTTCGGCAATAGCCTTGGCATTGTCCGGGTTGTAGTCGACCACCCCAACCAAATCACAATGGGGTAAGTTAGCGTACTTTTCAGCGTGAAACTTTCCTAGATAGCCGACGCCAATAACGCCTGCCCTGACACGGTTATTATCTGTCATGGTATATGAATAATTGTTATTAGAAGAATTAGTGGATCAGGCGCAAGTATAATCTGATCGTTCGGGGGAAGTATATCCCGGCTGAGTTAAATAGCCTACCCGGGCCAGGGAGTGATGCCCCGGGAACAACCTTTGCTGCGTCGTTGCTGTAGACTCAAATCCATTATGATAGCGCTTGTTACGTTATTATTCGGTAACGTATTGGAATACACACAAAGCCTTACCGGGGTATTGAGAATTGCCTGAGTCGCACATATCCATTGAGGCCGCAGCCAGCGCGATACGGCAGGCCGACGCGTTAATAATTACCGCCGGGGCCGGTATGGGTGTGGATTCAGGGTTGCCGGATTTCCGCGGACCACAGGGCTTTTGGCGAGCCTACCCGATGTATGAGCAACTGGGGCTGCATTTCGAGGAGGCGGCAAATCCACGCCACTTCCATGATGATCCGGGGTTTGCCTGGGGATTCTACGGGCATCGGCTAAACCTGTATCGCAAAACCGTACCCCACCAGGGTTTCGCGCTCTTGCTGGAGTGGGCGCAGCGCCTGGCCCTGGAGTATTTTGTGGTGACATCGAACGTCGATGGGCAGTTTCAAACAGCGGGGTTTGACGCCCGGCGCATATGGGAAGTGCACGGCTCGATCCATCGCCTGCAATGTATCCAGCCCTGTAACACGAGCATCTCTGCCAACAATGCCGACCCCGTTGTCGATCCGGACACCATGCGCGCGACCCGCTTGCCCCGTTGTGAGTCGTGCGGGGAGGTCGCGCGCCCCAATATATTGATGTTTGGCGATGGCGACTGGCTAGCTGATGATAGCGACCGACAACGGGCTCGGTTGGAGACTTTTCTGCACAGCCTGGCGGCCAAGCGGCTGGTGGTGTTGGAAATTGGCGCAGGAACGGCTTTGCCGACCATCCGTAACCTGAGTGAGAGTATTGCGCGGCAGTTTAACGGCCGTTGCGTACGCGTGAATCCACGTGAATCCCGGATAGCTTCTCCCCATATCTCGATTAGTGAGGCTGCATTACCCGCATTGTTGGCGATGCAAAAGCTCATTTAGTGGTCAAATCAATCAAATGTTTCTTTTAGCCGTTGATAAATAACAAAAAATCTCCTCCAAGGCTGGCCCCCCGCGAGTAATTACTGGCACGATTCGATGGTTTTTTAGCGACTGGACTGGACAACGCAGGGCCTGTTGGTCTATTGATATAATAGGTCGGATAGCCGGGTTCGAAGGCTAATGGGTAGCGCTGGCACGAGTTATAAGAAGGCATGGAAGCATGTGGCGCAGGATTCATTAACCTCGATCACCCCGGAATATTTTTACGCTAGATTGCAAATTAGTG
>CAXMOT010000128.1:0-4249 GCA_964195105.1 uncultured Gemmatimonadales bacterium | reverse complement strand
AACTATCGAGATGACGGGCTGGATGTGCGTTATCCTCGACGATATTAGCAATGAAGACACGATCAACCGGGTGCGCGACCAGGTGCTGACCCTGTGCAGCAATTTCCCCGTATATGGGTAAACACCGGATGGCCGGCGGGCCCGGTTCCGTCGGTCGATTCCCGAGTGTCGCCAGCAGTGTGATGAGCTCGTACTCTAACTACTTGATAACTTAGGATGCAGCAGATTATCGATCTGGTAAAACAACTCAACGGCCTGGTCTGGGGGCCAGCGATGCTGGTGTTGATCCTCGGCACAGGCTTGTTCCTGATGCTCGGGTTGCGCCTGCTGCCCCTGCGCAAACTTGGTTACGCGTTCCGAATGCTGTGGCAAGGGCGTCACGGCAGCGGCGCGGGACAAATCACCCCCTTTGATGCATTGATGACGGCGCTCGCCGCCACCATCGGTACCGGTAATATTGCGGGGGTGGCTACGGCGATATTCCTGGGTGGCCCGGGCGCCTTATTCTGGATGTGGTGCACGGCGCTGGTCGGCATGGCAACCAAATATGCCGAAGCGGTGCTGGCGGTAAAATTCCGCGAAGTCGATGAAAAGGGCCAGTATGTGGGTGGCCCGATGTATTACATCAAGAACGGGCTATCTGCTAACTGGCGCTGGCTGGGAGTTATGTTTGCGCTATTCGGTACCATCGCCGGCTTCGGTATCGGTAACACCGTGCAGGCCAATTCCGTTGCGGACGCCCTGCATGGCGCGTTTGAGATCCCCAAGTTGGCGACTGCTATCGCCCTGGCCGTGCTGGCCGCCGCCGTGATTCTGGGCGGCATCGAACGCATTGCCCATGTGGCCGGCAAACTGGTGCCCGTCATGGCGATCGGCTATATGTTGGCAGGGCTCGCCATCCTGTTATTAAACGTCACTGAGATTCCGGCCGCCGTGGTGCTTATTGTCGACAGCGCCTTTACCGGCCATGCCGCAACGGGTGGCTTTGCCGGTGCCGCGGTCTGGGCGGCGATTCGTTTTGGTGTCGCGCGCGGTGTATTTTCCAATGAGGCAGGCCTGGGCAGCGCCCCTATCGCCCATGCGGCAGCGCAGACCGATGATCCGGTGCGCCAGGGTGTTGTAGCAATGCTGGGAACCTTCATCGATACCATCCTGGTGTGCAGTGTGACCGGCCTGGCGATTATCCTGACCGGGGTGTGGACCAGCGGTGAATCCGGCGCGCCGTTGACCGCGCTGGCTTTCGGCAATTCACTACCAGGGGGCGAGTATCTCGTAAGCATTGCGCTGGCGGTATTTGCATTCACCACGATCCTGGGCTGGAGCGTTTACGGCGAAAAGTGCATCGAATTCCTGTTCGGGGTGCGCGCTATTGTGCCATTCCGCATCGCCTGGGTACTGGCGATTCCGGTGGGCGCATTAGCGACCCTGGATTTTATCTGGTTACTGGCAGATACGCTCAATGCCCTGATGGCTATCCCCAACCTGATCGCATTGATCCTGCTCAGCCCGGTGGTGTTCCGTTTATCCCGCAATTATTTTGCGAAGCGAACCGCAGCGCCGGGTGATGCCGATTGAGGGCGGCCCCTCCGGAACTGTTACATAGAGGTTTAGCGCGGCAGTTATACGCAGAATGGTTTTGAAGAGAATCGTTTCGAGATAAATTGTTTTTTATATTACTGGAGAATCTGATGAGTGACCTAAAGTTCACACCCGACCATGAATGGCTGGCAATTGACGGCGATGTGGTAACGGTAGGTATTACCGACCATGCCCAGGGCCAGTTGGGCGACATCGTGTTTGTTGAACTGCCTGCTGAAGGCGACACGCTCAGTGAGGGCAACGAGGCGGCGGTGATTGAGTCGGTGAAGGCGGCGGGAGAGATCAAGTCGCCGGTGTCGGGTACGGTGATAGCGGTCAACGAGGCCCTTGCCGACGCGCCGGAGACGGTTAACCAGGATCCGCAGGGCGCGGGCTGGTTTTTCAGGATCAAGATCGACGGAGACTTCGATAGCAGTGAATTTCTGGATGAATATGCTTACCAAAGCCTCGTCGAAGACGAAGCGTAAACCACCCAGGGAAGTTACTCGTAAATATGCCAGCTTCAACACCCGGTATCCAGGACCAGCAGGGCGAAATTCAGGCGCAGGATATCCTTGATTTCACAATGACGCTGGGAGAATTGCAGGACAACACTGAATTCAGCCGCCGCCATATCGGGCCATCGCAACCGGAGCAACACCAGATGCTTGCCAGCCTGGGACTGGCATCCATGGCAGAGCTGGTTGACCAGGTGGTGCCGGCCGCCATTCGTTCGAGCGAAGCGCTGGCGCTTGAAGTTGGTTATACCGAAGCAGACGCGCTTGCGCAGTTGCGGACTATTGCCGATCGTAACAAGCCGTTCAAATCCTATATCGGGCAAGGCTATTACGGTTGCCATACGCCGAACGTAATTCGCCGCAATATTCTTGAGAATCCTGCCTGGTATACCGCGTATACGCCTTACCAGCCTGAGATATCACAGGGTCGCCTCGAGGCGATCCTCAATTTCCAGACCATGGTGGTGGATCTCACCGGCATGGACCTCGCCAACGCCTCGCTACTCGATGAGGCGACTGCGGCGGCCGAAGCGATGACACTGTGCAAACGGTCCAGTAAAGCCAGGAGCAATGTCTTTTTCGTGGCGGCCGATTGCTTGCCCCAGACCATCGATGTCCTCAGGACGCGTGCCGCGCCGCTGGGTTTTGATCTGGTAGTGGGTGATCCGGATACCGACCTGGCGGAACTGGAGTGCTTCGGTGCGTTGCTTCAGTATCCGGGCGCGAACGGCGAGGTGCGCGATTATCGCGATGCGATCAGTAAATTGCATGAACGCAAGGCGTTGGTGGTGATGGCCGCCGACCTGCTTAGCCTGATGTTGCTCAAATCGCCGGGAGAACTCGGCGCCGACGTGGCGATCGGTTCCAGCCAGCGCTTTGGTATTCCGTTTGGTTTTGGCGGGCCACATGCCGCCTATATGGCGACTAAAGAGTCGCTCAAGCGCGCGATGCCGGGTCGGCTCGTGGGTGTCTCCGTGGATAGCCAGGGTAACCCGGCCTATCGCCTGGCTCTGCAAACTCGTGAGCAACATATTCGCCGCGAAAAGGCGACGTCCAATATTTGTACCGCCCAGGTGTTACTGGCGGTGATGGCCAGCATGTACGCGGTCTACCATGGGCCGACGGGCCTGCGCCGGATCGCCCTGCGCGTATACCGGCTCACCAATGTGCTGGTGGCGGGGCTGCAGCGGCTGGGGGTGGCGGCAACCACGAATTCGGGATTCGATACATTGACCCTCGAGACCGGTGCCGATAGCGCAACGATCCTGGCCCGCGCGGCGCAACAGGGCGTTAATTTACGTCAGGTTAGCGATCAACAGCTAGGCGTATCGCTGGACGAGACCACGACCAGCGGCGACATCGAATTGCTCTGGCAGATCTTTAATGGTGGCGAGCTCGCCGATTTTTCGGTCGCCGATGTCGAGTCGAATGCGGCCGGTCGAATTCCCGATGCCCTGTTGCGCAGCGACGCGGTCCTGCAGCACCCGGTGTTCAACCGCTATCATTCCGAGACCGAGATGATGCGCTACCTGCGCAAGCTGGCCGATAAAGATATCGCACTCGATCGGGCCATGATTCCGCTCGGTTCCTGCACCATGAAATTGAATGCCGCCGCCGAAATGATTCCCGTCACCTGGGATGAATTTGCCGGGATCCATCCCTTTGCGCCGGCAAACCAGGTGCAGGGTTATCACCAGTTGATTAGCGAGCTGGAGCACATGCTCTGCGCAGTAACCGGCTATGCGGCGGTGTCATTACAGCCCAACGCAGGCTCCCAGGGCGAGTATGCCGGGTTGTTGGCAATCAAGGCGTATCACGAGAGCCGGGATGAAGGGCATCGCAACATTTGCCTGATCCCCAAGTCAGCCCATGGCACTAACCCGGCGTCGGCGCAAATGTGTGCCATGCAGGTAATCGTGGTGGAATGCGACCAGGACGGCAATGTTGACCTTGCGGACCTGCGCCGCAAGGCGGGCAAGCATGCCGCGCACCTGGCCGCTATCATGGTGACTTACCCCAGCACGCATGGCGTGTTTGAGGCAGAGATCCGGCAGGTCTGTGACATCGTGCACCAGCATGGCGGGCAGGTCTACATCGACGGCGCCAACCTGAACGCCATGGTCGGTGTGTGCCAGCCGGGACAATTCGGGGGT
>CAXMOT010000127.1:0-5313 GCA_964195105.1 uncultured Gemmatimonadales bacterium | reverse complement strand
GGTCAGCCATTCGATTCACGAGCAGGCCGCTGGTTATGGTTTTGTCATCGACCAGGAGACTATCGATATCTCCGGGCGATGTCCTCGCTGCATGAGCCGCTAGATCACAGTCGATATGAGTGCCAAAGAGCTGGTCAACCTGCAACACGTCGGCATCACCAAAGATGGCCGTAGTATCCTGGATCACATCGACCTGAGCCTGGCGTCGGGTGAAATAGTCACCCTGATTGGCCCTAATGGCGCCGGCAAGTCCACCCTGGTCAAACTGATCCTGGGACTAGAAGAGCCCAGCAGAGGTGTCATTCAGCGTACGCCAGGCCTGCGCATAGGGTATATGCCCCAGCATATTCATATCGAGCAGACCATGCCCCTCAAGGTACAGCGGTTGCTGTCAATTGCCGGTGGCAGGCAGAGCCCGGATGTAGGCACCGTACTAGCCCAAGTTAACGCCACGCATCTCGCTGACAAATCGGTACAAAGCCTGTCCGGCGGGGAATTACAACGTATATTGCTGGCCCGCGCGCTGCTGCGTAATCCACAGCTTCTGGTTCTCGACGAACCCGTCCAGGGCGTCGATATAAACGGCCAGGCCGAGTTGTATAAACTGATCACCCGGATCCGCGACGAGCGCGGCTGTGCGGTACTGATGGTATCCCATGACCTGCACCTGGTGATGGCCACCACCGACCGGGTCATCTGCATGAATCATCATATTTGCTGTTCCGGTCTTCCCGAACACGTCAGCAATGATCCTGCCTATCAGGAATTGTTTGGTCTGCAAGACACGGACGGCCTCGCGCTGTATGCGCATCACCATGACCATAGCCATGACGAGGAAGGCAATGTCCTGCCGCCCGGCGATAGCGAGGCACGGCATGGCTGATTTTGTATTTCGGGCCTTACTCGCCGGTCTTGGCGTCGCATTGATCGCGGGACCGCTGGGCTCCTTCGTCGTATGGCGGCGGATGTCCTACTTTGGTGATACCCTGGCCCACTCGGCACTGCTGGGCATTGCGCTGGGGATCGCGTTCGACTTGAACGTCAATATCTCTATCATCCTGTCATGCATCCTCATTGCCGTTCTATTGGTTACCCTGCAACAGCGACATATCGTTTCCACGGATACATTGCTGGGGATTTTAGCGCACAGCAGCCTGGCGCTCGGTATCATCACCGTCGGTATGCTGGATATCCAGGTAGACCTGATGGGTTACCTGTTTGGCGACCTGCTTACGGTGACTAACCAGGACCTGGTGTGGATCCTCGCGGGTGTTGCCCTGGTGAGCATATTGTTGGTGGTCTTCTGGCGCCCCTTGCTGGCCATCACGATTCACGAGGAGGTGGCCCAGGCGGAGGGCTATCCGGTACTGGCGCTGCGCTTGCTGCTAATGCTAATGATTGCGCTGGTCATCGCGGTGGCCATGAAGATTGTGGGCGTGTTGTTGATTACCGCGTTGATGATCATTCCAGCAGCCGCAGCCCGGCGGCTTTCCAGCAGCCCGGAGAGCATGGCGCTCTTATCCAGCGTACTGGGTATGTTGGCGGTGGTACTGGGATTGTTTGCGTCGTTTCGCTGGGATACGGCGACCGGTCCATCGATTGTACTGGGGTCTACCCTGATCTTTCTGGTGATTTACCTGCTACCAAGCCGCTCCGAATAGCCGACTCTGTCTAATCTACAATCGATTTTAATGCCTGGGCGATATTGGCGGTGACGTGGGGCGATTTGAAAAAGCCCACATATTCACCCTGCGGGTTAATCAGCACGATATTAGCGCTGTGATCCATCAGGTAATTACCCTCTTCGTCTACCGGCACCCTGGCAAAGATGGCATTCAAGCCAATCGCGAAATCATACAAACCCTGCAAGTCACCGGTCAGGCCCATAAAGCCGGGATCGAAATAGGTCACGTACTGCTTGAGTCGTTCGGGGGTATCCCGTTCGGGGTCAACGGTCACCATCAGGTACTGCAGCCGGTCGGCAAAATCCGTGTCCGCTCGCAGGGCCTCGTTTAGTTTCCCCAGCTTGCTCATCGTTACCGGGCAGACATCCGGACAGAAGGTGTAACCAAAGAACAGCAGGCTCCACTTGCCCCGCAGCTGCTGATGCGTATAAGCATGACCATCCTGGTCCAGCAAACTAAACGCCGCCACCTGTTCAGGCTGGTCTCGCATGACGGCACCCAGCTGGTATAACTGCCGGGCATCCAGTTCAGGAGTACGCATTACCCGAAAAAATACCAGGCCGATGACCAGTGCAATAATGCACGCCAGGATAATAACAGTGCGCCGTACGCCGGATTGCATTATCGGTAACCCGACTTAGAGATAGTGATCTATCAACATGGCAATAAATAGCACCATGAGATAGTTGATAGAGTACTTAAAGGTTCTCAGCGGCGCACGCGGGTCGTTCCCCCATACGAGCACACAGGCCCAGTATAAGAACCCAAGGCCCAATGCCGTCGCACTCACGAGATAAAGCAAGCCGCTCATCCCGGTTACAAAGGGCAACACGCTTACTGCTATCATGATCAGGGTATAGAGCAGGATATGGAGGGCCGTATAGCGCTTTCCATGTGTTACCGGCAACATGGGAATCTCGACCTTGGCATACTCCGCGCTGCGGTGAATTGCCAGTGCCCAGAAATGCGGCGGCGTCCAGGCGAAGATAATCAACACCAGCAACAGGGCGTTGGCGTCAAGGTGATTAGACACCGACGTCCACCCGAGTAGCGGCGGGGCTGCACCCGACAAGCCGCCGATCACAATGTTTTGTGGCGTTGCGCGTTTCAGGTAACCGGTATAGATAAAGGCATAGCCGATCAACGAACCAAGGGTCAGCCAGGCCGTCAACGGATTAACCAGCAGCGCCAGTATCGCAATACCCAAGGTTCCGATCACGACAGCAAAGATAATCGCCTGGTGCGGCTTAACGCGGCCCAGCACAATCGGGCGGCGGTGGGTGCGCGCCATCTGTGCGTCGATCTGGCGATCGATTACGTGATTGATCGCCGCCGCTGAACCGGCCGCAAGGGCGATACCCAGGTTGCCAAACACCAGCACATCCCATGGCACCATTCCCGGCGTCGCGAGGAACATACCAATTACCGCCGTCAGCAACATCAGTGCGACGACTTTGGGCTTACACATTTCCAGGTAATCGCGCCAACTGGCCATGAGTGTATGTGTCGTGCTAGAACCTTCAGCCAAGATGAGTGCCTCGTACCCGTGCCGTTCTTGAATAATAGTTAAGAGCCACCAATGTCAGTAACAACAGGGCTCCACCGGCATTATGGGCCACAGCAACCGCCAAGGGCAAATGCCAGTAGACATTACTCAAGCCCAGGGCCAGCGATACCAGAACCGCCAGTTCCGCCCAACCCTTGCCGATTTCCACCGGAGCATCCGGGAACAGCGATTCAGCACTGTCAATTTCCGCAGCCGACTCGGGTACCGTTAGCTGACCATAACAGCCGGGCCAGTTCGGGCAACCAAGACCCGCATCTACCCACCTGGTTCTGGCATCAGGCACCACCACAACCGGTGCGAAGCAGGTGGCAAACAGAGCCAGGTGGAATGTGCGTTTATTCACGGGATTCAACCTAGCTTTGAATTCTTCAGGAGTTTCTTCAGGTCTTTAAGGATGTCTTTTCCGGAATGCGCTGGCGTGAAATACAGCATAATATTGCCAAGCGGGTCGGCTATTAATACAAAGCTTTCCTGCACCAGCACCTGCGAATCGAAATCAAACCCCTGCTCCGCCGCCTGGGTATCGACGTATCGGGTAAATTCGTCGCGATCGACATTCACGGCAACCAGGCGTGGGTGCTGCGCAGCCAGCGTTACGGCGAGTTGCTCATCGAGCTCTGCCCCGAGTTCACCATAATAGCGCAGCACGCGACTGGCCTCTTTACCCAGGGCGATATGTACCTGGCGAGTTAGATAGAGAGCATTTTCACAGATAGCATCACAGACGCCATCGCCGACAATGAGCATCGCCCAGCGGCCATCAGAAGCCTGATAGTTGATCGCGGCACCATCCCGGTCTTTAAGACCGATCTCATCGACTTGCAGCGGCGGCAGCAACAACGTGCCGCTATTGGTCGTACCAATGGGCATCCAGATGCCAGTGCGAAACATGGTATAGGCCAGCAGGAAAGGGATCACCACTATCGCCATAATGATCAGGAGGGTACGGCGGCTCGCCCTCAGTTCTGCGTTGGTAGACGTTTCGTTATCAGGGCTCAATTCTTGACTCGCTTAAAGGTCGCAAAAAAGTACAGTATTGTAAGCGCTGCGCTCATGGAAAACCATTGCAGAGCATAGCCCAGGTGTTTCTCGGCACTCATGATGACAGGCTTCCAGATTGCGGTAAACGCACCGGGAAAATCCCGGTCAACGCGCAACATAACAGCAAATGCCGCGCCGGACTGTTCCGCGCCTAATTGATCCACCATGCGCGGAATATCAACACGCTGGATAACCTTTGGCCAACGCTGCGAATACCGGGATTCTTTTAGCACCAGGCCCTTGCCCGCACCGGGATCGATAATTGCCTGCAGCTCCGCCGGCTCCAATGGCGTAGTAATCTCCGGTAACTCTTCGCGGCTGCGACCCATTGCCAGCCAACCGCGGTTTACCCACACATAATCGACAGCGGTGAGCCCCTCGGAACCGTCAATATAGACAGTCTTATCCAGCAGAAACGGGGAGATAACCTCGTAACCGGCGTGCCCCTGATAAATACGGTTATCCAGTAGAAAGTGATGTCGGGTATCGTAACGGCCTAACAGGCTTACCTTTTGGTAACCCGGTTGGTCAGCAGCCTGCTCCAAACTGATCGGGGCAGCTGCCATTCGCGTGCTATAGCTTACCTCCTGCTCGGCCTTTTCCTGGGCACGGTTGAGTTGCCAATAACCCAGGCCAAGAAACAAGGGCATGAACAGGATATAGAACACCATCAGCTTCCAGTTGATTACCAACCGGTATTGTTGACCCAATAACTTAAGACGCACGCAACCTCTTCGCCGCCTAATCGGCTATACTCTCACCCTCTAACGGGGCGGGTATTATGTGGCTTAAACCAACAATTGTTGTTCTTTTCATTGCTATTCTGGTCAGTCTTGCGACGAGCGCAGCATTTCTGCTGCTGGACAAGGGAAATGCGGCTCGCACTCGCAAAGCGCTGGGGATCCGGGTCACCCTGGCGGTGATTCTAATGGGTTGCGTAACCTACGGAGTCTGGACGGGACAACTGGCGGTCAACGCGCCCTGGAGCCAATAGCCCCCATTAGGGGCACTCCGGGGGCG